>NZ_JAKILE010000012.1:0-163656 GCF_023283775.1 Shewanella seohaensis
CTCAAGTCGATAGCAATATCGCACCCTCTACTCCCCTGTAGTTCAGTCGGTAGAACGGCGGACTGTTAATCCGTATGTCACTGGTTCAAGTCCAGTCAGGGGAGCCACTTTAAAAGATGATATCTCAAGTCGATAGCAATATCGCACCCTCTACTCCCCTGTAGTTCAGTCGGTAGAACGGCGGACTGTTAATCCGTATGTCACTGGTTCAAGTCCAGTCAGGGGAGCCACTTTCTTATCGCAATACACACAATCCCCTCCTTTGTGACTCCGTTAAACTAATCGCTTTTCATTTCTGTTTTGCCTCAAATACAGTTACACTGTGATCTGCTTGTTAACCAAAATTTTGAGTATCATCACGCAGATAGGGATATTGACTGAGCATTCATTTAATATTCTGTCCGTAATACTAAGACACTTTGAGAGCGGATTTTTATGGCGATGTCTAAATCATATCCCATCTTTTTATTGCTGATTTTTTTAGGGCTGTTTGGTTGGATTTATCACAACGAAAATAACCAGCTCCAGGTCCAGCAACAACAAGAGCTCAGTAACTTCAAACAATACTTGGGTAATTTTTCCCAGTGGCAAGGCAATGGCGCCGAGCTCTATCAAACTATTTCTGCCCATTACCCGCTGCAGTTTTTTCAATATATTGATGATACCGATGGACAGCTCAATTACACCCAAGGTGAGCTCAATTCCCAGGGTTCGCATCCACTCTCTGGATTATTTGCCTTAGATTTAGCTCATACGCAAAAACTGGCCGCGGGTCGTTTGCAGGTAAAACTCAGTGCCGACCAAGCGATTGAGACAGCTATCGGCAGCACTCAGCAACTCGGCTTAGTATTGATACTCACCTACATCATACTCTTGGTTGTGTTTGTATTGCTTAACAACAAGTTAAGATCGGCTATCCGTTATGCGGCTGAGTATATTTCCCACATTCCAGAGATGAATTTTTCCGCCATTGAGTCCTCCAAACTCAATGGTGAAATGACGCCAGTGAGATTGGCACTCGAAGACTGCCGCCTGCAGCTCAAATCGCAAATGGATACCCTCACCCAAGAGAACCAGAAACTGCATAAGGTGGCTTATCAGGATCCGATCACCGGATTTGGCAGTCGTCCGCGTTTTACCACAAAGTTGGAAAGCATTAGTAACCGCAGCGTGCCGCAACTTGGGCTACTCGCCATGGTTAAAGCGACTGAGCTTTCCCATGTGAACCAGTTACAAGGTCGCTCCGCTGGTGATGATTATTTAGCCAGCGTCGCCAATTGCATTCGTAAGGCCTGTTCAAAATATCCCGATTCGGAATGCTACCGCGTCTCCAGCGCCGATTTTGCGATTTTTTTACCCGATTTAGTGTTAAAAGACGGCCCTAAATTTTTAGAACAACTTAAAGTATTCCTCGATGAATACCAGCAGATGACGAGAGCCGAATCTGTGGCGCACATTGGCTTAGTGCCTTACCAACAGGGTACAGATCCCGTTAACCTGCTCTCCTTGGCGGACACCGCCGTGAGCATAGCCCAAACCTTAGGCCCCAACAGTTTCCATATTCAAGAGAAACTCAATGGTGACGAGCAGTTTGGCGACGATCGTTGGAAAGTGGCAATCAACGACTTAATTAGCCGCCAAGCGCTGAAGTTTTTTCAGCAACCCATTCAACCTTGCCGCAATGATGTCGAGGTCTACCGCGAGTTACTGGCACGCTTTTACAACAGCGAAGGCAAGTTTTTACCCACCACCACAGTTATCGCCATGGCCGAGCGCCACGGCATGAGCACCGAATTAGATAAACTCGTGGTGATCAGCACATTAAGAATGCTTAAAGAAAATCCGACCATTAGCGGTAACTTTGGCATCAATATCAGCGCTTTTTCGGCCCATCAAGAACTGTTTGTCGGCTGGTTGCGAGATGTTCTCGGCAAGCACAGGTATATCGCCTCACGTCTAGTGTTTGAGATCAACGAGTCGGGTATGCAAGCCAATTTAGGTGCCAGTTATAAGTTCGTCCGTGAGGTTCACAGTGTCGGTTCGCGGGTCTCAATCGAGCGATTTGGGATGAGCTTTACCTCCTTCAAATTCTTCAGCGAAGTGCGCCCAGACTACATTAAGCTCGATGGCAGCTACACCTCATCAATCGATGAAGACAGCAATAATAAGTTTTTCGTGCGGATGATGGTGGATGTGGCAAGACGTATCGGCATTCGTGTTATCGCGACAAGTGTCGAACGTCAGGAAGAAAAACTGACCCTCGAAAAACTCCTCGTCGATGGGCTGCAGGGCTATTATATTGCCCAGCCGCAAGCCATTACCTTAACTGACCAAATTTAAGCCAGCGCAGGGTTAACGGACCGCGCAAATTTACAGTAAAGATAGTTAACCCTGCATTCTATATGTTGTTTATGCAAACGGAAAAGTCGATAATACGGCCAAGATCCGTTTAGACAAGTATTCAGATGAGTGAATATCTCCTGTTGTTGATCAGCACAGTGCTGGTTAACAATTTCGTTTTAGTGAAATTCTTAGGTTTATGTCCATTTATGGGGGTCTCCAGCAAATTGGAGTCCGCTATCGGCATGTCTATGGCCACGACCTTTGTGTTGACCTTAGCGTCGATTCTCAGTTACCTCGTCAACCAATATCTGTTATTGCCCTTTGACTTAGGTTACCTGCGTACCATGAGCTTTATTCTGGTGATTGCCGTGGTGGTGCAATTTACTGAGATGGTGGTGCAAAAAACCAGTGCGGCTTTACACCGCGCACTCGGTATCTATCTGCCGCTCATCACCACTAACTGCGCTGTACTCGGGGTTGCCCTGTTAAACGTGAACGAAAAACACGATTTTATTCAATCTGCTATCTATGGTTTTGGTGCTGCGGTGGGTTTTTCCTTAGTGTTGATTCTGTTTTCCGCGATGCGTGAACGTTTAGCTGCGGCCGACGTGCCTATGCCTTTCAAAGGTGGCGCGATTGCCATGATCACCGCAGGGCTGATGTCACTGGCCTTTATGGGATTCACAGGATTGGTTAAATAGATGTCCACCATGTTAATTGCCGTTATTTTATTAACCCTATTGGCATTGTTCTTTGGGGTATTACTCGGATTTGCCGCCTTAAAATTTAAGGTTGAAGGCAATCCCATCGTCGATGAACTCGAAGCGATTCTGCCACAAACCCAATGCGGTCAATGTGGTTATCCCGGTTGCCGCCCCTACGCCGAAGCGATTGCCAATGGCGATAAAGTCAATAAGTGCCCGCCTGGCGGCACCGCGACCATGGAAAAGCTCGCCAGCTTAATGGGCGTAGAGCCTGAGCCGCTCAATGCCGAGGCCCAATCCCAAGTCAAAAAAGTCGCCTACATTCGCGAAGATGAATGTATTGGCTGCACTAAATGTATTCAGGCTTGTCCAGTCGATGCCATTATTGGTGCGGGCAAACTCATGCATACCGTGCTCACGGCAGACTGCACAGGTTGCGATCTCTGTGTCGAGCCCTGCCCCGTTGACTGTATCGATATGATCCCTGTGGGCCAAAATCTGAAAAACTGGAACTGGCGCTTAAACGCCATTCCCGTGACTCTTATCCAAGAGACCCCGCACGAAGAAAAGAGAGGATAAGCGGTGCTGACTTTATTAGATCAATTAGATAAAGGAACCCTTTGGCGCTCACCCGGTGGCATTCATCCGCCTGAAGTCAAATTCCTCTCCAACACCACACCGATTAGCCAACTGCCATTAGCACAGGAATACCTTGTCCCTGTGCCACAGGTTGGTGAAAACTGCACCCTTGCAGTCAAAGTGGGTGACAAAGTATTAAAAGGCGCGCCATTAACTCAAGGCACCTCGATTTGGCATTTGCCAGTGCATGCGCCAACCTCTGGCACTGTCGTCGCCATTGAGCCAAGAGCCAGCAACCACGCCTCGGCCTTGCCGGTCAATACCTGCGTGATTGCCGCCGATGGTGAAGACCGCTGGTGCGAGTTAACGCCAGGCTCAATTGAGCTCAGCAATCAAGAGATGATTGCCAAAATCCATGGTGCAGGCATTGCCGGTATGGGCGGCGCCGCCTTCCCAAGCCATATCAAGCTGAATCCCGTCAGTGAAATCGAATTAGTGATTATCAACGGCGTGGAGTGTGAACCCTATATCAGCGCCGACGATCGTTTAATGCGCGAATACAGCCAAGACATTCTGGCGGGGATTGGAATTATCCATCGCCTCCTCGCGCCCAAGCGTATTGTGATTGCTATCGAAGACAACAAACCCGAAGCCATCAAAGCCATGCAACAGGCGGTGAGTCAATCCACGCTCCCTGCGGGCAGCACGCGGGTGACGGCGATACCAACCAAGTATCCTTCTGGCGGTGAAAAGCAGCTTATTCAGATCATCACAGGGCGTGAAGTGCCCTCAGGCTCCATCCCCGCTAAGCTTGGGATTGTCGTGCATAACGTGGGAACCGCGTTTGCGATTCACCAAGCCGTGACCCAAGGTAAACCGTTGATTGAACGAGTGGTTACCGTTACCGGCCAAAATGTCGGTAAGCCCGGCAACTATTGGTTACCCATAGGCACGCCCGTTGAACATGTGCTCAAATATACTGAATTTAACGCCGAAGCCGATCAAAAAGTGATTATTGGTGGCCCTATGATGGGCCATGCGTTACCCACCATCCAAGTGCCGATTTTAAAGGGCACAAACTGTATTTTGGTGCCAAGCAGTCAAGAGATTGGAACCACTCCAGAGGAAAAGGCCTGTATCCGCTGCGGCGAATGTGCCAACGCCTGCCCTGCACTCTTGCTACCACAACAACTGTTTTGGCATGCAAAAGCTGAAGAATATGACAAGGCGGCCAGCTACAACCTTAAAGATTGCATCGAATGCGGTTGCTGTAGTTATGTGTGCCCCAGTGATATTCCACTGGTGGAATACTACCGCATCGCTAAATCGGCACTAAAACAAGCCGCCGATGAGAAACATCAAGCCGAGCGCGCCAAACTGCGCTTCGAGGCACGTATTCAACGCCTCGAAGAAGAAAAACTCGCCCGCGAAGCCAAGGCTAAGGAAGCCGCTGCGCGTCGCCAAGCGACCATGAGCTCAACGGATAAAAATGCCGTCGCCGAAGCCATGGCGCGGATCGCGGCCAAAAAAGCAGCTGCGGCAGAAACCACCGCCGATAACGCGCCAGCCGAAGTCGTGAATGCTGATGCAAACAGCACTGAGGCACCTAAGAGTAAAGCAGCCGTAGCCGCCGCAATTGCCCGCGCTAAAGCCAAGAAAGCCGCCGCTGCGGCTCAAGGGACGGATGATACAGAATCCTCTAAGCAATCAGTCTCTTCTGAACAAAAGGTATCTTCTGAGCAAAACGAGCCAACTGAGCAGGCTGAGACGTTATCGCAAAAAGATAAAGTCGCCGCAGCCATCGCTCGCGCCAAAGCGAAAAAAGCAGCGTTAAAGGCCAACTCGGATGCCAATGACGACACTGATGCCGCGACAGGCAACACAGATAAGTCAGCAACAGAAACAACGGCTAACGCAGAAGCAGATGACAAAAAAGCCAAGGTCGCTGCAGCCGTTGCCCGTGCTAAAGCCAAAAAAGCCGCCGCGCAGCAAGCTGAATCGAGTGAGGTTGCCGAAGTTCAGCCCGAGCGAGTCGCTGACGCTAAGCCAGAATCAGAGTCAGGCTCTATTCCAAGCGCCCCGCTGAGTCCCGAAGATGAGAAGAAAGCCAAAGTCGCAGCTGCGGTCGCCCGTGCAAAAGCCAAAAAAGCCGCCGCGCAGCAAGCTGAGTCGGCTGAGGTTATCGAAGTTCAGCCCGAGTTAGCAACAGACGCAAAACCTGAATCAGACGTTGAGTCAGGCTCTGAACCAGACTCTCAATCAGGAAATGAATCAAGCTCAGTCGCTGAACCAAACGCACAACTCAGCCCCGAAGATGAAAAAAAGGCCAAAGTCGCAGCTGCGGTCGCCCGTGCGAAAGCCAAAAAGGCCGCCGCGCAGCGAGCAGATTCGAGTGATGTTGTCGAAGTTCAGCCCAAGTTAGCCGTAGACGCTAAGCCTGAATCAGACGTTGAGTCAGGTTCTGAACCAGACTCTCAATCAGGAAATGAATCAAGCTCAGTCGCTGAACCAAGTGCGCCACTCAGTCCTGAAGATGAGAAAAAGGCCAAGGTCGCTGCTGCGGTTGCCCGCGCGAAAGCCAAAAAAGCGGCCAAAGAAGCGAATGCGATCAGCGATGCAAATGAATAGCACTGCGGGTTTTAACCTCAGTGCTTTAAAAATGATTAGCTTAAAAATCAGTGACTCAAGATTAGATAAAAGGGATCACAATGGCGTTTAAAATAGCCTCATCACCCCATGTTACCCGTAATTTGCATACTTCAACGGTTATGCAAAGGGTCATTTTATGCTTGTTACCCGGCCTTGTGTTGCAATGCGCCTTTTTCGGCTGGGGCACACTTATTCAAGTGTTACTGGCGATTATCGTTGCCCTAAGCTGTGAAGCCGCGGTGATGAAACTGCGTAACCGCAGCATCAAAGCAAGCTTAAGCGATAACAGCGCTATGCTGACGGCGATCTTAATCGGGGTTGCGATCCCGCCACTGGCACCTTGGTGGATGATCGTTATGGGCACAGTGTTTGCGATTGTTATCGTCAAACACCTCTACGGTGGCCTAGGCCATAACCTGTTCAACCCCGCGATGGCCGCCTATGTGTTACTGCTGGTTTCATTCCCTGTGCAGATGACCAGTTGGATTGCGCCAAGTACGGTTGCACTCAATACCCCAAGTGTGATCGATAGTTTGCAATTGATCTTCAATGTCGGCGCCCATGGTGGCATGGAACAATTCCGCCTCGGTATCGATGGGATCAGTATGGCGACACCACTCGATACCCTCAAAACCGATCTGTCCTTAGGGCTCACCACCACTGAGAGTATGGCTAAAAGCATCTTCGATGGCGGCACTGGCGTAGGTTGGTTTTGGGTCAATTTGGCTTATCTTGCTGGCGGTTTAGTGCTACTTAAATTAAAAGCCATCCGTTGGCATATCAGCACCGGCGTATTGGCGGGATTATTTGTGGCATCGAGCATTGGCTTTTTACTGTCGCCCGATACACAGGCAAGCCCACTGTTCCATTTATTCTCGGGCGCGACCATGCTCGCCGCCTTCTTTATTGCGACCGATCCCGTCACCGCGGCGACCAGTCCGCGTGGCCGTTTAATTTTCGGCGCATTAATTGGCGTCTTGGTCTATGTCATTCGTACCCAAGGTGGCTACCCCGATGCCTTCGCCTTTGCCGTGCTGCTCGCAAACCTGTGCGCGCCATTTATTGACTACTATGTGCGTCCGCGCACCTATGGCCATTCAGCGCCCTAGGCCTGTGGCAAAAGAATCAAGCATGCTTGAACAAAGATTCTTGAGGAATAAACGTGAATAATCCAATGATTAAAAATGGTCTGCTACTTGCCCTGTTTGCCCTGCTCTGCACGGGCTTAGTCGCAGTGATCAATCAACAGACCTTAGACAAAATTAAGCAGCAAGAGCAGCAAGAATTGATGCGCGTGCTGCATCAGCTGATCCCTGATGAGCTCCATGACAATGAGCTGACCGCACAATGCACTCTGTTGCAGGATAAAGAGGCGCTCGGCACCGAAGATGCCATGCCCGCCTATATCGCTACCGCTGCTGGTAAACCCGTTGCTATCGCCCTAGAAGCCATTGCCCCCGATGGTTACAACGGCAATATTAAGCTGATTGTGGGCATCAATACCCAAGGTGAAGTATTAGGCGTGCGCACACTCGCCCACCAAGAAACCCCTGGCCTTGGGGATAAAATCGATTTACGTAAATCCGACTGGGTGACGCAATTCGTCGGTAAAGTGCTTAAATCAGAAGATGATAAGCAATGGCTAGTGCAAAAAGACGGTGGTGATTTCGACCAATTTACCGGCGCGACAATCACACCACGCGCCTATGTGAAAGCGGTTAAGCGCGCCGTATGGTACTTTACTCAGCATCAAGCAGAGATTTTCAGCCAACCTCTGAATTGTGAGGCCAACCATGACTAATTATCGCGAAATTGCCTGGCAAGGACTGTGGAAAAACAACCCTGGCTTAGTGCAATTACTGGGCTTGTGTCCCCTGTTAGCCGTAACGGCCACCCTCACCAACGCCCTCGGGCTTGGGGTCGCCACTATGTTGGTGCTGATAGGCTCAAACATTTTAGTCTCGTTGGTACGTGACTATGTGCCTAAGGAAATCCGTATCCCCGTGTTTGTGATGATCATTGCCGCGCTGGTGACGGCGGTGCAATTGCTGATCAACGCCTACGCCTATGGCCTGTATTTGTCCTTAGGGATCTTCTTGCCGCTGATTGTGACCAACTGCATTATCATTGGCCGCGCAGAAGCATTTGCCTCCCGTAATAATGCCTTTAGCGCTGCGTTCGATGGACTGATGATGGGGCTTGGCTTTACCTTAGTCTTAGCGGTTCTTGGCGCCACGCGCGAAATTCTCGGCCAAGGCACCCTGTTTGATGGCGCCGACCAACTGCTCGGCCCATGGGCTAAAGCCTTAACGATTCAGGTATGGCAAGTCGATACCCCCTTCCTGCTGGCGATGTTACCGCCCGGCGCCTTTATTGTGATGGGCCTACTTATCGCCCTGAAAAACGTTATCGATAAAAAGCTTAAAGAGCGTCAACCCGAAGCGGCTGTACAACCAAGCGTGACACGGGCACGGATCACCAAAGTGAGTTAAGCCCTTATTGAGATAACAGCTTAAGTGGTGGGTTTAGCGTTAAACCCACTGCTTACAAGGATCACTATGAATCAAGAAAAACGCATCCAAATCCTCACCCGCCTTCGCGAAAACAATCCCAAACCCGAAACCGAGCTGAATTTCTCCAGTCCCTTTGAATTACTGGTGGCAGTGACTTTATCGGCGCAGGCGACCGATGTGAGCGTAAATAAGGCGACCGATAAACTGTTTCCAGTGGCCAATACCGCCCACAGTATTTATGCCTTAGGCGTGGATGGATTAAAGGAATATATCAAGACCATTGGCCTGTATAACAACAAGGCCATCAATGTGATTAAAGCCTGTGAGATCTTGATTGAAAAATACAATGGTGAAGTCCCAGAGGACAGAGAGGCGTTAGAGTCGCTTCCTGGCGTTGGTCGTAAAACCGCTAACGTGGTGCTCAATACCGCCTTTGGCTGGCCGACCATCGCCGTCGACACCCATATCTTTCGCATGGCAAACCGCACTAAATTCGCCCCCGGTAAAAACGTGGTCGAAGTCGAGGAGCGCATGTTAAAGGTTGTTCCCGCCGAATTTAAAGTCGATGTGCATCACTGGTTTATTCTGCATGGCCGCTATACCTGTCTGGCTCGCAAACCCCGCTGTGGCAGCTGTATTATTGAGGATCTTTGCGAATTTAAGGAAAAGGTCTACCCCGAAGAGTAAGGGCGCTACAAGGCTATCGTTAAGCGCTTTAACTAACGGAATGAACAAGTAACAAGGGCTTTCAATCTTGCTGAAAGCCCTTTTGTTATTAGCGCTGTTGTTAGCACCGTTCTTAGCGCTGTGATTAGTACTATGGCGCAGATTAACCATTTTGTTGAGCGGCTTTTTGCTGCAATAGGGCGAGCAATTCTTCATATTTTGGCCCTTGGCCAAACTGAGGTAGCGCGACCGCAAAGACCACCAGCGCAAAGGCAATGTAAATCGCATAAGGGTGACTCCAAAACCCAGCCAGCAGCGTAAGCGTGCCTAAGATAAGCAAAATAATCACCCCAACTCGCACCCGCTGCGCCATTTGCACTTTTTGTTTCGCGGCAGTGATTAGCGCAAGTTCTGCATTCGTAAATTCCATATCCAATCCTTTGCAGTCAGCCTATCCGATAAAAAATAACCCTCGGGCACAGTTTGCACCTGAGGGCTACTTTACTGCAAACAATTAACTAGCGGTATTACTGCACTAACACCGCCTCGGGTACGGGCCATTGGCTAGCCAACCATTCGCCCTGCCAATTTTGAATCGACACCCACAAGCTGTCCGTTGCCGCTAACTTAGCGCCAGTAATCGCATGCACATGCTGACCATGTTTGCTGCCATGCAACACTCCATTTTCGCCTTTTTGTAGGGCTTCCAATGGCAGAGCCTCTGGGCCGATATTGGCATACCCTTGGCGAATATGGGCGACATTCCCCTGTTCAAAGATCAACATAAAATCTTTTACGTAATCATCGTGGTGCTTATAAGGTGCCTTTAAATCTAACGGCATTGGCGCGATTTTAAATTCACCTAATTGCTGGCTCGGCCACGCGGGTGGAAAACTCGGGTTAAGCGACTGATAGAGAAACACTAAGGGTAAGATCAAAATCAAACCACTGAGCTTGTACTTATGTTTTAACCAAAATACCGATGATGCCATTAGCGTGCCTCCCCTAACATATCTGCGGCTAAGTCTTTGCTTTCGGCCTGTTTAAAGGCACGGACATGGCGTAATCCCCACATCATAAAACCGGTGATCGACATGCCCGAAAGCACTAGCCCAAAGAAGAACCAAATCAATTTAGTCCAAATCCCACCTAAGGTGCCGTAATGCAGCGGATCGGCAATATGCATTAAGGTTTGCATACCTGTCATGGTGTCTGGCGAGGTCGCGCTAGCAATCTCACCCGTCCACGGATTGATACTGAGGTTGTAGGAATATTGATCGTAGAAAATATGATCGCCACTACCACTCAAATGATACATATCCCGTTGATGCTCAGGCAACATCACATAACTTGGCTGAAAATCGGGAAAGCGCTGCTTAGCTAAACTTAAGGCCTCAGTAAAAGAAACATTGGCGCTTGGCAGTTGCGTATCACCCGCTTGCATCAGCGGCACTTGCTCGGCGGCAATCATAGGCGCATGGGGCTCGATATCAATATCCGCATGCCAGAAGATAGCTTGAACTAAATACCACAGCCCAGTCAGGCTCATAATCGCAATAAACCAAATCGACCAGACGCCGGATAATTTATGCAAATCAGAGAGTAAGGTTTTCTTCCCTTGGGTAAGTCTAAGTTTGGGTGTAAAAAAGCTGCGCCAAAAACGCTTATAAACGATTAACCCAGTAATCAATGAGGCGAGCATCATGAGCGCCATAGAACAAACAAGGTAATAGCCGACGCTGTAGCCGCTCTGCCAAGGAAACAACAACCAACCATGTAAGGAACGCATAAAGCCAATAAAGGTTAGTCCTTCGTTGATCTGCTGAATTTGTCCCGTATATTGATTCACATAGGCGATAGCATAAGGTTTATCGGCATCGGTAAAGGTAATCGCATTGATTAAGTAAGGCTCAAAGGTCATAGCACCCATCACCTGCGCATTCGGATAGGCCTTTTCGACCACCAGCATTAATTCATCGACGGGTTTTGCGGGCAGCTCTTCTGGATTGAGTGCACGGGCTGCGGGGTTGGTCAGCCAAGTCAATTCATGACTGAGTACGGCAACCGTGCCCGTTAAGCAGATAAAACTGAATAAAATCCAGATGGGCAAAGATACCCAACCGTGTAACATAAACCAGAAGCGATTACTTATTTTCGCCATGGGGGATTGTTCCTACCTCTTTTAGAATCCCGATAGTGTAAGGTTAATACGAATTGTTATCAATACGACATATTGATAATACGATAGGTTTATAAGATTTGTCACAAATTAAGCAGATGTGAGAGTTGGCGAGACAGCTGACTGACGCTAATAATGCGTATAGATTTGATGCGAAAAGATTTGATGCGCATAGATTTCAACACTCACACTTAATCATAGGCTGGCCTACATGTATAAAGCATTAGCTCCCCTCGTCTTTGTTACATGCTGTTTTGCAGCCAACGCCGATACCATCACTATTGAAAAAGTCTCCGATCAACTGCAGCTATTGAAGGGTGTGGACTACGGAACCAATATCGGCGTGCTATCAACGAGCGAAGGCTTGGTGCTTATCGACCCTATGCCAGGGGATGAACACTTAGATGCCTTAAGTCGTACCGTTCAATCCCTCTATGGCAAACCCGTTAAGTTTATCTTGAATACCCATGAACACGCCGATCATACCGGCGGTAATCAATATTTTATCCAACAAGGTGCCAGCTTAGCGTCAACCCAAGGCCTAGCGCCAACACAAAGCCTAGCCTCAGCGCAGCCATTCTTGGCAGAGATAGTGACCATCCAAGTTTCATCCCATTCTGCCGCCGACAGGATCTATTTTCATCCGCAAAGCAACAGCCTATTTGTCGGCGATATTGTCGATAACAGCTGGCACCCCACATTTTATGCCGGTGGCATACGCGGCTTTAATGCGGCAATCAACCACATTTTACGTCTCGGCGATGAAGACAGCCTTATCGTGCCGGGACATGGTAAGCCAAGTAATAAAGCATCACTTCGCAGCTTTAAGCAAAACACCAACGATTGGGTACACTTGATTGAAGCCCAGCTAGATGCGGGCAAAAGTGTGGAGGACATCATTCAACATCCACAGGTCGCGACCCTTATTGCACGCTTTAATCAGGAGGGTAAATCCCCTTTTTTACCGCCAAAGGCTTTAAGGAAATTTATCGAAAGAACCATTAGCGTGATTGAAAAAGAGCGTCTTAGCACACAGACCCATAGCAACTAAATCATCCATTCAGTTAGCCCTTTAGTTAACTCACTAAAAACGCTAAATAATGCGCTCAAAAAGGCGTTCGATGGCATAAGGTTGCAAGTGTCTGTTTAAACGTGAAGCTCCCCATCAAACCTTAACAAAACAGTCTAACGTACTGTTATTGTGAAATTTTATTCATGAATCTACAGAGCATCGATAGGGAATAGCCCTTTAGTCAGCGGGGAAGTTCCAGTACAATTAGCCTCTTTGTTTTACAGAGTCCTTGCGAGTATGTCCTATCCACAGCCCTTAGCCGATGCGCCTCAATCACATACGCATATGCACCGTCAATTGGCTGAGCCACAACCCAGGATTTCGTTAAGCGCATTAGCCGAGCAGCTCAAGCTTGAGCAGGCCACCATTATCGGTAACGCTTCAGGCGACTGGCAACCCGCAAACAAAGGACTCACCTTTATCTTTAATGGCACCCAATGCCCCGAAGATGTATCCGCCCATGGCCAAGTGGTCAATATTGCCAATGGTGGCTTTGCCGAATCTCAATATGCCTTCGAAGTGCAAGGTCATCCCCAAGGCGTACAACTGGCAAAGGCTCTGACCCAAGTCGCAACCGATCTCACCCCTTCCCTCGGCTGCTGGCCGTCATCGGGCCTAACCACAGTCGTGTTAATGATGTCATTAGCCAAAAAGGTACAAGTTCAGCGGATGTCGCTGTTGCCGAGCTTACAGCGCAGTATGGACTTGCCGGACAACATTCATTTGCCTTGTATGGTACACAACTGGCTTGGAGAGAGAAGAATCGCCCAAACGCTGCTATGCGAGCGTATCTATTGGCCGGAATTTACCTTAACGCCGTGGGAGAGTATGCCTAAGGCCTGTGAAACTGATGGCGCAGAGAGTAAACCGACTCACCACACTGACCGAAACAAACGATTTGAAGATCCCTTCAGCCAACTGGATTTACTCAGGCAATCCACACTTACACCAAACGTAAGTGAGCAAACAAAACAACAACTACGTGAACAGTTAGCCAAACTCGCCCTTACACCCAGTGCAATTTGGCAACAATTTGCTGAAAAATCGAGGCTTAAAGCATGCGAGTCACTGTTTTTTAATCATCAGCCCGAAAGCCAAATCAGCCCTTGGTATCTGATGGATTATGCCGCCTCGCAAACCCTCGATGCCATTCGCCACCAGCTCGCCTATTGCCAGCAACAACTCACGGACTAGCGCATCAGATTTATCCGGTTTTCCCTAACGCCATACCTAATGGCTCAAAGTAGGCAATCAAGGCATTGAAGATACGTTGTCTATGTGGCTCGTCGGGGTAGGCCCCTTCCTTTGCCAGTGCTGAATAGCGCGTGCCAGAGACTAAATAGGGATTTTGGATCCCTTGATAGGATTCGATACAGGCCTCAAAGGCCCTCGCCATCATTTCCGTCGGTTTAGCAAAATACTGCGCACCATAACGCTTATCTAAGGCAATTGCGCGGCGCACGTAATCACTTGGCTCCAAATTGTCCTCGGAGAGCAAGGTAACCCGAAAGATCTCAGCTAAACGGTGATTAAGGGGATGCTCGATAAGCGGCTGATCCGCAAGCCAGAGATCGCTGGCGCACTTAAAACGTCCCGTGGCGCGCGAAAACGCCTTAGGGGCAACATAGTGGTCAAACGCATGCCAAAACTCATGGGCCAGCGCTCCTGCCCCCGCATTTTTCGCTAATGCCAATTCTCGCGCCCCTGGCGCATAGTGTGCCTGCACACCCTTTTGCCCACCATGGCCAAAGGCAAGGCTTAAGGTTTGCCTTAGCCCTAAGGTCAACGGCGGTAAATTGAGGATAAAGGCAAGATCTGCCAGCGAATCAAATACCAAATTCGCGGCAATTAATGACTCCTCGCGCGTGACCCAACGTCCCACACGTACATGGCTAAAACCAAAGGTTTGCTTCACATCGAGAAAGGTCATTTGCTCCCCAAAGCGATAATCGGGGCCATGACGATGGTATTGCTGATGGATTAGCACGCGATCCCTTAAAACGGCAAGTGAAAGGTCGAGGACGGTTATTCTAAGTGAAACAAAACAGCATTTACAGTCCAGCCCCTCAACGATACAAGGCGCTTTAATACTCACATACGTAATAGCACAGACACAAAATCCATTTTGAGTATTTATTCGCGCATTTGCATAAATAAAAATATAACCCTCGGAAATTTTCTAACAAATATGCAAATCAACGAATAGTCATTCAGAAATGGATTGAGGTGGCTTATTTATCATCAGTCTGGAGGGAAATCGCGGGGTGCTGTTGTTTAAGCTAATCGGGGACTTGGCTAATGGGGACTGGGCGGGCTAATTGAGGTCTAGGCTAACCAAAAGCGGAAATACGCAGGCAGTTGACCTGTCCAACGTTTAAAGGAACGCCTGAAATTACTGGCATCACTAAAAGATAGAGAATTAGCAATCGTGTGCGCATCTTGCTCGGGTTCGGCTAAAAAATACAGCGCCCGGATCAAACGCGTTTCGTCGGCAAGTTGCCCGTAACTTAAGCCCATCTCCGTCAGGCGGCGTTTTAAGGTTGCAGGGCTCATCTCCAGCGATTGTGCCATCTCTGGCAAGGAAAGAGTGCTGCGCATCAGTTTAAGGCGGATCCCTCCCGCCAACCCAAGGCGAAACTCGTGTGTTAACAACGCTTGGCGAGCCGCGAGGGTCATATTCGGCGCAGGAGCGATATTCGACGCTGACATTATATTTGGCGCCTGATCCAGCCTATTCTGTTGAGATACAATAGTTTGAGACGCTGTGGCTTGAGATACTAAGGCTATAGAGTCACCCACAGAATGACTAGTGCCATGATGAATCACACCATCATCGATGACACAATGATGAATGAGATTGTCATCCCTCTCTTCCCCAGTTGATACGGCATAGGCCGTGCTCTGGCGCGCAAATAATGAGAGTTGGCGTAACTGGGCTTTAGTCATCGAAATCCGGCAAAGGGGCGCATCGAAACTTAAGTCGGTACCAAAGTATTTATAGTAATGGGCCAAATTATCCGGCGCGCGGTAGGGAAAACACAGACTGCCGCGCCAAGCTTGCCCAAGCAGCTGCTTACAGGCTGCGGTAAGCGACGACAGACTCAGCTCAATCAAAAACTGCCGATGGCGCTGCATACCTAAGTCGAGACTCAAGAGATAATGCCACTCATGCTCGCCTTGACAGCACCAAGTTTGCAGCCAGGGCTGAGTGAGCCAATGATACTTATGCCAAACGCGGCTTAATGCCTGTAAATCCTGCGCGCAAAACATGGCCGCCGTCAGCGCGCCGCTTTGGGATGGCAACCAACGTTGACCCAATAAAAAACTTAAATCGCCACTTGGCCACAGGGAAAGCGCATTATCCAGCAGTCGTGATAATTGTTTGGGGCTAATAAGGTGATCGGGTTTGCGAATATCCCCGATAAAAATCCCCGTCCCGCGCAGTAACTTATCAGTATCCAATTCACGCTGCTTAAACAACATCACTAAACTTGCCACCAGCAATTGGCTATCGATACATTTATCCTGCCATGTGGCGAGCGCGCGCATCAGTTAAGCCCGCTTTCAGTCGAGGTGCTGCGCGAATGAAACGGCTGAGTGAAAGGTGCCGCCGAGGCGCGATACGCTTTTTGCTGTGATATTTTTTGATTCAACGATTGCAATAGCGTTGCAGCCTCAGCCTTTGGACTATTCTGCTTGTCCTGCCTATCCAATGCTTTGGGAGAGGGTAGCGTCCAAACCACTGAAACAGAGCAGCCCAACTCCCTCACCCCTTGCTGTATCTGCTCTGCCATCACACTTACTAAGGGCGGAATGGCGCCGCGCATCAGAATGATAAAGCGATCGCCAGCATAACGGCAGACTAAATCCTGACTTCTTAGGCTCGCGCTTAACCACAATGCTAACTGGGACAACAGCCTATCTCCCTCTTCAACGCCGTTTGATTCGTTGTATTGATGAAAATTATCGACATCAAGCATAATCAGACCAAATGATTGATTTTGCGATATTTGTCTAATGAGATGCTGTTCGAATGCCTTCGCGTCATTGAGTAAGGTCAAACCGTCGGTTAACTGATGTTCGCGGTGAAACTGCTCCCGAGTTTGTAGCTGGCGATTGACGACGGTTTGCTCATCGCGCCATAACCATAAACCGTAGGTCAGCACCAACAGCCCGACAGGCGTGGGCATCTTTTCAAACCAGTTATATACAGGAATGGTTTTGACGATAAAAATCTCGTCCAGTAAATCCAAATAACAACCCAAACAATAGCTTGAGAGGCCCGCAATCAACAGATTTGTCACTCGGCCCGAGGGGCGCACCGAGACCATCACCATCAACCAGCACATGCCGAGTACAAATAAGGCGCCCTCGGTGACCACATCAAACCAATCCACCGCCGTTACGGTTTTGGCCGTGGTGCTCTGCCAAAGCAGTAAAGGCACCATAAAGATGATCAGCAGACTCACGCCATAGACGCTGGCGAGTCGTAATGATTTTGCAGGAGTTTCCAAAATACACACCTTGTTTAATAAAGCCCTAAAAGGAGAATTAAGCCTTGATACTATGGGGACGCAAGTTAGCGGGCTTTTATGACAACTCAGTGACGTCACTTGTCGCGACTTTACGATAGAAAATACATGATTCAAATCTAAGCAATTAAATTTAAAGCTAAAAATAACCTTTCCAGCTCACAATACGCACTGCTACTGCGGCAAATTAGCTCAGGCAGTTTTCCGCTGGGTCGAGAAAAGTGCCATCTTCGCTTAATTTGAATCCCTGTTAACTCAATCTACGCCGTATTCTTAGCTCAAAAAGCATCGCGTCCCGCCCGAAAATAACGAGCCAAAATCTAAATAAACACTTTCTAACCCATTCTAAAACCGCGTTATTTTCACTTCAAACGGGATTGAATGATTCAATCATGCAAGCGCCCCATAACAGCCAACGCCTTCTTATTCGGCGTTGATTCTGTAAGCGTCATTTTGGCTCAGCCTTAGCTCAAAATCGCCATTTCAGTGGGTAAAAGTGGGCCAAACCGTACTGCTCAACGATGCCGTCACAAATCTGACATTTTGCTCCCCTAACTTGGCCGCCATTACAAATCAGCCTTCCCACAAGGCTTGCAATAACACTCAACTGAAACAACTGAAACGGAACTCAAGATGCAATCTCCAATCGCTCGACAATTAGGTTCTCTGCTGCCACAACAAGCGCATCCTGTCGCTAGGGTCCACAAACGTCTCACGTCGCGTCTCTCAGCCTTAAGCTTAGCCATGGTGCTCGCTGGACTGAGTCACAATGCTCTCGCCATAGGCAAACTTGAGGGGCAAATTCGCGATAACAGCAGCCAACAGCCCCTTGCAGGTGCGACCGTCACCTTAAAAGAGCTCAACCTTAGCCAACAAGCAGGCCGTGATGGGCGTTTCTTTTTTGTCGGTGTGCAGGATGGCGATTACACCTTAGTGGTCAACTACCTAGGTGCGATGCCGACCGAACATAGGATCAGCATTCGCGATAAACAAACCACACTGCAAGACATCAACTTAAATAGCCAAGATGTGGAGCATATCCGCGTGGTCGGCCAACAAGGCGCATTAAGTAAATCCATGAACCGCCAACGCGGCGCCGATAACGTGCTGAGCGTGGTCAGTGCCGATGTGCTGGGGAATTTCCCCGATAGCAATATCAGTGAATCGCTGCAGCGGGTGCCTGGACTGTCTATCGAGCGGGATCAGGGCGAAGGTCGCTTTGTGCGCGTGCGCGGTATGGCGCCTGACTATAACTCAGTATCGATGAACGGCACACGCTTGCCCTCACCCGAAAGCGATCGCCGTGCGGTTGCCCTCGATGTGGTGCCATCGGATCTATTGCAATCGGTAGAAGTGAGCAAAACCTTAACGCCGGATATGGATGCCGATGCACTGGGCGGCGCCATTGAGGTTAAAAGTCTGTCGGCCTTCGATCGCGATGACACTTATCTCAACCTTAACGCCGAGGCGAGCCAAGATACCTTAACCGACAATACCAATCCCAAACTCGCCGCCAGCTACAGCGATATCTTTGCCGACAAGCTAGGGGTAGCCATAGGTGCCAGTTGGTATAACCGTGACTTTGGCTCAGATAACGTCGAAACCGGTGGTAAATGGGAATTTGCCGGGGATAACGGCTTTGAGGATGCGGCGCTTGAATCCATTGATGCGCGGGATTATCAAATCAATCGCGAGCGTTTAGGCATAGGCGTGAACTTCGATTATCGCCCGAGCGATGATACCGATCTGTATCTGCGCACCCTTTACAGTGAGTTTGATGATACCGAAACCCGTAACAGCGCCAAAACTAAGTGGAAATCGCCGCAGCAAGCCAATGCCCTCAGCCAAGGCAAAACCACTCGCTCATTAAAATCACGCACCGAGAACCAGAACATCACCTCCTTTGTGCTCGGTGGTCAAACCCGTTTCGAACGCTGGACCTTTGACTATCAAGCAAGCCACAGCACCGCTAGCGCCGACAAACCGCGGGATATCGCCGGCGCCGACTTTGTCGCCAAGATTGATAACACGGGCTTTAGCAATACCAAACAGCCACAAATTATCGCCCCCGAAGACTATTACCAAAACGACAATTTTGAATTAGATAAGATAGAAATCGCCGCCTCCAAGGCCAAAGACACTATCAACAGTGGTCAACTGGATCTCACCCGCCAGTTAACCATTGCGGATTACAGTGTCGAGCTAAAAACTGGGGTCAAGCTAAGCCGCCGCGATAAATCCAATCGCGAAGATATTTGGATCTACAGCGACTTAGGCGATCAAGGCGTGAGTGATGAAGACTTGTTATTGAGTCAATATGCGGGCAATGAGCTTGACTATGACCTCGGCCGCTTTGGCAGCGGCATCAATGCTGCGCCGCTATGGCAGCTAATAGAAAGCCTCGATGCCGACAGCAATCGCGATGATATCGAGTCCACCATTAACGACTTTGATATCAGCGAAGATATCAACGCCGCCTACCTGATGGGCCACATCGATATCGATAAGCTGCGTATCTTAACAGGGCTGCGTTTCGAGCAAAATCAATGGGACTCTAGTGGCTACGGTTACGATGGCGCCAAGGGCGAGTTTATCGATATCAAGCATTCGCGCGATGAAGATCATTGGCTGCCCGCACTGCACCTCACTTACCGCTATAGCGACAATACCGTGCTGCGCGCCGCTTGGACCAACACCTTAGTGCGCCCGACATTCGGCCAATTGGCGCCGGGATATTTGCTCGAAGAGGATGATGGCGATATCGATTTAACCTTTGGCAATCCACAAGTTAAGTCGCTCGAATCGATGAACTTTGACTTAAGCCTCGAGCACTACTTCGGCAATATCGGCTTAATTTCGGCGGGACTGTTTTATAAAGATATCGACAACTTTATCTATCAGGCGGATCTAGCTGGTCGTGGCGATTATGTGGATGCCCATAGCGCCGTCACCTTTGTTAATGGCGACAGTGCCGACATCTACGGCGTCGAGCTCAGTTATGTGCAAGAGTTTAACTTTTTGCCCGAGCCCTTTAATGCGCTGGTGCTCAACTCTAACCTCACTTACACGGATTCCAGCGCCAAGATCAGTTGGCTGGAGGATGGCCAATTACTGAGCCGTGATATTCCCATGCCAAGCCAATCGGATCTCACCGCAAACCTGTCGCTTGGCTATGAAAACAGCTACGCCAGTGTCTGGTTATCGGCGGCCTATAAATCCGAATATTTACAAGAAGTCACTGAGCTCAGTGATGAGCGTTACGATCTCTATCAAGACAATCATTTGCAGTGGGATTTTGTCGCCAAGGCCCATTTAACCAGCAATTTAACCTTGTATTTCAAAGGGGTGAACCTGACCGACGAGCCCTACTACAGCTACACGGGTGACAGCAGCTATAACGCCCAATACGAAGCCTATGGCCGCACTTTCCAGTTAGGCGTGCAGTACACCAACTATTAATCACCCATTAAAAAAGAACAAAGATATGACAACAGCATTTACCCAAATTAGTGCCATAGCACTGACCTTAGGCCTTATCAGTGCGCCCTTGAGCGCATTAGCTCAACCCGTCTCAGTCCAAGCTTATAAAGGCAGCCAAGCCCAAGCCTTGCTGTTTAACAACGATAACCACGCAGTAAGCCCTGCCGCCGATTGGCTGTGGGTGAGTGAAAAGCAAGGTTTGATGCTACAAAGCATGTCAAGCGCGGATAAAACCTCGCTGCCCGCCGCGAAAACCTTAGTCAAAGGCGAGTTTGAGCTGTTAGCCTTTAGCGATCCCTATGCTTTAACGCTCGATCGCCGCGCCGATCGCATTCGCCCTATCATGATCAAACAGATAGAAGGCAAGGTCGCGACCAACGTGTTACCACTGCTGCCGATGGCGTCATTTGAAATCAATTGGATCTGCATTCAGCCAAGGCCGCAGGATGGCAATATCTATGCGTGGTTTGGCGGCGAAGACGGTTATAGCGAGCAATGGCTGTTAGGCGATGCCGGACACTTTATGCCGAAAAAGCTGCGCAGTCAGGCGATTCCCGTCAACAGCACCAGCTGCGCCATCGATGGCGACAAACTGTTAGTCAGTGAGCCAGAAGCTGGTGTCTGGCAATTTGATGCCAGCCCCTTCGCCGATAACAGCGCTAAGTTGGTGCTCGCCGCGCTCAATAATGATATCGCGGGCATGCAAGTCATCGATGGCAAGTTATTGTTAAGCGATAAAAAAGGCGCCATTACCTTAGATCAACAGGCTATTGCGAACTACGACTTAGGGAAGGTACAGGGATTCAGTGGTTATCTAAGCGGAACCAGCACCAACAAGGCAATCCAGTTTGCCCTCTATGATGATAAAACCGATCAGTACTTATTTAGCCAAGCAGTCTTGCCTGTAGAGCAGAGTCAATCAAATAACGAGTCCAGCGATAAGATTATCGAAATCCCTGCTTGGGTTGAAAGCGCGCCATCCGATAGGCCCGGCGATACCATGGACGATCCGGCGATTTGGGTGCATGCAACTCAACCGGAAAAAAGCCTAGTGCTTGGCACCAACAAACGTTGGGGACTATTGAGCTTTAATATGCGTGGCGAGCAGGTTCAAGCCCTGCCATCGGGGCGTATCAATAACGTCGATCTGCGCCAGCAAGTGATGCTGGGCGGTAAAAAACGCGATATCGCGGTGGCGACCCTAAGGGATAACGACAGCCTCGCCTTCTATGAAATCGATGCTGAAGGGAAGCTCTACGAGTATCCCAATCAAGCCACCAATTTGGTGGATATTTATGGCATGTGCCTGTATCAAGATGCCGATAGCCTGTATGTGTTCGCTAATGAAAAGTCTGGCCGCATCGCCCAATACCGCGTCGATTGGCAGGCAAATGGCCCAAGTATTAAGCTGGTGCGTGATATCCATACCCCAAGCCAAGTCGAAGGTTGTGTGGTCGATGAAGCTCAACACGCGCTGTTTATTGGCGAAGAAGACAAAGGCATTTGGCGCTTTAATGCCAAGGCCAATGGCGGCACTCAAGGCGAACTCATCATTAAAGCCGAGGGCGATTTAGTTCCCGATGTCGAAGGGATTTCACTCTACCAAGGCGCGACTATTCGCGGTAAAAAGCAGGATCTGCTGGTGGTCTCCAGCCAAGGCGATAACAGTTACTTGCTGTATCAGGCGCAGCCGCCCTACGCCCAATTAGGCAAGTTTCGCCTTGGAATGAACCTTAACGGGATGGAAAATGGCCGTGAAACCAGTATCGATGGCAGCAGTGAAACCGATGGCTTAGCCGTGACTCACTTAAGCGTCGGCACGGGTGCTTGGCAACAGGGGATGCTAGTGGTACAGGATGGACACAATCATTTACCCGATAATAATCAATCTTTTAAATGGTTGCCTTGGCGCAGTATTGTCGAGAAGTTATCGCTTAACTGAGTATTTCGCCAACTGAAATCGGCATCTTCTGGCGAGACGAATGATAACCGAGTCCGAGTGGCTCGGTTTGTTTTTGCCTTGAACCTTTATGCTTGAAACTCGCATCTTGAGCCTGAAATCGCTATACTCCGCGCCCAAATATGTGGCCAATAACTAGCTCGATATTGCAACCCTTTGCGGTTGTCAGCTTTTTAAGCCGTTATTAACGACTTTTTCCTAGGATATACCCTTGATCTCTACCGCAAATATCACCATGCAATTCGGCCCAGAGCCATTATTTGAAAATATCTCGGCAAAATTTGGCAACGGCAACCGTTATGGTTTGATTGGCGCAAACGGCTGCGGCAAATCGACTTTTATGAAGATCTTAAGTGGCGCCCTCGCCCCAACCTCGGGCAATGTGTCTATCACGCCGGGGTTAAAGGTCGGCACCCTAAGCCAAGATCAATTCGCCTTCGAGCAATACACAGTTATCGATGCGGTGATCATGGGCGATACCCAGCTGTGGAAAATCAAGCAAGAGCGTGACGCGATTTATGCCAAACCCGATATGACCGAAGAAGACGGCATGCGTGTGGGCGATCTCGAGAGTGAATTCGCCGAAATGGACGGCTACAGCGCAGAGAGCCGCGCGGGCGAAATTCTGATTGAAGCCGGTATCGAAGAATCCTTCCACTATGGCCCTATGTCACAGGTTGCCCCCGGTTGGAAACTGCGCGTACTGTTAGCCCAAGCCCTGTTTGCTAACCCCGATATTCTGCTGCTCGACGAGCCCACCAACAACTTGGATATTCACACCATCAGTTGGCTCGAAACTGAGCTGAATAAGCGCAAATGCACCATGATCATCATTTCCCACGACAGACACTTCTTAAATGCTGTCTGTACCCATATGGCGGATATCGATTACGGTGAACTGCGGATTTATCCCGGTAACTACGAATACTTCCTCGAGCAATCGGCCCTGCAGCGCGAACAACTGCTGTCGAGCAACGCCAAGAAGAGCGCCGAGATTGAAGAACTACAGGACTTCGTTAACCGCTTTGGGGCTAACGCCTCTAAGGCAAAACTCGCCAGCTCACGCGCCAAGCGCATGGACAAAATTAAGCTGGATGAGGTCAAATCCTCCAGCCGTATTGCGCCATCGATTCGCTTCGCGCCGGGCAAAAAGATGCACCGTCAGGCATTGGTGCTTGAGAACCTCGCCCACGGTTTTGATGGCGAATTATTATTCAAAGGCGGCGATTTAATCCTCGAAGCCGGTGCAAAGCTTGCGATTATCGGCGAGAACGGCGTAGGTAAAACGACTTTATTACGCTGTTTAGTCAATGAGTTAATCCATAATCAAGGCGTGATTAAGTGGTCCGAAAACGCTTCCATTGGTTACTGCCCTCAGGACAGCACCAGCGACTTCGATAATGATTTGACTATTATTGAATGGATGGACCAATGGCGTCAGCCAAAACACAACGATTTAATGGTGCGAGCCATGTTAGGTCGTTTGCTGTTTACCGAAGATGATGCCAACAAAAAAGCGAAAAACTGCTCAGGTGGTGAGAAAAACCGTTTAATTTTCGGCAAGTTAATGATGCAAGATATCAACGTCATCATTATGGACGAACCGACTAACCATATGGATATGGAAGCGATTGAATCCTTAAATAATGCCCTCAAAGATTTTGAAGGCACATTGATTTTCGTCAGCCACGACCGCGAGTTCGTGTCCTCGTTAGCGACCCGCATTATCGATATTCGGGATAGAAAATTGGTGAACTTCCAAGGAACCTTTGATGAGTATCTGGCAAACCTTGCCAGTGCATAATCCTGCTACTGTGTGATAAGCCTTTTTTAAAAGGCTTTATCCATTGCCCTTTAAAATTACTCAATAAAGTTACCTAATAAAAAGACGCTTCACTCTACTCGAGATAAGCGTCTTTTTTATACCTCTCATATCCCCCTTTTATCCTCCCCTTTATAGCACCCTGTGACTGACGGCTTCATTCCGTCTTCGCTTCCACCAAAGCAGCAAGTTGCGTTAATGATTCCTGCCAGCCTAAGTAACACATCTCCTCTGGGATCACGGCTGGGATACCCTCCTGCACTATCTGCAAATTGGTACCGCAGGAGACCTCGGTTAACGCGATAGTCACCTGCATCACCCCAGGCAGATGTTCATCATCAAATTGGTCGGTATGGCGAATAAGTGTGTTGGGGATAAGCTCGGTATAGATCACCTTAAAGGAGTGACTGTGCCCAGTCGCAAATTGGGTAAAACTCATGGAATACCCTGACCCAACGGCTAATTCAAACTCATGAATCGTTCCCACAAAGCCGAAAGGTGGTAACCAACGCTCTAGGGCCGCTTTATCGGTAAACGCCTTGTAGACTAACGCCGCAGGCGCGCGTAGCACTCTATGTAACTTCACTGTACCTGTGTTATTGGGCATATCCTTATCCTTCCAGTTGCTTATAGGCCAATGATGTTCTTAAAGATAGCGCAAGAATCCCATTCGTTATCACCTGCGCGAGAATATTAACTGTCCCCTCAGCTTGAAATGGTTGGCTCAACGCGGCGATGCTTAAACTGCATTAAGTGCAATGACTTAGCATCAGAGTCCGACTGCTGCTGAGCGATATCCAGCCGTTCTGCGGCGAGAGTGAATGCCAGATTTGTGCTGTTAGAGGTTTCCGTTATTTGCCCTTTATATTGAGCGATTAAA
Source organism: Shewanella seohaensis (assembly GCF_023283775.1). Taxonomy (NCBI): domain Bacteria; kingdom Pseudomonadati; phylum Pseudomonadota; class Gammaproteobacteria; order Alteromonadales; family Shewanellaceae; genus Shewanella; species Shewanella seohaensis. Next base: position 25,380 of record NZ_JAKILE010000012.1, read on the forward strand.
CTCAAAAGTCCCGACTCATTCACCACATTTTTAGGCAACGGCGTTTTAAAGCTAGCCTCATCGCTAAACACTACGACCGAATGGAGCCCTTCGACTAACCCTAAGCAATGGGCAACCGCCAAACAATGTTTATAGTTCTGATGGAGAGGATTTTTAAAGCGGGTTTGTTTGGTAAAGATTTTTTGCGTCCACTGGGCTTGCTTCTCGCCGCCAAATATCCAGCCGGAGTAATTTTTAACTTCAAGGACGAACACGCCGAAATGGGTCAGTAAAACTAAATCCACCTCTGTCAAAGCAGGCGTACCTTCAGTTATCTCATCCATAGGTAAAATTAAATTGCGGTAAAGTCGGAAGTCCTCATCTTTGAGTTCTTGTTTCAGTAACTTAGCGACCCGCTTTTCCCCCTGTTGTCCTAACCTTTCTGCTCGGTATCGTCTGAGTGACGGACGAAATAACAAGGTAGCTATCGCCAACACCAGCAAAAGGATTGGAATAACCAAAATAATCGACAACGACTCGAACATTGAAGAGATGGGAGACATTGTGCTTGGCGCGGACGTAGGTTTCGCTGTTACCACGACAGGTATTATATTGGGTTTCTGCTTAGACAAGTCATGGCGAATCGTAGTTGGCGTTGCAGGCGGCTTTAGCGTGGATTTAACACCGTTGGCGACGGGCTGCTGGCAATGCTCGTCAAATCTTGCCTTAAGCTCTTGGTAGCGCGGCGTAGTGGGATGCCAATCTTGCATCTCACTTTGGATAAGAATACAGATGGCCTCAGAGTCTTGTTTCACCAACGCCCATGCCGTTGAGCAAGATAAGCCGATACTCAAAGCGCTCATCCACAAGATTAACGTTCGAAAAACCATGGGATAAGCCCACTTATCTTTGACGCGTCCCTTCACTCTGTCTGTACTCCTGTACGGTTTGTTAATGCCCATGGCGGTTATAGAACACTTGTTGGCATGTGTTTTTATCTTGCAAGATTTAGCCAGTGCTACATTTGACTGAAATGTATCATATCGGTCTCTCGCGACATAAATATCGAGTGAAATCACAGCTCAAGCACCGCATTTTCTCAACCTTGGTTTACACTCTTAGGGTATCGAATAAGCAGAAAATCCCACTAATTGTGCCGACTAATACTTATGAGGTATTGCATACGCGCCAGCAGTGCACCAGCTTATCCTATAAATTCTGATGGTGGTGATAGCCTATGAGTCTTGAAGAATCCTTAGAACAACTAAAACGTCAGTACTTACATGCACTACCCGATAAGAAGAAACAAATTATCACCCTGTGGATCTCGCTACGGAAAAACTGGCAGAGCCATATGCTGTCGGCGGTCTACCGTGAAGTCCATAACTTAAAAGGCTCCTGCGAAACTTTTGGCCTTACCGACACCAAAGAGATTGTCGATAAGCTTGAACTGCTGTTAAAAAATTTACTCGATTCGCCCGCACCAGCGCTGAATGTGATCAAAAGCTTAGATACCCTCTTCCACCAGCTGCTGCAAAATAACCTCCGTGGTGAGCCAGCGGCCCCCGTGGTTGAAGCGCAAATGCAGCACAGTCCCTATAAACCGACAAAAGCACGGCACGAGTATCGAATTGCGATTATTGAGGATGACAACAATGTCGGGGCGATGATAACAAAGCAGCTGCATGAGTTTGGCTTTAATGTGCAGCACTTTTTAAACTTCACCGACTTCCTCGAAATTCAAAATACCTCGCCCTTCGATTTGATTTTATTAGATCTCATCTTGCCCGATTATACCGAAGAAGCCTTATTTACCGCGGCGACCGAGTTTGAGAAGCACAATACCCGTGTATTTGTTCTCTCTTCCCGCGGTGATTTTGAGATGCGACTGCTGGCGATCCGTGCCAATGTCAGCGAGTATTTTGTCAAACCCGCCGAAACCACCCTGCTGGTACGCAAGATCCACCAGTGGCTCAAAATGTCAGAAAAACAGCCGCTTAAAATTTTGCTGGTGGACGATCAGCAATCCATGGTCGATTATTTTTCCAGCCTGCTTCGCAGTCATGGGCTGATGGTAAAAGGCATGACCAAACCCGAGCAAGTGCTGCCGACCCTAGAGCAATTTGAGCCAGATCTGTTTATTTTCGATTTGTATATGCCCGATGTGAATGGTTTAGAGCTGGCGAAAATGATCCGCCAATTAGATAAATACAGCTCAAGCCCTATCCTAGTGCTCAGCTCCGACGACACTATGCAGAACAAAGTCAGCATCATTCAGGCGGGTTCCGACGATTTAATCTCGAAACAAACCGCGCCGAGTCTGTTTGTGACGCAAGTGATTTCCCGCGCCCAGCGTGGCCATGATATTCGAAGCTCCGCCAGCCGCGATAGCTTAACCGGACTGCTCAATCACACCCAGATCCTCGTTGCCGCCCGCCGCTGTTTTAACCTTGCCAAACGCATCAACTCCTCGGTGTGCATTGCTATGCTGGACTTAGATCACTTTAAGCAAGTGAATGATACCTATGGGCATTCTGGCGGCGACAAAGTGCTATTAGCCTTTGCTCATCTGTTGCAGCAATCCCTGCGCCCCGTCGATTTTATGGGTCGTTACGGCGGCGAAGAATTTATGCTGGTCTTACCCGATCTACCCGCCCCCTTAGCTATAGCCAAGCTTAATGCTATTCGCGAGAGCTTTAGCCATATTGTGTTTGTCGAAGAAGGCGCCGAATTTAAAGTCACCTTAAGCGGGGGCTTAGCCTTCTCGACCGAATGCAGCGAGTTTCAAGACTGTTTATTGCTGGCGGATAAAAATCTGTATGAGGCAAAACGTACGGGACGTAACCGTTTGATCACTACCTTAATAAAATAAACCTTACTCTGGCGATAATCTCATTATGTTAGGGCTTTAAAAAATTGATCAATGGTAGTGTGCATGACTAACTAAACGAATGCGCACAAATAAGATTGCTATGTGGAATGACAAGGTAGCGCGTCATTTGCCATTGTTTGCGATTGATAAGAACAAGATGTATTGACGCGCTAGGACTGCAATCTTAACAGACGTTGTCAGTGATTTTAGTCTCGCTTAAGCGAGGCTAAATAATTGAGCATCTTATCCGCCAGTTGCGGCAGTTCGACGACATGATGGATAACGCCGCGTTTGATCGCTTCCCTTGGCATGCCGAACACCACACAACTCTGCTCTCCCTGCGCAAAGGTTTTACCGCCCTGTTCATCGATTAACGCCATCCCATCGGCGCCATCTTTGCCCATCCCAGTTAAAATCGCCGCAGTGGTATTGGCCCCCGCGCACTCGGCAACCGAGTTAAATAGCACATCGACCGACGGCCTATGGCCACTCACCTTGTCGCCCTGGGTCAAGCGGGTCTTAAAACTGCCGCCGACCTTAATCACTTCTAAATGCTGATCCCCCGGCGCAATATACACATAACAGGGCAGCAAACGTTCGCCATCTTCAGCCTGTTTGACATTCAAACGGGTGAGTTTATTTAGCCGCTCAGCAAAAGTGCGAGTAAAGCCCGGTGGCATATGTTGGGTGATCACAATCGGTGGCATCACCGCCGGAAACTGCTGTAACAGTGACAAAATGGCTTCGGTACCGCCAGTGGAGGCGCCTATTGCCACCAATTGCGTGTTGATTACTCGGTTGCTCAGCGCGGGTTTATGGCTAGGTTGCACCACGACGGCAGGAGCTGCTCGTTGGGTTTTCAGTTTAGCGTGGGCGGCCGATTTAATTTTCTCCAAAATTAAATCTTGGTATTCATTAAAATCCTGGGGCGAATCTAATTTCGGCTTGGGGATAAAATCTACCGCTCCGAGGGCGAGCGCGTTAAATGTAGCGTCCGCGCCTTCTTCGGTTAACGACGAAATCATCACCACCGCCGTGGGTCTAGCCTTCATTAAGCGGTCTAAAAAGGTCAAGCCATCCACTTTAGGCATTTCAATATCTAAAGTGATCACATCGGGGCGATGCTGATTGACCATATCCTTGGCCATGTAGGCATCGGCGGCCATGCCCACGAGGGAAAGTTCGCTATCGGCTTCGATCATCTTGCCCAATAAGTTACGGATCAATGCCGAATCATCAACCACCAGTACTTTTATCGTCATGTCTTAGTCACCAAAGAGTTCCACATCTCCGCCACTCGGCAAATTCCTGATCCTTAGGCGATACTCACTTTCCCTGTCCATAATGGTGCTATTATGCATTGTTCTGATTTTTCTAACTTTTACTAAACCTGTCGCCGGAAAAAAATACACTTTTCGAGGATAATAATCGAGTAAGTCTGCAGCTAAGATGGGGATTTGTTCCATCTGCAAATATTCGAGCACAAACTCCGCATTGCGCTCACCGATATTATGGGCGGTGATCCCATTGAGCATATTTCCGCCCCCGAACACTTTCGCGACCAAGGCACGGCGCCGCGCACCGAGTTTGAGCAATTCGTTGATCAGCAACTCCATGGCGTACACACCATAACGGGCTGAATCGGTTAAGATCCCCGAACTGTTGCCATTATCACTCGGTAATAAAAAATGATTCATTCCACCAATTTTTAAATCGGGATCGGAGAGGCAAACGGACACACATGAGCCTAGCACTGTGACTATCATGGTTTGATCGCGGGTAGCGAAAAACTCCCCCGGCAGAATTTTGACCGCATCACAGCCAAAATGATGGTCATAATAGCGATTCGGCTCGATAACGGGGTATTCAATATTCGGCTTTGGCACTCATCAAGCTCCCTTTACCGCCTTGTAGGTTGTCTGGCCTACTGGCTTTATGATTTGGGGGAACATATTAAAGTTCTCCGAATGGCCTGCGATGTAGAGTCCATCATCGGCAAGGGAAAGCATCATGTGTTTAAGGATGCTTTCCTGCGTAGTTTTATCGAAATAAATCATCACGTTTCGACAAAAAATCACATCGATTGGCGTCTTGATTGACCAAAACTCATCGACTAAATTGAGCCGGGTAAACTGCAGCATCTGTTTGAGCTCTGGCACCACGCGCACATTGCCTTGTTGTGCCCCACGCCCTCGCTGAAAAAACGCCTTCTTGCGATCGGCATTTACCGCCTCGATACGCTCGATAGGATAGATGCCCAGTTGCGCCTTTTTCAGTACGCCGCTGTCGATATCCGAAGCAATGATTTCGATGGGCGTGTTAAAGCGGCCGAAATGTTCCGCGACCACCATAGCAATGGAGTAAGGCTCTTCCCCCGTGCTACTGGCCGCACACCAGATCCTTTTGGTGTGCGGGTGAGCCTGTAAATATTGTTTTAAGATCTCAAAGTGATGGGGCTCGCGAAAGAACGCCGTCTGATTAGTCGTTAGCGCATTAATAAACTCCTGATGTTCACTCTCGTGCGCCTGCAAATACTCAAAATACGCAGTAAATCCCGCTAACTTGAGCGCCCTTATCCGCCGGACTAAACGGCTGTACACCATGGCGTCTTTACTGTCGGCTAACTTAATGCCGGCAAATTGGTACAGCCGAGTTTTCACCGTATTAAAGTGCGCCGCCGTAAAAACAAACTCTTTCCCTAGAGGTTGATGTTCGCTCAATCAAAAATCTTCCCATTCATCTTGGTCGGCTTTATTGACCTTTGGCGCCATCGCCTTAGGTTTAACGGGCATGCGAGTCACAGTCGATGGCGGTTTTACCGCTAACTTCTTGTGGCTCGCCACGGGTTTTGGCGCAGCTGTGGTGTCTTCGTCCACGGTAAAGTTGGCCACACTGTCCGCTAACTGCTGCGCCTGCGATTGCATGCTTTCGGCTGCGGCGGCGGCTTCCTCCACTAAGGCCGCGTTTTGCTGTGTCATTTCATCCATTTGCACTACGGCTTTACTGATCTCATCGATACCGATCGCCTGCTCATTCGAGGCTGAGGCAATTTCGGCCATGATGTCGTTCACCCGTTTAATGGCGATGACGATTTCTTTCATGGTGTCGCCGGATTTGCCGACTAAGCTGTTACCGCTTTCGATTTTGGTCACCGAGTCGGAGATCAAGGCTTTAATGTCCTTGGCTGCATTGGCCGAACGTTGGGCCAAACTTCTCACCTCTGAGGCCACCACCGCAAATCCACGACCTTGCTCGCCGGCTCTAGCCGCTTCGACCGCCGCATTTAGCGCTAAGATATTGGTTTGGAAGGCTATGCCATCAATAACACCGATAATATCGGCAATCTTGCGTGCCGATTCGTTAATCGATGCCATGGTTTGTACCACTTGCTGGATAAGTTCGCCCCCATCGACGGCAACATCGGCGGCCTTAGAGGCAAGCGCATTAGCCTGACTGGCGTTGTCGGCATTTAGCTTCACCGTGCCTGTCAGTTCTTCCATACTCGCCGAAGTTTGTTCAAGACTCGATGCTTGCTCCTCAGTGCGGCTCGACAAATCAGCATTGCCCTGAGCGATTTCTGAAGAGGCGGTATTAATGGTATCGGCGGCCTTTTGAATGTCTCTTATCATGTAAGAGAGCTTTTCAGCGGTTTGATTTGAATAGTTTTTCAAATCATTAAAGGTGCCTTCGTAATCGTTATAGATACGCGTGGTTAAATCGCCTTCGGCTAGCGCCATCAACACCCGCGCCACATCCTGTAGACCGCGATCCGAGGTTTCAATCAAGGCATTGAGGCTGTTCGCCAGCATTAAGAAGAAGCCCTGCTTACCTTGTGTCTCAGCCCGTTGGGAGAAATCCCCCGCCGCAGCCGCATTGACGATGCGCGAGATTTCCTGCTCGATTTGCACTTCGACCGTGCGGTCGAGCCATTCGACAACTGAACCTAACCGCTCACCCGTTTTGGAAATAATCGGGCTTGCGGTTAAGCGGAAGTGACAACTGGCCACTTTGATTTGCGATTCATATTTACGGTCGAGCTTATCTAACAGACTGGCTTGATGGGCAGGATTCTTATGGAAAATATCCATAGAGCTGCCAAGAATTTTATCGACGGAGAAATGCGGCAGCGCTTGCCTGATCTCATTCTCCGATTGGCGCAGCATCGATTCCACCGAGCGGTTCATATAGATGATGGTGCGGTTGGCATCGGCGATCATCACATTGGTACTGGTATTATTCAGCGCCTCTAAAATGCGCTGCGTCGCCCGCTCGGACTCTATGCTCTCCGTTCTATCAATCCATTCAACCCCCGTACCTAAGTGTTTATTTTCACGGGTGATAATGGGCGTCAGGATCAGCTTAAAAGTCCGCTTTCCTATGGTGATTTGCGCCGTATGGGATTGGGTAAGGCGCTCGAGCATATTGCGTTGATGAGCCGGATTTTTATGGAAAATATCGATATTACTGCCCACCACCTTGGCCACAGAGAACTGCGGCAGCTCTTTGCGAATGTCCGCCTCAGCCTCGGATAACATATTCAATACCGCTTTATTGGCGTAGATAATATTGCGGTTGCTGTCGGCGATCATAAAGCTGTTGCCGCTGTTATCTAATAATTGGAAATAGCGTTGCAGCTCCTCTTCCTTTTGCTGGCGCGCCTCTTCATTTCCAAACACATTGAAAATACCCATTATGATTACTCCTGATCAGACAGACTATTTGCATCAATTAGACCCAGCTCATCACTGCTGATCAGAGCCTGTATATTTACCAAAATGATCATCTTGTCTTCTACCGTTGCCAGCCCCTTGAGGTAACGGCTATCGAAGGCCACCCCAAATTCGGGGGCGGGTAGAATTTCTTCGGCGGCGAGTTTAATCACATCCGACACCGCATCGACGACAATCCCGACGATACGGTCAAACACATTCAACATAATGACGATGGTGAACTCGTTGTAGGTCGCACTGCCCACGGCAAACTTCATCCTTAAATCGACAATCGGTACGATATCGCCCCTAAGATTCAGTACGCCTTTGATAAAACTCGGCGCATTGGCGATTTTGGTGACAGGCTCATACCCGCGGATCTCCTTCACCGACATAATGTCGAGCGCATAATGCTCTTCACCCAGCACAAAACTTAAAAACTCGACCTCATCGTGGACGCTGTACTCCTGCTTACTCACCGTGTTCGTGCGGTTATCCATTGCGACATCCTTAGTTAATTTTTGATATGCAGTGCAAGTGATTCAACATCGAGGATCAAGGCCACGCTGCCATCGCCCATGATGGTCGCCCCCGATACGCCGGGGATCCGCCGATAGTGTTTTTCAAGGCTCTTGATCACCACTTGTTGCTGCCCGACGAGAGCATCGACACACAGGCCAAAGCGTTTATTATTGCTTTCGAGCAAGACCACTATGCCGGCTTCTGGCGTCTTGGCTTGGGGTTCTATTTCCATTAATTGATAGAGGTTTAGCAGGGGTAAATATTCTTCCCGCACCCTGAGTAACCGCTCTTTGGCCAAAAATTTAAGCTGCTCGGTTTGCGGTTGTATCGATTCGATAATGTGTACTAAAGGTAAGATATAGATTTGATTACCTACGCTGACGCTCATGCCATCGACAATGGCTAAGGTAAGGGGAAGCTGGATTTCGAAGGTCGCGCCCTGACCCGCCACGGAATCAATATCAATCCGACCACCTAAGGCCTCAATATTCTTGCGCACCACGTCCATACCCACGCCGCGCCCCGAGACATCGGTAACCTCAGCCGCCGTTGAGAACCCTGCAGCAAAAATTAATTGCCACACTTGTTTGTCCGTCATGTTCTCGGGCAACGCCATGCCATTTTCCCGAGCCTTTTGCAAAATGCGCTCACGGTTTAAACCGCCACCATCATCGTGGACGGCGATCACTATACTGCCGCCGCGCTGACTGGCTTTAAGGGACAAGACACCGGCTTCACTTTTGCCTTCTGCAAGTCTTTTTTCTGGTTTTTCAATACCATGGTCAAGACTGTTACGAACAAGGTGGGTGAGCGGATCGACTAACTTTTCAATCATCCCCTTATCAATTTCAGTGTTACCGCCCTCAATCACCAGACTGACATTTTTGCCAAGCTGATCCGATAAATCCCGCACCAGTCGATGAAAACGGTTAAACACGAACGACACGGGTAACATGCGCACCGACATGACAGCTTCCTGCATTTCCCGGGTATTGCGTTCTAACTCATTAAGCGCCGTTTTTAGCCGCTCACCTAATTCGCCGCCCAGCTCATTACCGATAAGGGTGAGCATGGATTGGGTGATCACCAATTCACCCGCAAGATTAACTAGCGTATCTATCTTGGAGGTTTCTACCCTCAACGTGGCATCTTGGCTGGCGGCACTGGCCTTTTTCGCTGCGGGTTGACTACTGCTGCCGGATGCAGAGCCTATGGTTGAAGTAGAAGATTGTGGCGGCATTGCCTCGGCTTTAGCCGCCGATTTGGCAGGCTGTTTACAGACTTCTTGTGCGGGCTTTTTGGCTCGAGTCGATTGCGACTTTGAAGTGTCCGCTTCTGCTCGAGGCGCTGGCACCTGATTAGTGATGGACTTCTCTTTGACCGATGTTGAAGTTAAGGCATCAATTTCAGTGGCGAATGTTTCGGGTGTTAATGATTCAAAAAAGCCGTAGCCTAATTCATCATCTAGCGCATCGTCGCTAACAGTCGCGACTTGATTGGCAGCCAGATCAGCAACCGTCAGTTCCTGCGGTGTCGAACTCTGCTCAGTTACAGTAGATGCGTGAATATCCTCGGCGCGGATTTCCTTTGCGGTATAGGCCTCATCAAAAAAGCCGAAATGTTCCGTTTCATCGACTAACCCTAGCTCCACTTCATCCTCAAAAAAACCGAAGCTATCGTCTACTGATTGAGTCGCTACACTTGGCTTAACCGCTGCTTGTAAGGGTTTATCTTCGCTCTGATGATTGGCATTAGCAGCGCTTACCCCACTTGTCACATTAGCGGTTTGAGTGGAAAAGGGTTCACCATTTAAGGCTGCCACCAGCTGGTTTTTGGCAAATTCCACCTGCTGCCAATCGATGGGTTCCTCTTCCCGATAGAGGTTTAAAATATGTGAAAGGGTATCCACGGTACGAAGCAAGAGATCAATGACAGAAGAGGAAAGCTCAAACGTGCCCTTTCGGGTTTTATCGAGCAAATTCTCCATTACGTGGGTCACGCTAGTCAGCGCGGTAAAACCAAAGATGCCACTGCCCCCTTTAATCGAATGGGCAGCGCGGAAAATGGTATTTAATTCTTCGGGATCGGGGGCGTCTAAATCTAATGCAAGGAGCAATTGCTCCATATTTTCAAGATGTTCGTGGCTTTCTTCAAAAAAAACCTGATGGAACTCTGCCATATTAATGGACATAGCACACCCCGACCTAGGTTAGCCCAGCACTTTGGCTGTAATAGCTAATAGCTTCTGCGGGTCAAAGGGCTTGACCATCCATCCCGTAGCGCCTGCGGCTCGACCTTGCGCCTTCATATCTTCACCGGCTTCGGTGGTCAGCATGACAATGGGCGTGCGCATAAACGCCGTCATGGCTCTGAGGGATTTAATGAGCGTCAAACCGTCCATACGGGGCATATTTTGATCCGTCAAAATAAAATCGAATCGTTGTCCGCCACATAAATCTAGGGCTTCACGACCATCTTTTGCGAGCACGACTTGATAATTTGCCGACTTTAACGTCGCCTCAACCATCTGTCTGATCGCGGCCGAGTCATCAACAATTAATATTTTTTTGCTCATTTACCATTCCATTATGACTTTAGTTTTATTTCCTGGAGCTACTAACTCATAGCTCTTAGAGAGGGATTTAACCAATAAAAGACCACGACCCGAAATTTGAAACCAATCTGCGATTTCCTCCTGCTCCTTCGGCACATACCCATCACCACTGTCGGATACAGTGATCCTGAGTTCACTGAGTTGTGCATGCCATTCCAGCTCAACCTTGACCCAATCTTCAGCCTTAAGCTTGTCTATGCTGCTTTCACGTATGCTGTGGTATAACTCAAAACGTTCAGGATCATTTTTAAGACGAGAGTCTAACTTGAGCACACCATGGTCAACTGCGTTAGTAACTAACTCAGAAACAACAGTAAATACCCTCTGACTAAACGTAGTAGAAAACCCAAAAATATTCAAAAACTGATTCAGTGAATTTAAATAGTCGGCATTTAATAACATGGCGCCCATCATTTTAATGGCCCAAGTAAACTCGCCTTTCATACAAATTTGACTCGATTTATGTTCTCGTTCTCGATACCAGTTATGTAATAACTCGAAATCGAGTACACACACCGCAATATCATCGGTGATCTCGTGTTCAAAAATGGTTTTGAGTTTTGTTCTTAGGTATTCAGTTAAATCGCGACCATAAAAACTCAACAACGAAATCACGCTGTCCATGCCAAAAAATGTGCCGCCTTTACTCTGTTGCTCAATTAATCCGTCACTGAGTAAACAGATCCGCCCCGTCCGCGGAATGGGAAACGAGGCAATATTCGCGATAAACGCACTGGGCGACAAAATGCCTAGAGCCATATTTTTAGAGCGGTATTTCTGTATATGCTCATGCTCGGCATAAGCCGAATCGCTTTCCAATTCATCTTGATAAAGCAATGCGTCCGGCATGCCGCCATTCCAGAGATTGATTTGATTTTTAAAGAAATCTATCTCTAAGACCACGGCCGCCACAAAACGATCGCCGGGGCTGTCTTCATACACGTTGGCATTAAGTTCATAAATCAAACTGACGAGATTAAAGCCTTTCGCCACCATGGCCCTGAAGGTATTGGCTACCCGCAAAATCGGCATTGCCGCACTTAATCCATGGCCGGTAGAATCCGCAATAATTAAGAAAAAGTTTCCGTTGGGACCAACGGTATTAAGAATAATATCGCCGCTAAAATTAGCACTTGCTTGAGTAAAGGATTTGACGAAATCAAAACTGACATTGCGAATATTGACAAGATGCTCAAATAAATGCCTTGCCATTTGTTCTTCACGGGCCTTTTGATAGAGCATTTTTTCTAATATTGAGCGTTGTTGCTTAACTTGTTTTTCTAAGGAAAAATGCGCTAATAACCCTTCAACTTTATGCCAGAACAGTTCTAAATTAATCGGTTTAATAATAAAATCTAAGGCCCCTAAACGAAAGCAGGATATTATTTTTTGATATTCGTTATCCGCGCTGATAACAATTACTGGCACGGGCGATTCTCGGTATCGCAGTCTTTCTAATAACGTCAGGGCGGTGCCATCGGGCAAATAATAGTCTAATAAAATAAGTTCGATATTTTGCTGATTAATTTCTTCGTTTGCTTCTTCCAGATTACAGCAAGTAATCACCCCCCAACCTTTACTGTGAATAAACGCCGTAATAATTTGGTTTGTGACTAAGTCATCATCAATGACCAGAATATAACGTTGGCTTTTAGGCACTTACACATCCCGTTCAACAAGATACAAACGTCCCATATTGGCAATCGTTATAATTTCTTCCGCTTGCCCATGCAGTCCCCGAATCGCCGTGCTGATCTGACGCTCAAGCGCCTTACGATGCAGCAGCACCATCATCCCCAGTGCCGAGCTATCAATGTAGAGCACGCGGCTAAAATCCAGCACTAAGTGCTTAATGTCCTCTTCGAGAAAGGCCTTTTGATAATCGCTGGTGAATTTTTTATGATGATAAAAATCAAAACGTTCTGGCAAAGAGATATAAAAAATATTAGCCATCACAATCTTCCCTGTTTAGAAAAGCTCAATCTCACCACAACTGATTTGACTTGCGGATACTGGATTATGGGTGTTGGTACGCCGACCACTGATCTGTGAAACTAAACCATCACACTGCTCATCGAATTCTTCGGGCGACATTGCCGTGACCCGATTTAAGGATTCACGCAAGTGCTGCAAACTCTGATTGGTATAAATCAAACTTTGCGAGGTGATATCGCTAAATTGTAAGCCACGAATCGTGTCGGCAATGGCACTCTCTAATTCGTGGGCGGAGGCGTCGATGCGGTCAATGACCACAGCGTCTTTTTCAGCTTTTACAATGATTTGTTCTAGCGCCGTATCGAGATCTTTTTTCGCCTCGATAATATAAGACATATCCTGAGCGGCGACTTTACTCACTTGATGGGTTAACTGTTCAATTTGTACTTGAATTGTATGTAACTGTTTTTGAATACTTTCACTAAAACCAGCGCTGCGATTAGAAAGGGCACGCACCTCATCGGCCACCACGGCAAAGCCCCTACCCGCATCCCCTGCACGGGCGGCCTCAATTGCCGCGTTCAATGCCAGTAAATTGGTTTGCGAAGAGATTTGGTCGATATCCTTCAAGGCCTTCATCGCCTGCGGCATGGATTCATAAATCACATTCACTTTCTCGAGCAAATCGATATTGGAAGCTGACATCTCAATGGTCGATTGAATAAATCGCTCCAGCGTGGTCGAGGTGTTATTAGCAAATAGCTTCATCTGCTCAGAATGGAAAATCTCTTCATCATCCGTGCTATGCACCAGTGCTGAAATAAACTCGCTTTGCTCGTGCATTAACTTACCTAGGCCATCGAAGGCGCCACCCAATAGGTCGACTGCATCCGACTGCACCGACAGCACATCGTCGATACTCTGCTCACAGGTTTTTAGTGACACAGACACTTCTTGATACAGCGTCAGTTGGTCTTGCCAATCGGCGCGAGTACCAGACGTAGCATAGGCATGGGAGATGGGTTGAGACACTGAAGATTGTCGATGAAACTGCCAAGCGAGCATAATGGTCACGGCGACTAAGGTACTCAGCATAAAACTGACTAGGCTGCCGATGAAATATCCTATTACTGCAGCAAACACTGCAACAATGCCATCCTTGTATGTCATAGAGACTTCGCAATTATTGATCTGTGATTAAAAAGTAGTTTCATATTCAGGGGTTTTCAAACAACTAATCGACTTTTTTCACTAAAATCAGAACGGCATGCGCAAAATGGATACGCTATACAGGCATTCGGTCTGCAGTCAGGCGAATGACTGATTAATGTAGAGACTTGTCTAGTGGATACATAAACTTAGCTGTGCAGCCACCACAGGCTAGGTTACACTGGCGATGTCTTCGACTGGGATGGGATCATTTATGAGTCAACGTACATTACACTCCTTATTTAAACCCACATCCGTAGCGATTATTGGCGCCTCCAATAGCGAGAAACGTGCCGGTAATGTGCTGATGAAAAACCTGCTCTCGAGCGGATTTTCAGGCCCCATCATGCCCGTGACGCCAAAATACCGCGCGGTAATGGGGGTACTTGCCTATCCCAATATTGAAGCCTTGCCGATAAAGCCCGATTTAGCGGTTATCTGTACCCGCGCCAGCCGCGTGCCCGCCATCGTCGAAACTCTGGCCCAATTCGGCTGTAAAGTGGCGATTATCATGGCCTCCGGCATGGCACAGGAAGTCAATGAAGAAGGTGTCAGCCTACTCGACTTAGCCATGCAACATGCTAAACGCTATGGCATGCGCATTCTTGGCCCCAATAGTTTGGGGATGTTGTTGCCACCGCTAGGACTCAATGCCAGTTTGGCCCATGCCAGCGCCCTGCCCGGCAAAATTGCGTTTGTGTCGCAGTCGGCGGCAATTTGTACCACAGTGCTGGATTGGGCAAACAACAAAGGCATTGGTTTTTCCTCTTTTATCTCCCTTGGGGATGCCACCGATATTAACTTCGATGAGTTACTCGATTTCCTCGGTCGCGATAGCCGTACCAGCGCCATCATGTTGTATATCGATTCGGTCAATGAAAAGCGCCATTTCCTCTCCGCCGCCCGCGCCGCTTCCCGCAATAAGCCCATCTTAGTAATTAAATCCGGCCGCAGCGCCGAAGGCGTTCGTGCCGCCAAGTTACATACGGGTGGAATTGGCGGCAACGATGCCGTGTACGAAGCCGCCTTTAGGCGCGCGGGTATGCTGCGGGTGAATGATTTGATTGAACTTTTTGCCGCGGTAGAAAGCCTCGCCCACTCAAATCCACTTCAGGGCGAACGATTAGGGATCATCAGTAATGGTGGCGGCCCCGCGGTATTAGCCGTCGATGAATTGATCCTACGCGGTGGCAAACTGGCGGAATTATCCCAAGAGACCATAGCTAAACTCGATGCCGTGCTGCCCAATACTTGGTCGAAACAAAATCCCGTCGATATTATCGGCGATGCCAACGCCAGCCGTTACGCCAGCGCACTTAATATCTTGATGGATTGTGAAGAATTAGACGCCATCTTAGTGCTGCATTCGCCGTCCGCCCTTGGCGAAAGTGTCGAGATTGCCGATGCCTTAATTAAAGTTATCCACGCGCATCCGAAGAAAAACCGCTTAAATATCCTCACCAACTGGAGCGGTGAAGACTCCGCCTATCAGGCCCGTAAACGCTTTACCAAGGGCGGTATCTCCACCTATCGCACCCCCGAAGGTGCGGTCGGTGCCTTTATGCATATGGTGGAATATCGCCGTAACCAAAAACTGCTGCAGGAAGTGCCGCAATCTATCCCCGACAATATTCCAACCGATAGCCAAACGGCGCGAAAACTGCTGCAAGCGGCGCAGGCCAAGGGCAAAGCGGTGCTCGAAACCCACGAAGCCAGCCCGATTTTGCGCGCCTATGGCCTCAATACTATCGACACTTGGTTTGTCAAAGATGCCGATGAGGCCGTCGCCATCGCCAACGAGGCGGGTTATCCCCTCGCGCTCAAGGTGCAATCACCGAATATTTTGCATAAATCCGATGTCCACGGCGTCATGCTTAACCTCACCTCGGCAGAAGATATTCGCCATGCCGCCAATGCAATTACCCAGCGGGTGCATCAGGCCAATCCCGACGCGATTATCGAGGGCATGATAGTGCAGAAGATGGCATTGACCGCCGGCGCGCAGGAAATTCGGGTCGCCGTGATTAGCGATCCCGTATTCGGTCCTGCCATCTGTTTAGGTGAAGGCGGCTCGGAGTGGGATCCGACTCAAGATGCCGCAGTCGCCTTGCCGCCACTCAATATGGCGCTGGCCCGTTACATGGTGATCCAAGCCTTAAAGACCCATAAGTTAAAAGATAGGCATTTACCGCTGGGGCTGGATATGAACGCCCTATGCGTGATGCTGACGCAAATATCCCACATCATCATCGATTGCCCAGAGATAGCATCGTTAGATCTTAACCCTGTGTTGGCGGCGGGGGAAAACATCACCCTACTCGATGTGAATATCCGTCTGCACGATGCCAATACCGATAACACCTCGCGCCTTGCCATCATGCCTTATCCCAAGGAATTAGAGGAATTTGCCGAGCTTAAGAATGGCCTTAAAGTCATGCTGCGCCCCATCCTGCCCGAGGATGAACCCAAGCATTTGGCCTTTGATAATTCCCTTTCCGATGAAGATAGATACAAACGCTACTTCGGCGTGCGCTCTAAGATGACCCACGAGGAAATGGCGGTACTGACCCAAATCGACTATGCCCGCGAAATGGCGTTTATCGCCACCGCCAAGGGGCCAGACGGTGATGACATTACCTTAGGTGCGGTCAGGGCCTCCATCGATCCCGACAATACCGAAGCCGAATTTGCCATGGCGGTGCGAGGCGATCACCAAGGTATTGGGCTAGGCAAATTGCTGCTCGAAAAATTGATTAAATACTATCAAGCCAACGACACCCCAGTGCTAACCGGCTTTACCATGTTTGAAAACCGTAATATGGCAAGCCTTGCCAAGAGCTTAGGCTTTAAGGTCACCTTCGATATGGAGGAGCATTTGATCAAAATGCATATGGATCTTAAGGCGCCCAACGCCAATAGCAGTCAATAGCGCGAAGCAGTCTGCGTTTCGCTGGACACAATAAAAAACGCCGCACTCAAAAGATGCGGCGTTTTTATTTATCATGCAGTTAGCGCTTAGCTGATGCCACTAAACCCCGATTTACTGCTCATTTTAAAGCTTTGGTTTTTTATGCACGCCTTTAAGCAGAAACACTAAGGGCACGGCGGATAACGTCACCCACATCATTAACCTAAAGTCCTGCAAATAGGCCAAGGTAGCCGCCTGACGATTCACTTCGGCATTGAGTAAGGCTATGCCCTGCGTCGTCGATAAATCAACGGCATGAACATCAACAGCATGTTGCAGCGCAAAACTAAAGGGATGAATGTAATCGGCAAACACCGCATGGTTCATCTGTGTGTGCTGGGCAAGATAGGTGATCACCACGGAGATCCCTATGCTGCTGCCGATATTTCGCATCAGACTAAAGAGCGCAGTCCCCTCATTACGGTATTTCGCCGCTAAGGTTGCAAAGGTAATTGTCGACAGTGGTACAAAGATAAACCCTAAGCCAAGGCCCTGGATAATCCCAGTGCGCACTATGTCCCAGCCGGTAATATTGGTGTTAAAACCCGTCATCTCCCATAGGGACAAAATAGTGAGCATCAAACCTAAGAAGATTTGGTAGCGCACATCCACTTTGCCGGCGAGTTTACCCACAGTCATCATGGCGATCATAGTGCCGACGCCCCTTGGCGCCAGCAAGTAACCCACATCAATCACAGGATAACCTAACAGGTTCTGCATAAACGGCGGCAGTAAGGCCATGGTCGCCAGCAGAATAATCCCAATGATAAAAATGAAGATAAGTCCCACACTGAAGTTTCGGTCCTTAAACAGCCCGGGCTCAATAAAGGGATGTTTATGGGTAAAGATATGGGCCACAAACAAATAAAACGCCATGCCAGCAATAATGGCTTCGATAACAATTTCGCGACTAGAAAACCAATCGAGGGATTCTCCCCTGTCGAGCAACATTTGCAAGGCGCCAATGGCCAGACTCAACATGGCAAAACCGAGTAAATCGAACTTACGGCTATGGTCCAGCGGCGTTTCTTTCACATAGGCGGCAAGACCAAACCAGGCCAATAATCCAAAAGGCAGGTTGATATAGAACACCCAGCGCCAGTTGTAATACTCAGTTAACCAACCACCGAGGGATGGCCCCAAAATCGGCCCGACCATCACCCCCACTCCCCAAAGGGCCATGGCCGAACCATGGCGCTCTGGCGGATAACTGTCGAGTAATACCGATTGGGATAAAGGCACTAAGCTGGCACCAAACACCCCTTGCAATAAGCGAAATAACACAATTTGCTCAAGGTTTTGCGCAGCGCCGCAGAGCATAGAGGCAATCGTAAAGCCCACCACAGCCCACATAAATACCCGTTTACGCCCAAGCCTTGCGGTTAAAAACCCCGTCAGCGGCATAAAAATCGCTGCGGCCACAATATAGGAGGTTAACACCCAAGAGATTTGATCCTGAGTCGCCCCCATGCTGCCCTGCATATGGGGCAAGGCCACGTTGGCAATCGTAGTATCCAGCGCTTGCATAATGGTCGCTAGCATCACCGAAAGCGTGATAAACCCAAGATGTTGCTCAGACTTAGGTTTGGTATCGGTGTGTAAAATGTCGCTCGAATTCACGCGCTCAGCTTGGGCATGGTCTTGCCCTGCGACTACTTGCTGACTCACAGACTAAAACCCAACAACTGGCGTTGATATTCAGTATCGATATCCACCACTGCGCTTAATCCGGCACGCAGTGGCGCCTCGGGCAACACAGTATCAATGGCAATTCGCACCGGAACGCGCTGGGCGATTTTCACCCAGTTGCCCGTGGCATTTTGCGCGGGGATTAGCGAGAACTCAGCGCCCGTTGCCGGACTTAAACTCTCGACCGTACCTTGCCAGCGATTGTCGGGAAAGGTATCGATATGGATATTGACCTTTTGTCCGGGTTTGACGTGGGTTAAATCGGTTTCGGTGAAGTTCGCCTCAATCCAAAGAGCATGATCGGCCACCAGCGCGAGGGCGATGGCGCCAACATTGACATATTGTCCCAGCTTAGGCAGTTGGCTAACGACACCTGATACTGGGGCTTTAATCTCCACGCGGCTTAAATCCAGCTTGGCTTCATTTAATTGGGCTAAAGCTTCTAAATAGCTAGGATGTTGTTCAATCGGGAAATCGGGGCTGCCGCCTAAGCTTTCGGCAATGCGGTGTAAATCTTTTTGCAGAGTCTGAATATTCTGCCGCGCAATATCGGTATTTTGTCTTGCATCCTCAAGCTGAGATTCCGACACAAAGTGTTTACCGATTAAATTCTCCTGCCGCTTTTGCTCTTTCTCGGCAAAGGTTAACTTAGTTTCAGCTAGGGTAATTTCGGCTTGCTTCTCATGGTAACTCGCCTTGAGTACCGCTAAATCGGTTTTGACCTGCGCCAGTTTGGCGCTTGCCTTATCGACCATCACCTTAAACATGGCATCGTCGAGGCGAAACAACACTTGCCCCTTCTCAACCCGTTGGTTTTCCACCACATACAAGCTATCTACATTCCCGGCCACTTGAGCACTCACGGGGACTTTATCCGCCTTCACATAGGCGTTATCGGTTTCCATGTAGCGGCCGCCATGCAGATAAACCGCACCTATGGCCAAAACAGATAACAGGGGAACCACAATCAGTAACACGCTGCGTTTTTTACGCATATTACCTTGAGGGGCTTGAGGGCTTGCGTCAGTCATTACAACAACTCCAACTTCACTCACGTCTATCACTGGGATGGATTATCAGCTTTGATTAGGCCGAAAAATTTTTATGAATTTGCGACAACAAGCGGATCACCGTTTGTGACTCGGCTTCATCGAATCCTTTAAAGGCTTGGGCGTACACTATGGTTACGGCGCGTTCAATTTCGGCCAAATGGGGCGCAGCCGCTTCAGTCAAAAATAACTGAAAAGCGCGTCTGTCCTTGGCATCGGGTCTACGTTCAACCAAGCCTGCGTCACACAGCACATCAATTAATCTCGCGGCCGTGATAGGTTTAATCTCGAGGCGATCCGCCAGTTCAATCTGTTTAAGACCTTCGTTGCGCGCGATATGCAATAAGGCTCTCGCCTGAGACAGTGTCAGTGAGCAGTCTGCCGTGGGCCTGTAGGTTTCCTGGAATACACGGCGCATCATGCGGGTAATATCACTTAAGAGTGCGCCTAGGGTATTTGATGCCATTTTAATAAGTCATCCACATAGTAAGTATTGCTTATTATATGGATGGTATGCGATGTAAAGCAATTGCCCATTTAGGCAACATAGGTAACAAAATGCAAATGCTGCGGGAGGATCCTGATAACTAATTGATAAGAGGTGAGATTAATTTTTATTCATTGATTGATACAGGGTCATTAGCGAAAGAGCCTTTGAGCAAAAGTGCCTTAGCCGAATAGTCAAAATGGCACAGACTTGCACCTCAGCTCAGAAACATTTTCCAAGCCATCTAACTAAACTATCTTGCCCAATTTGCTAGCCGCGCACGCAGTTACGGCCATCGGATTTGGCTTCATATAAGGCTTTGTCCGCTCGGCTAAATAAGGTTTCGGCATCGTCCCCTTTTTGTAACGAGGCTAGGCCGATAGACACTGTAATCGCGCCCAGTGAGAGTTTTTTATCTTTGCCTATAGCTAAACGCCGCTCTGAGATACGCTCCCTTAAGGTTTCGGCCACTTGGAGCGCATCGTGGAAATGGGTATTAGGCAACACCACCACAAACTCCTCGCCGCCATAGCGAGCGACAAAGTCATCCCCCCGCACACATTGTTTAAGGGCGAGCGCGACATAGGCTAACACTTTATCCCCCACTTGATGGCCATAGGTATCGTTAAACAATTTAAAGCGGTCAATATCGATGAGTAACAGGCTGCAACGGGTTTGTTGCTCTTCGGCGCGGTGAATATGATCTTGAATGGCAATCTCGTAGGCGCGGCGGTTATGCAGAGAGGTCAATTGATCTGTCATGGCTGCTAAACTTAGGTTCTCCATCTCGGATTTTAAGTTCTGCACCTCTTGACCCATGGCCGTTAAGCTTTGCTCCATGTTCTGGTTGTTGATTAATAGATTTTGCATTTCATCTATCACCCCACCCACTAATTGGTTCAAGGTGCAGACATCGGGGGTTGATTGCAATTGCAGTCCAAAGTCCGCCAAGGTACTTGAAAAGGCCTCCGTCCCTTGGGTTAACTGAGAAATTTTACTGATCAGCGAGTTGATCAATATTTGAGTTTCAATTTGGACATTCTCAATCACTTCTGGGGATTTTTCTTGAATAAAATTCTTGTACAGACTGGTATTCACCTCCTTAGTAAACACCACTTTGTTTGCCAGAAAGCCATCAATGGCGCGATTTAAGTCGAGGTTTGACTGGGCAAAATACTCATACCAAACCGTGTAGTTTTCGGGGGTCACGGGAATATCAAGCGCAGACATTTGTGGCACGGCTAATCGCAGGATTTGCGCCGCCGAATCGAGCTCTTTATTTGCTGCAGAAGAAGACATGAATCGCGCACCCAATGGTTGTTATGTTTTTGTATCACTTAAGTTAACTCAACTACTTCAATTTGGATACTGGGCACAATGATTATTATGATGGCGCGCAAAAAACAAAGGAGGATGTCACCATCCTCCTTCATCTATTCACAAGCCTACTGAACTTAACCGCGGCAGCGGGCAAAAATATCTAACTTAGGCTGATACACTTGGGTCTGTACGTTCATTAATCCCAACAAACTGTCGAACAGATTGTCGTGGGAGAAGCCGCCCTTCTCGGCCTCTTTAGCCAAACACGCCATATTTAAATGGTTGTCTTGGCTGAAATCCTCCGACACCCAGGCCAGCATAGGAATACTGGTTTGTTCAATCGGCGCAATGCTGTACGGCGCACCATGTAGATACATGCCTTTCTCACCCAGAGATTCGCCGTGATCCGACACATAGAACATGGCGGTATCAAACTTAGCTTGTTGCTGTTTAAGCTTATTCACCACTTCACTGATGATGTAATCGGTATACAAAATCGTGTTGTCATAGGTGTTCATCAGCTCTTCGGCGCTGCAGTTTTGAATATCACTGCGTGGGCAATCCGGCGTAAATTTACGGTGCTCTGGCGGATAACGCAGGAAGTACGTCGGCCCATGGCTGCCGATCACATGCAGGGCAATCACAGTGTCTTTCTGCTCTGCATTGGCTAAAGCTTCATCGAGTTTATTGAGCAGCACTTGGTCGAAACAATATTGGCCCGAGCAGAGTTCAGGATCGCTATTAAGGTCGATGGTGATGTTTTCAACCTGATCGCACACCCCTTTACAACCCGAGTCATTATCAAACCACTGCACTTTAATCCCGCCGTGATTCAGTACATCCATAGCCGTGTCTTGGGCATAGGCGCGGCGAGAATCGTAATCCTCACGTCCCATACGCGAGAACATGCAAGGCAGCGAGACCGCCGTTGCCGTACCGCAGGAATGGGTATCTTTAAAGGCAATCAAGCCTTGTCCTTCTGTGTGAGCATTGGTCGGTTTATCGTAACCATAGTATTGATAGTTCATCGAACGAGCAGTCTCGCCCACCACTAGCACTAACAGGTTAGGTTTGCCGTTGGCATTGGTCGTCACATTTTTCGCATCTAAGCCCAGTTGCTGATATTCCATCGGTGTTTGCAAATAATGCACGTTAATGTATTTAGACGCTGCACCAATAAAATAGGTCGGCACGATATAGCGTTTGATCTCATCATTATTGCGACCAAAGGCGGCGTAATCTTGGAAATAGAAGAAGGCGATAATCCCGAGCCCCGCGAGCATCGCCAGCATAAACAAGACTTTATGTAGCAATTCTTTAAAAAATGGCTTGTATTGGATATCGGCTTTATAAATTAAATAGGCGGGCAAAATCCCTGTGAGCAGCATGTTGAGAATGGAAGCAAAGTTCACATACATCAAGGCTTCTGCGCTGTTGGTTTGAAAGGTGTTTTCAATCATGCCGTAGTCGAACACGACATTGTATTTAAGCGCGGCAAAAAACACGCTCGAGGAGAGCAGCGTAAGAATGATGAAAAAGGGTTTTACCAGATACTTCACCGTAAACAGTGAAAACACAAAACTCAGTGCAAAGGTTAAAAACAGCGGCATAGTGGCGATAAAGATCGGATCCACATCAGGTTGTTTTTCAATGCCTTTTTTGATGACTTCAAAGAGAGGGATATTAAAAACGCAAACGTAAAATAATGCGGTGAGGAAGGTGAAGCGATTCACAGTTAGGGTTTTAAATCTCGTCAGCACTGGTAATGGTCTCTCAAATAAATAGTGGGCCGAAGCTAACTTAGTTTTCTTAAGGTAATCTTATGCCTAAAAATGAATGTCATCTTAGCAACTGACCTTGGCCTACTCAATAAAATTATTAATATTATTAACAAGTTAAAATGCGGATTAAAAAAACGGCCGAACCTGAATGAATTCGACCGTTTTTTGCTCCCCAACCTATAGGGACTTGCTCGGTGCTAATCGCGACACTTTTTGCGTGAAAAGGTCACGATTATTTTAACTGCTGTAATAAGTAGGCAAACGCCATTGAATTTAGTTCCGCAGCTTGATTATTATCTGCAGCCCCAGCATGCCCACCTTCGATATTTTCATAGTAAAGCACATCGATACCCATGTCCTTCATCTTGGCCACCATCTTACGCGCATGTCCAGGGTGAACCCTGTCATCACGGGTTGAGGTAGTGAAGAACACCTTTGGATAATGCGTATCCTTGTGCAGATTATGGTATGGCGAATAGGTTTTAATGTAAGCCCATTCCTCAGGCACATCGGGATTTCCGTATTCCCCCATCCAACTTGCGCCGGCGAGTAACTTATTGAAGCGGTACATGTCGAGTAACGGCACTTGGCAGACCACGGCATTGTAGAGATCGGGACGACGGGTAAAGGCGGCGCCCATCAGCAAACCACCATTACTGCCACCTTGAATACCTAAATGCTTGCTCGAGGTAATCTTACGGGCAATGAGATCCTCGGCGATGGCTTCAAAGTCCTCGTAAGCCTTATGACGATTTTCCTTAAGCGCCGCTTGATGCCACGCAGGCCCATACTCGCCGCCACCACGGATATTCGCCAGCACATACACGCCGCCCTGCTCTAACCAGTTTTTACCAATGGTTGCAGAATAGGCTGGGCGCAGTGACACTTCAAAACCACCATAACCATAAAGCAGTGTTGGATTACTGCCATCGAGCTTAAGATCTTTTGCCATCACCACAAAATACGGCACTTTAGTGCCATCCTTTGAGGTTGCAAAATACTGCTCGGTGGTAAATTTATCCGCCGCAAATTGCTGAGGCATACCTTTCATCTTTTGCGGTTTTAACGCCTTAGCATTGACGGTATACAGGCTCGATGGCTCAAGGAAACTTGTGTAATTGACAAAGAAATCATCACTGTCGCGCTCCATATCCATCACGGTTAACGCGCCGTTGGCCTCAAAGGGTACCGGCGTGCTTTGCCATGCGCCTTTCGCGTCTTGCTCATAGCGAACCAGTTTGCTCTTCACGTTATCGAGCCAATTAACAAAAATCGCGCTCTTACTGAACGTTAACTGGGCGATTGATGCGGTCGGCGTTGGGCTGACAAATTCAGTAAAGGCGGCTTTTTGGGCAATCAAATCCGCCACATTGGCGTACACCACTGCGCCTTGGCTGAATGTCGCCGCAGGGGTTGCTAACTCACTCTTAAGCTCAATAAACAGCTTGCCCTGGAAATAGCCTTTAATCTCGGCATCCTGTGGGAGTGGCAGCTTTATGAGTTTGCCGTCTTGGTAAACATATTGAGTAGCGGTGTAAAAGGTATGCGCCTCTGTGACTAGGCTCAGTGGGGTTTTGTCGTCAAATATCACCCAACCCGATACCGCGACCGAAGTTTTGTCGCCACTGAAAATGGTTTTCGCTTGTTCAAGCGGCGTACCACGTTGCCATAACTTTACCACGCGGGGATAACCCGAGTCCGTCATGCTTTGACCATCGCCAAAGTCGGTACCGACAAAGGCCTGATCGGTATTAATCCAACTAAGGCTAGATTTCGCTTCTTTTAAGAAGAAAGGTTTGTCTTTCGCAGGCACAAAGTCTTTGGTGGTTAAATCAAATTCACGCACTTCGACCGCATCGGCGCCGCCACGGGACAAGGACACAAAGCAGCGCTGATTCTGTGGATACTGGCAATCAATGCCTTTGAATACCCAGTTCACCGCTTCGGTTTTGCCTAAGGCATCGACATCGAGCACGGTTTCCCACTTTGGATCCGCCTTGGCGTATTCTTCCATCGTAGTGCGGCGGTAAATCCCCCGCACATGGGTATCATCCTTCCAAAAGTTATACAGCTTATCGCCAATATGGGTGGCGTAAGGAATACGCTCTTTGTCATTAAGGATAGCGAGGCTGTTGGCAACTAAGGTATCGAAGCCTTTGAAGGCTTTAATTTCAGCGGCAGAAGTGGCATTTTGGGCCTTAACCCACTCCATCGGCTTTGCGCCTTCAACCTCTTCGAGCCAAAGGTATTTGTCTTCTTCGGCGTGGAGTTGACCACTCATAGTGAGTACCCCTGCGATGCACCAAGGCAGTAATTTACGATTCATGTGATTCCTTTTTAAACAGAGCCCTTAAACATAGTCCTTGAACAGAGTCCTTGACCAGAGCCCTTAAATTGAGTCCATCTTGATTTCTGCCCTACATTACCTTAATTGACCTCCAGTTCAACCTTTAATACAACAAGAATGTAACAAAAGGTAAGATATTGTAATCACGGATGATTAATCGAGAATGAATCGAAAATATTCGAGATGCTATGCGGGCGTGTTGACGTTTCGAGATTAGATTTTGTTCGTTCTAGCAAGTACGTGCTCGCGAAACGAGGAATGATGTGTAGTCTACTCAAATGACGAGCGGCTCTTATGACAGAAAGTAAGAGCAAAGGCTTGCCAGACGAACCCTTCGGGCAGCATTTGGCTGGCGTTTCTGCTGCGTTATCGTCCGTTTATGTAGAATAACTACACGGCACGGACGTTGCCTTGCATAAAAGCCAGCCTAATTGCTGCAAAAATAACCCTGAAACGTCAACACGCCCGCCAAAAAAAGCGCCCATCGGGGCGCTTTAATCAATACTGAATCGCGAGTAAACGCTACCATTAAAACTCTTGATTCATCCGCGTCAACAGACTCAGCAGTAAACTTCGCTCCTCTGCACTCATCTTAGCGGTGAGATCGGTCGTTAATTGCAAATGCAGTGCATCATGCTCGAGGAACAGCGCCTGACCTTTCTCGGTGAGCTCAACCAGAATCGAGCGTCTATCACTCTCATGGGGACGGCGCATCACCCACTGGGACTCGACCATTTTATCGATTTGTACGGTGAGCGTACCTGTAGTCACACCGATTTTGTCGGCAAGTTCCTTCATTCGCATCGCACCGTGCACACCCAACAACTCTATCGTGTGTACCTGCGACAAGCTAAAACCCTTATCGCGCACAATAGCATGCTCCCACGATGATAATTTTTCATAAAACTCAATAATCACATGGTTCAAGGCCTGATCCGTAGAATGGGCGGACGCGGCTGATAAAGCATCATGCGGGTGTGCAACTGTCATTAGGCTTCCTTAGCCACACACTCACGTTGACGGCAAGTATGCAGCTCAATGGTAATATGGGATAACTCAGGGAACTTAGTCAGTAACTGATTAAAATAACTGGCTTCTTTCGGTGAGTGAGACACAATGGACACCATAATAGCATGGTGATCGGCACTCACGCGCCAAATATGTAAATCGGCCACTTGATGATCCGGTACCGCCTCTATGGTCTCACGCACTTTGCGCTGTAGCGAGGCTTTTACCCCACCGTCCAACAGAATTGGACTGGTCTGTTGGATAAGACCCCATGACCAGCGGCTGATAATAATCGCGCCAACAATCCCCATAATCGGATCGAGCCAAGTTAAGCCCATATATTTACCGAATAACAGCGCCGCAATCGCCAGCACTGAGGTTAACGCATCGGCTAAAACGTGGAAATAGGCGGCCCTCAGGTTGTGATCATGGCCCGAGCGCCCGTGTGAATGCCCATGGGAATGACCCTGTGCGTGGCTGTGTGAATGGTCGGCATGGTCATGGTCATGGTCATGGTCATGGTCATGGTCATGGTCATGGTCAGCAGCATGATGATCGTGCCCATGGCAGCAATGATTATCTTGATGCTCTTTATGATCATCATCGTCGTGATCATGGTCGTGTGAGTGACTGTGTGAATGTCCATGCGAGTGGCCGTGCGAATGCCCATGGTCGTGGGAATGGTGATCTTTCAACAGGAACACACTCAATACGTTCACGCTTAAGCCGATCAGGGCGACAAAAATCGCTTCATTAAAGTGAATATCCTCAGGATTAATCAAGCGCATGCCCGACTCAATCAACATCACTAAGGCCACTAAGCCTAAGGCGATGGCGCTGGTGTAACCGCCAAGCACACTCACCTTTCCAGTACCAAAGGCAAAGGCCGGATCATTGGCATGCTTACGGGCATAGGAATAGGCAAACAGGGTGATCATAAAGGCGGCGGCGTGGGTGCCCATATGCCAACCATCGGCCAGCAAGGCCATAGAGCCATAAATTGTCCCCGCCACAATCTCGGCCACCATGGTAATCAGGGTGAGATACAACACATAGCGAGTGTTTTTTTCGCCCGCCGTATTTTGGTTAGAAAATCCATGGGAGTGCTGCCACTGCGCGACAGAATGCCCAAGCCCGGTACTCTGCATCGGCTTCTCGGTTGAAGATGTTGTTTTCATTATTTTTTCCTAAGCGATTTCCCTAGCTTGCATAAATGAGTGAGCGTAAATTCATGCAGCAAGAGCAAACACGCTGTGGTGATTGATGACTTCTGTCGCCAGTTTAGTTTGAAAATCAAAATATATAAATATCAAAATAATCATTTTTCAAACTATTTGCACAACTGTTGCTAAATATCACAGGATTAAACGCAGGCAAAGCCAGCCCCGCGGGTGTTTAGCAATGACGCCATCGCTTAGGCGACCCTAAGCACGACAGCTCAGGAGATTGAAATAAAGAACGGGATAAACGCTATGGGACAAATAACACAAAGGCGCTTAAATCAATCGACTTAAGCGCCTCTGCATGGGAAGGGATTTGAATGTAATATCAGAATATGGATACAAAGAATGCACTGAAAAATAAAGCAATTACAACTGTCGTACCTAGCGCCATTTTTAGTTCGGTGTTCATATTCACTCTCCTAGTTGGTATAACCCCATTATTATCAAGGCTGAGATAAATGCCTATATTGAGATAGTTATTTTGTGAGCAAGAGCTAAATAATCGTGCACTTTTCACACCGCGCAGGCAGGCAAAGTGATACAGCTCACACTGCACCCTCTTCCCTAGCGCACGTAATTATCGAAATCAAGATTGGGCAATCCATTTATTCGATTAACATTCCGGCATGATTTTTGGCAAATTTTGATATACTGCCGACGTAATTCATTGACCGAGATAATCCTATGTCACAACTGTTACACACCATGCTTCGCGTCGGTAACTTAGAACGCAGTATCGCTTTTTACACTCAAGTGCTGGGCATGAAGCTGCTACGCACCTCCGAAAATCCAGAGTACAAATATTCCCTCGCCTTCGTGGGTTACGGTGAAGAATCAACGGGTCAGGCCGTCATCGAGTTAACCTACAACTGGGGTACGGAAAAATACGATCTCGGCACGGCCTTTGGTCATATTGCCATAGGTGATGAAGACATTTATGCCCGCTGCGAAGCCATTGCCGCTGCGGGTGGTAAAGTCACTCGCGCGCCCGGCCCTGTTGCTGGCGGCACCACTGAAATCGCGTTTGTGGAAGATCCCGACGGTTATAAGATTGAATTTATTCAAATGAAATCGGCGACCCAAGGTTTAGGTTAAGCCTTTAATCTTCCCGCCTGATATAAAAACGGCGTTTGCATGCCCTGCAAACGCCGTTTTCTTTACTCATTGATAAATGCCAACACTGCAGACTATCGCTTGCCCTCGGCGGCCATCGCGATACGGCTGCTGCGTTTCTTCTGCCAAATGGGTAAACGCCACGCGAGCAACAAACCAAAGCCGAGGATATACAGACTCGGTTCGATAATTTCGGACTTTACCGACCAATAAAAATGAATCGGCGCCAGAATCGCCACGACATACACCCCATTGTGTAGCGTTTGCCAACTGCGACCCATCTTACGCATCAAGGCTTTAAAGGACGTCAGCGCGAGCGCGGTGACTATCACATAGGCCAGTGCGCCGACTAAAATATAAGGCCGTTTCGCCACCTCGCTGAAGAATAACTCCCAGGCAAACAGCAGATCTAAACTAAAAAACGCCACAATATGCAAAGTCGCATAGGCAAACACATACAAGCCAACCAAGCGGCGCGTCTGCATTAACCAGCCTAACTTTAATCCCTTAGCAAGGGGCGAAATCAACAGCGTCGCCGCTAACGCATTCAACGCGCCAATGCCAGTAAAGTGGATAATATGCTGCACGGGATCGCCGCCAGCACGGCCCGACAGCACAGTAAAAACCAACCAAGCAATCGGGATAAGCCCAATCAAATGAAAGACTAGTTTGACCCAGAGCAGCTGTTTTGGCGTGACTCTTAACGCCGTGATGTTGAACATAAGACTCCTACTCTTTTTGCCCTTTAAAGACACTGACCTATTTGCAGCTTTTGCAACTTGTTCGCTAGACGCAATCGATTGCGCCTAGGATACGGTCGCTATAGGTTAATAAAATTGCCTTAAATCCATACCCTCATATAGAGAAGCGACAAATTCACCATAGCCATTAAAGGGCTGCGTATCGATGCGTTTTGCCGAGAATAGCCCACCCTCGCCGATGCGCCGCTCACTCGCCTGCGACCAACGGGGATGGTCCACCGCAGGATTCACATTGGCATAAAAACCATACTCATGGGGCGCGAGTTGACTCCAACTGGTGGGCGGCTGCTTGTCCATCACCCGAATGCGGACAATGGATTTAATGCTCTTAAAACCGTATTTCCAAGGCACCACTAAGCGGATCGGCGCGCCGTTTTGCGGCGGCAAGGTTTTACCGTAGAGTCCGACCGACATCAGCGTCAGCTCATTCATCGCCTCGGCAATGGTTAGACCTTCCACATAGGGATAATGAATACCGCCGCCCATTAAACGGCTCTTTTGTCCCGGCATTTGCTCGGGATCGAAGGCCGTTTCAAAGGCAACATACTTGCCTTTACTGGTCACCCCGACTTTTTTCAGTAATGCGGCGAGCGGAAAGCCCACCCAAGGGATCACCATGGACCAAGCTTCGACGCAGCGCAGGCGATAAATACGTTCTTCCAGAGGAAATAGCTTAGTGAGATCTTGATAATCGAGCGTCATCGGGCGCTCCACTTCACCTTCGATACGTAATTGCCAAGGGTCGACCTTAAACTGCTGGGCGTTATCAGACGGATCCTGTTTGCTGGTACCAAACTCATAAAAGTTATTGTGGGTGGTGACCTTATCGACAGGCGTTAGCACTTCGTCCTTGCCATAGCGCGCATTGGCCTCAAAGGTCAATGGCGTGGTGATAAAGCTGGTTTTGGGTTGTTCGCCAAACAGATCGAATAATCCCGCCTGCACATAACCCGGAATGCTAGCCCCAATCGCGCCAAGGCCCATGGCTTTCACTATATGGCGGCGCGCCTTAAACACCGATTCGGGGGTTACTTGATTATCTTGGATATGCCAGCGCGCTTTTTTCAAAATACCCGGTGTAAAACGTGATTGATTAGCCAATGGACACCTCTGCAAAAATAAATGTTATCTACCGACGCTTAACTCACCCTCAGCGCTCGCCCAAAAACCTCAGGTACATTTACCTGTGTTGATAAGCTGTAGGGATATAGACACAGATAACAGCAAAAAAATTTCATCCCTCACAGTATCTCAACTTAAGCGACTAAGTCTTGCTCATTTGAGTTATCGCCTAAACAGATTGTTTATTAAAGCACTTGAAGCCTTTTTTGGGGCATGCGACCCTAGGCGCCACAGCTAAAGGAGTGCTAGTAAGATGCCATTTTCTCAATCTTTTTCCCTCGCCCAGATCATCGGCCTACTCGCGGTGGCCTTTTTAGGACTGTTAATCGGTGCCCTACTTAATCAACGTCTCACCCGTTCTCGCTGGCAACAGTTTAAAGACGAATTAGAGCAAGAAATGCGGCAGGTAAACGAAGACGCCGAACTCTCCCTCGCCCAGCAGCAAATTTTAGTCGACGATAAAGATAGCCAACTGCGCCAGTGCCAACAGCGCTTAGAGCAAAAGATAGAACAACTGGGCAAAGCCGAAGCCATGGCCGAGCGCCTGCCGAGTTTAGAGCAACAACTTGCCGACAGCCATCGCCGCCAACTCGAGCTACAACTGGCCTTATCCAAATCCAATGCGATGCAACAAACCATCCAGGCCAAGGCCGATGCCCAGCAATCTGCGATGCAGGAAAAAATCGCCACCTTAGAAATGGCCGAAGTGCGGCTGCAAACCCAGTTTGAGAACCTTGCCAATCGAATTTTCGAAGAGCGCAGCGAAAGCTTTAAACATCAAAATGCCAACCAATTAGAAGGTGTGCTCGGGCCGTTAAAGCAGCAGTTAGAAGGGTTTAGACAGCAAATTCGCGAATCCTACAACCATGAACAGTCGGAACGCAGCGCCCTTAAACATCAATTAGAACACCTGCGCGAGCTCAACTTAAAAATGAGCCAGGATGCCATTAACCTGACCAAAGCCTTAAAAGGTGATAACAAGCAGCAAGGTAACTGGGGCGAAGTGATTTTAGACCGTGTGCTGCAAGAAAGTGGCCTGCGCGAAGGTCACGAATATCACACCCAGCAGGATCTTAAGGACGACAGCGGCAAACGCTTTAAGCCGGATGTGATCGTACATTTGCCTGAAAATAAAGATGTAGTTATCGATGCCAAAATGTCGCTCATCAGCTACGAGCGCTATTTTAATAGCGAAGATCCGCAGGTGCGTGAACAGGCCATCAATGAACATGTTTTATCGATCCGCAATCATATTAAGGGATTGAGTCAAAAGGATTATCAGCGTTTACACGGGCTAAAAAGCTTAGATTACGTGCTGATGTTTATCCCGATTGAACCCGCTTTCTTGCTGGCCCTAGAGCATGACCCAAGCCTAGTGAACTTTGCCCTTGAGCAAAATATTATGCTGGTCAGTCCAACCAACCTCTTGGTTGCCCTGCGAACAATCAATAATATCTGGCGTTACGAGTATCAAAACCAGCACGCCCAAACCATTGCCAAACAGGCGGGTCGCATCTACGACAAACTCTGTGGCTACCTCGATGATATGGAAAAACTCGGCCGTGCTCTGGATAACGCCGAAAAAACCTATCACAGTGCCATGAACAAATTGTCATCGGGCAAAGGCAATTTAGTGCGTCAAGCGCACTTAATGCAGCAACTGGGTGTTGATACCAGCAAACAACTCGATAAGATGTTACTTGAGAAGGCGCTCAATGAAGCCTTAGACGAGGGTGATGCCCAGGACAGCAGTGATGATGACACAAATCGCGATACGCTTTTGACCCATACTGAGGATGCCACCGCACTCGAACAATAACGATAACCACGCAGTTTGAAAGCCAATAACTCATAATCCTGAATCGATAGGGAAAAGTCGATTGTAACCTTGATGCCCGGAGGCAAGTTCTGCATGTGCAACCCATTGACAAAGATGGTGTTATCCAGCGCAATTATCATCGCAGGAGCATTCAATGCCTCTGCGGCTTTCGCGTTAACTTCTACCCAGAAGACCTTTCTTGAGGCAGAAAAAGCCTTAAAGAAACAAGACTATGCCACCTATAAGCCCCTGCGTGCTAAGTTAGGTGATTATCCGCTGGCGATTTATCTCGACCATGATATCGACATTGGCAAGCTTAACGATTTACGCGGCAACGACGCTAAAGCAATGATAGATAAATATCAAACCACGCCTATGTATCAGCGCCTGCGCTCAAAATATTTATTAAATGCCGGCGGCCAAAAGCGTTGGAACGACTTTTTGAGCCTCGCTCAAGATGCGCCGACCGATGTCAGGCTACAGTGCTATTTTTATGAGGCCAAACTCGCCAAGGGCGAAACCCAAACCGCCTACACGGCGGCGCAGTCACTTTGGGTCTATGGCGATTCCCGTCCCAAGGAATGCGATCCCTTATTCAATGCTTGGACCAAAGCCGGTAAGCGCACCCAAGATGTGATTTGGGCGCGGATGTTACTGAGTTTCGATGAGGGCCAAACCAGCCTGCTGAGTTACTTGTCGCAAAAAATCACCGTGCATAGCGCCGAGGCAAAACGCTTAGTGGCGGTATTTAAAGATCCCAATAGCCTGCGCCATACCGAAAAATTTAAGGATAAAAATCCTATTGTTGGCGATATCGTCGCCGCAGGTTTAAAACGCCTTGCCCGTAAGGATCTCGACCAAGCCATTAATTTATATACTCGGTATCAAAAAGCGAAACGCTTTACCCCAGCACAGGATCAACAGCTGCAAAAGTACTTGGTACGCCGCGTGTTGATTGAGCAGGATGATAATTTTA
Source organism: Shewanella seohaensis (assembly GCF_023283775.1). Taxonomy (NCBI): domain Bacteria; kingdom Pseudomonadati; phylum Pseudomonadota; class Gammaproteobacteria; order Alteromonadales; family Shewanellaceae; genus Shewanella; species Shewanella seohaensis. Next base: position 58,883 of record NZ_JAKILE010000012.1, read on the forward strand.
AAGACTGGGCCGATAACCTGCTGCCCGAGATGAAAAGCGATGATATGTTCGAGCGCCGCTTACGTTGGGCTATCCGCGAGCAGGACAATACCCATATCGCGCGCTACTTAGATTTATTATCGCCCGAGACCTTAGCCAAAGAACGCTGGCAATATTGGCTGTATCGCACCAACGCGAAACACGCCCCCGAAAGCGCCACCAAGGCGTTAGCGGCGGTTAGTAATGAGCGTAACTTTTACGGTTTTGCCGCGTCACAGTTATTGAATAAGCCCGTGTCCTTAAATCAAAGCCCTGAGCCTGTGGTGGACGGAACCAGCCAAAAACTCGAAGACGACTTAGGCTTTGTGCGCGTATTGGAGTTGATGGCGCTCGACCGTTACTTCGATGCCCGCTATGAATGGGTTGCCCTGCTAAAACGCAGCAATAATGAGATGCGCGCCCGCTATGGTCGTTATGCCCACGATCAAGGCTGGTATGACTTTGGCGTGGAGGCCAGTATCCAAGGCAAGCTATGGGATGATATTCCCCTGCGCTTCCCGATGGCGCATCAATCAGGCTTTGAACATGCCAGTAAAAAGCACAAGGTCAATATTGATGAAATTCGTGCCATTAGCCGCCGCGAAAGTGCGTTTTTCCTCTACGCAACCTCTGGTGTCGGTGCCCGCGGTTTAATGCAGATCATGCCTGCCACCGCCAAGGCAACCGCGAAGAAACACGGGGCTAAGTACAACGATCAGAAGGATCTCTACAGCGCCGAGCTTAACTTAAATTTAGGCAGTGCCTATTACGCGCAATTGTTGAATGATTTCAATCAAAACCGCGTATTAGCGACCGCCGCCTATAACGCTGGCCCCTCGCGGGTTCGTCGCTGGTTAGCGGAGTCGAACGGTCAACTCGATGCCATGAGTTTTATCGAGTCCATTCCCTTCACCGAAACCCGCGAATATGTGCAAGCCGTGTTAAGTTATCGGTTGATTTACGAGGCGCAAAAACAAAAGCCGCAGCCTTTATTCAACGAAGCTGAGCTTAAGTTCCATTACTAAGCCGCATGACGGAAATGGGATACTAATCGAGTAGCAATCGAATAGTAATCAAGGTGGCGTTGGCCACCTTGATTATTTTTGGCGGTATCAAAATGCCGTTTACACTCACGCTTAACCGTATGAGTATTAAATCGGCAAACGCACTCAAGCGAGGTAAACTTGTTTGCACTCTTGGCCACTAAATGCGAATAATTAGCGATTAGCCATTTACCCCCCAGTTTCGATGCTCAATCTCAGCGGTTTATCCTTAAGTTGCGAATACCAACCCTTTGTCTGTCCCAACACTCAACACATTCATGGCTATGAAGCACTCGCCCGTTTTTACCTCGAGCAGGGTCAAGCCATCGCCCCTAATCTAATCTTTGAGCAATTACACGAAGCCAGCGAACAACTGGCGGCGGTCGAGTTTCAGGCAAAAGCCTTTCAGCTCAAACACGCCCCACAGGACCTGCGTTTATTTGTGAATGTGGATCCCCACGCGGTAGATGGAGCGCATACCCCAAAGTTACTCGATCTGCTATCGCAGCATCCGCAATTGACGGTAGAAATCATCGAAAACACTTGCGTGAGTGATGCCGAGCTCGCGAATCGCTTGTTCCATCAATTTAAAGCGGCCAATATTCAAGTGGCTCTCGATGATATCGGCGCGCCCCACTCCATGCTCTCCATCGATTTAATGATGAATGTGGATTACCTAAAATTTGACCGCTACTGGCTTCAATTAATCGATGCGCCCCATGGTATCGCCCTGCTCAGCGCCCTGATTGAATTTGGCAAACGAACGGGTAAGCAGTGCATTCTCGAAGGCATAGAAACCGAGGCACAGCTCCAGCAGGCCCGCGAGCTGAATGTTGATTGGGTTCAAGGATTCCTATTCAAACCTTGGTTTATCCGCCCGGAGCAAAGCGAAAGGTTGATTTGTTAGGGAAGGATAAGGTCTCACACTGGTACGGCAGAATTCAACATATTCCTGGCCATTGATAAGTCAGAGATTCTTCAAATTTAATGTCACCTAGCGCGGATATGGATTGTCATTGTTTCCCCAGTGACACGCCGCCTATTTATTTAACAAGACGTATCCCTATAGGCTCGACGGCGGCATCCATGCCGCCAACGGTCACAGTTGCAACAATGCCAATCTTAACGACCATTGAACTGTTCATTGGCTAAAAGCTTTTGCCCCATTCCGTGTTTCGGCCGATCAACCTTCTATTTTCCTTAAGTGTTGATTGACTTACTTTTCCTAATGCTATTAATGTAGCTAAGGTATTACATCATTTTATTAGGGAAAACTCATGGCAAAATCCGTACCTACTGATCTTCAGATTCTTCTGGTCAAGCAAAACTAGACACCCAGCTTTAATCGTGCGGTAGTTAACCTTCGACTATGCTTTGGTTAAGCATTGAACAAGGAGGTTTGTATGCCGCGCCCTCGCAGAACTCAAATAAGTCTTGAAGATACTCCCTATTACCATTGCTGTAGCCGCGTGGTACGACGTGCATTTTTATGTGGCGATGATGCCTATTCGGGTAAAAACTATGACCATCGCCGCGCTTGGGTAGAATCGCTACTGTTTGAACTTGAAGCGGTTTTTGCTATTGATGTGGCAGCCTTTGCTGTGATGTCGAATCATATGCATGTGGTGCTGCGAGTCGATATCGAGACTGCCAATCGTTGGACTGACCGCGAAGTGCTTGAGCAATGGCATAAGTTGTTTAAAGGCGATGAGTTAACGCACAAATTCGCTAAAGGTGAGTTAGTTGAAGCGCATGAGGTGAACAGATTAAAGCATTCAATCGCCCTTTATCGCAGTCGTTTGTGTGATATCTCATGGTTTATGCGCTGCCTCAACGAACCGATTGCAAGACAAGCAAATCAAGAGGATAACTGTACAGGTCGTTTCTGGGAGGGGCGATTCAAATCGCAAGCCCTACTCGATGAAACTGCGGTATTAGCCTGTATGACTTACGTTGATTTAAATCCGATTAGAGCCCAACTCGCTGATACACCAGAACAATCCGACCATACCAGTATTCAACTACGCATTCGGGCGGCATTAAAAGGTGAGCAGCCAAGCAATCTTCTACCTTTTATCGGTAACGAGTGCAACGACCAATCCAATGGCATTGCGCTTTCATTAACTGATTACCTTCAGTTAGTGGATGATACTGGTCGAATTATTCGCAATGATAAACGGGGTGCAATCAGTGAAAATAACAGCAAGATACTGAACAGATTAAATATCCCCCATGACAATTGGCTCAAGCTGACTACAGATTTTGGCAAGCTATTTCATGGCCCAGTAGGTACATTGCAAGAGCTGACAGATTACTGCGAACACTTAGAAAAGCGACGACGACACTTTGCCGCAAGCTGTCAGCACTTTAACAACAATTGACAACGACTGACATCACTTTAAAGGCCCCATCCAGAACACATCCCAAGCACTAAGGGATGACTTACCTCGTCTGAAATGTTCAATTTTTTAAGGAATTAGCGCAATTTATTGCCTCAGATGCTGTCCCTGCGACTTTGATGGTTCTTGTGTAAACAATATTAACTTTTACAAGTTGTAGGTAAACGGAAAGTGCATTATGTTGTTGATCTAAAATGGGTGGCTGAATTTATCACTGGACTGTTTTGTTGTAGCTGAAGGTCGTTATGGCTCTGTAACCCATGAGGATAGAGCGGAAATAGAAACGTGGTTTATGAATAAGCCTGAATGTAAAAATATTAAATTAAGCTCATTAGTAGACGTGAATTCCGTAATATAACAAATTCCTCAAGAGAGACTGTCACCGCAGTACGTTTGCTGTTCCAATGAGCCGCAGTGGTTTCGGCTGTTGTGTTTGAGTTTAGTGGTATGCGTTGCCAGTCTCTTAGGCGGGCGTTATGAACCTTTGTGTGGATTGTCGTATGGGCAAGCAACAAGTTTTTTACAAGTATAAATCTCTTGATAACTTTGAATTTTTACTCGACTTGATTCTAAAGGAAAGATTATATGCGGCTCTTCATCACGAGTTAAATGATCCAATGGAGGGTGTTGTTAAGATTAACGGAACAATCCCAAAGGATAAAGAACAAGAGTGGGATGAGCTGATTAAAACTTTCCGTCTAGTCTGCTTTAGTCGGGATAAAGATCATCCTTTGATGTGGTCTCACTATGCCGATGGTGCTAGAGGGTGTGTTATTGAGTTTCAGTTAATGGATGACCAGCAAGTACATAATGTCACATACCTCAAAAAGCCAATGTTAACTGAGCGTCATATGACTAGAGGAAAAGCTGAAGAAATTCTCGTATATAAAGAGAAGCATTGGAAGTATGAGTCAGAGAGCCGCTGTCTACTTGGGGAAAATAACACGTTTTTGCCTATTTATATCAAGTCAGTGACATTTGGAAGCAGAGCTGAAAAATCTAAGGTAGATATGTTATTACACATTTTATCGCTATGTAAGCCTAATTTGAAAGTCAGCGTTATGAGTGAGCAAGATCTAGTGGATGGTATAAAAGTTACAATTGGAAAGAAACGAATCTTCGTTGGCGACAGAGAAAGAACTCCAGATTACTGTCCTCAATGTGCCGAAGTTAAAATGACTCAAGATGACTATGTTTTAAGACATCGAGGGTGGAAAGACGCTTAACAAACGCATCAGGTCACTCGTAAGTTTAGTGGGACACATACACTGCTGCAGTGTAAATTCGATCCGATTATAGCCGCTGTATTTGAGCCCTTTATGCGGGCGTTCACCCATAGAAATTTTTATCCGATACTGACGAGTTAAAACTAATGCGGTAACTCGAAAATATCCCCAAGCGTGCTGCGTAAAGCTTTTAAATCTACAGGTTAAGCTAATGCTAAAAAGGTGAGCCGTGGCGATTAGCGAGACGACCGTCCGCCCCACGGACGGGGCGGTCGAGCATCCACGGATGGACTCGCTGCGCGTCGTTGAGCAAATGCCATTGCTCACCTATATATCTATGCTTCAAAGCTCCAAGCAGTAAGATCCTACATAAGGTTACTTAGCAACGACTCACTAAGCCGATTGATTTCACAGTAAAAGCGACTGGCTAAGCGCGCCATATTCCGCCATAGTGGTAGAGCGAATGACCTCATCCATGCACAAGGAGTCTCCCGTGGCACATTCTGGTTTAAGCCAACTATTACAACAACTTGAACAAGTATTATTAGGCAAGCCACGGCAAATTCGCTTAGCCCTCGCCTGTATTCTCGCCCGTGGGCACCTATTAATTGAAGATTTGCCCGGCATGGGCAAAACCAGCCTGTCCCATGCCCTCGCCCAAAGCCTCGGCCTGAGCTATCAACGTATTCAATTTACCAGTGATATGCTGCCCGCCGATATTCTCGGGGTATCGATTTTTGATAAACACCAAGCGCAATTTGTGTTTCATCCCGGCCCTATTTTTAAACAGATGGTGCTGGCCGATGAGATTAACCGCGCCAGCCCTAAGACTCAGAGCGCCCTGCTCGAGGCAATGGCCGAGCAGCAAATTTCTGTCGATGGCGTCACCCACAGATTACCCAATCCGTTTTTTGTGATTGCCACACAAAACCCCACGGAGCAATCGGGCACCTTTCCGCTGCCCGAATCCCAACTCGACCGATTTATGATGCGGATTTCCATCGGTTATCCCAGCCATGATGCGGAGCTGGCGATGCTGAAAAGCGATCAAACGCCGCAAACCCTCGATAATTTACCCCAATGTTTAACCCCGCTGGCGTTAACCCAGTTGCAGGAGCAATGCGACAAAGTCGCGGCGTCCGATGCACTGCTCAATTATGTCTTGGCCTTAGTGCATGATTCCCGCAATCAAACCGATGCCGTAGGCCTATCGCCCCGCGCCACCAAAGCCCTATTGCAGGCCGCTAAAGCATGGGCATTTTTAGAGGGCAGACACTATTTAGTCCCCGAAGATGTGCAAGCGGTGTTTTGTAGCGTGGCCGAACATCGACTGCGCACCAGCAGCCAATTGCAGGGGGAAGCGCTATCGGAGCGGATCCTCGCCAGCGTCAATCCCATCATGTAATGCCCTGCTAATCATATCGATAAGGATGCTCAGACTATGATGAGGACAGGATGAAACGAGTATTAACGGCTTTCTGGCAACGCTGGTTGGCAAGGCGCATGCCGCCCAGTTCTGAGTTTGTCCTCAGCCATCGCAGCATCTTTATTCTGCCCAGTGGCTTTGGTTTAGTCTGGCTTGGGCTGGTACTGCTGTTGTATCTGTTTGGCACTAACTATCAAAACAATCTAGTTATTGGGCTGAGCATTTTGTTACTCAGCCTATTTAATACCTGCATCCTTTACAGTTATAAAAATCTCGCGGGTTTACGCCTTCGCGCGCTCACGGCGCCCGAGGTGTATGCGGGCGAAACCATCACCTTTCCGGTCCTGCTCACCTCAAATCACAGCAGCCACAATATCAGCTTAAATTACCCCAATAATTTAGCGTACTTACTCAAACAGGTTGGCGCCGATGAAGTGCAAGCTCTGGTCTCGTTTGCCCATGACAGCCGTGGTCTGGTATCGCCTGGCCGACTTAAGATTGAATCCTTTTATCCCTTAGGGCTTTGCCGCGCTTGGTCCCATATTGATCTCGATAATGCGCACATCGTCTACGCCCATCCGATTGAAAGCCCTTTGCAGCTAAAAGCGGCCACCGAATCCGGTGAAGACGAACGGTTAGAACGAGCCGGAAAATACATCGCCGGCATCGATGAATACAAAGGGCTTAAGCCCCATGTGCTCGGTGAATCCCTTAAACAAGTGGCATGGAAACAATGGGCTCAAGGGCGTGGCATGCTAACCAAGGAGTTCGAGCAGCCTCAAGGCGATCCCGTATGGTTAACCTTAGTCCCCGATCCCGCGCAGCTTGAACAGCAATTAGGTCAGCTCAGCTGGCAAGTCAACCATTTGAGTCAGCAGGAGCAATATTTTGGTCTGTGGCTGCAACGTGTTGGGGCGGAAGATCTGATCCTTACACCCGATACGGGCAATGCCCATCGTATCGCCTGCCAAAGGGCGCTCGCACTCTACGGACAAGATATCAGCACGCTGGATAAAACCGATAAATTGACGAATAACCAAGGTGTTAAGCATCAACATCCGCTTCCTCCCCATGGACAAGGCGTGCGTTCTGCAACAATGGAGCCGCGGCGATGACGACTCAAGCCTCGACACATCACAGGGCTAATCCTCCCAAGCTGACGAGCTATCATGCCAATGGGCCGCAGACGGGTGACAATATCAGTCGCCAAACGCTGTTTTGGTTGCTGCTCACCAATATTGCGGTACTCAGCCCCTTATTTGATAAAACGACGCCTTGGACCCTTGGAATTTGCGCCATTTGTCTCGTGTGGCGAGTCGGCATCTATGTCGGCAAAGTGGCAAAGCCACCGCGCTACTTGGTCACTAGCCTTGCCATTGGCGCCGCAATTACCCTTGCGTTGGTATCGGGTGAGATTGGGCTATTAAACGCCTTAGTCAACCTGCTGATTTTAGGTTATGCCTTAAAATACATTGAGATGCGCAGTGTCAGAGATGTGCGGGCCGTGGTGATTGTGGGCTACTTTTTAATTGCGCTGACCTTTATCGATCACCAATCCATACTCAATACCGTGCATTTAATTGGGGTCACTATCATCAATACCTGCGTGCTGGTTACTCTCTATCAAAGCAAACACAACTGGCAGCATACTGCTTGGATTGGCGCTAAATTATTGCTGCAGAGTGTGCCACTAGCGTTACTGCTGTTTTTAGTCTTGCCGCGCTTTGCCCCGCTTTGGCTGGTCCCGAACATGAAGGAAGCCCAAACTGGACTCTCGGATACCCTTTCCGTCAGCGACATTAGTAAACTCACCCGCTCCTCCGCTCTGGCCTTTAGGGTAAGCTTTACCGAGGCAAGACCCATCCAAGCCGAACTCTATTGGCGCGCGCTGGTGCTGGAAGATTACGACGGCCAAACCTGGCGCCAAGATGTCGGCATCAAACAAATTCAAAAGGATGCGCTGTTTTTTCCGCCCTCAAGACCCGATCCCGCGCGGCAGCTCTCCGCAGCGATGACAGATGATACAAGCAGTCATGCGCCGCAGCGATACGACTATCAAGTGATTGTGGAACCTAGCCACCAGCCTTGGTTATTTGGGCTCGATGTGGCCTATAGCCAAGATGAAAAGGTCATCAACCTACCCGATTATCGACTCTATTCCCTACGTAATGTCGATCAGCGCTTGGGCTACAGTGCCCGTTCTTGGCCTAAGGCCCAAATGGATCTCAAGTTAACTACCAAACAGCGGCAAATAAATCTGAAACTGCCCGAGGGCACTAACCCAAAAACTCTGGCACTCGCCGCCGAGTTTAAGGCCAACTATCCCGAGCCAAAGCAGCGTTTGCTCGCCATGATGGGTTATTTTAATCGCGAACCGTTTTTTTACACCCTCACCCCGCCGCCCATTGGCCCGCAGCAAGTCGATGATTTTCTGTTTGAAAATAAAGCCGGATTTTGCGCCCATTACGCCTCCGCCTTTATCTTTATGGCGCGCGCCACTGGCTTACCCGCGCGTATGGTCACCGGCTATCAAGGGGGCGAATACAACCCGCAGGCCGATTACCTGAGCGTGTATCAATACATGGCCCACGCTTGGGCCGAAGTCTGGCTTGAAAATGCAGGTTGGGTACGATTCGATCCAACGGCCATGGTCGCCCCCAACCGAATCGAACAAGGCTTCGATGCCGAGTTCTCCCCCGAGCAAAGCTACCTACAAGAAAGCCCTTTTAGCAGTTTGCGGTTTAAATCTATGCCTTGGCTCAACGAGTTAAGACAGCGCTTTGCCAGCCTCGATTATTACTGGAGTCTCTGGGTGCTCGGTTTTAATCAGGAGCGGCAAAACAAAGTGTTAAGCGGCATTTTAGGGGATGTCACAAAAACCAAGGTGGCGGTGTTTATGAGTGTCTGTATCAGCCTTATCGGCCTCTATATCGCCTATAGCGTGGGGCTGTTTCGCTTTAAACGGAAGCAGGATCCCATCAGCGCCAAGTACCAACGCATTTGCCAGCGCCTCAGTAAATTTGGCATCGTCCGCCCCGCTCACTTAGGCCCGAATGCCTTTGCCGAGCAGCTTATTGACATTCATCAGCAGCAATCCCCAGAGTTTTGCCGTGAGTTTGACACCCTGACCCAAAGCTATGTCGCGCTGAAATACCAACAGCTTGCGGACAATGACTATCAAGCGGCGTTAAAGCGCTTTAATAACGCCGCTAAATCCCTTAACTGGCGACTATTTGGCCCGAGTAAACAGTTAAAATAGCCGGGATAATCCTCGGGCGGACAAGATTGTTGAATCTTATAAATCAGTCACATAGAATTGCCAAGCCACTTTGCTATGCATAACAGCAATCCCAAATCGTGAGTCGAATATGCTGAAGTTAATCCAATCCAATCAAATGGAAGTGCTCTGTGCCCATCTTGCCGCGTATTTGCGCCAGCCGCTACCCGGCGCGGGGTTATTGCAAAGTGAGCATATTTTGGTACAAAGCCCTGGGATGTCGACTTGGTTACGCCTTGAAATTGCAAAACAAAATGGTATTGCCGCCGCGCTGGAGTTCCCACTACCTTCCAGCTTTATTTGGCAACTGTGCCACGATTTACTCCCCAATGTCCCCAAGGAAAACGCCTTCACTAAGGCGGCAATGACCTGGAAGCTGATGCAACTACTGCCACGGCTACTGGATGAACCTTCCTTTGGGCCACTGCGCCATTATTTGGGCCATTCCCTAGACAAGGTGGAATCCAGCGCGGCTGACACCCATAGCAACCATCAGCTTAGCGCCGTAAACGCCGATGATATTAAGCTTTACCAACTTTGCGGCCGCATCGCCGATATCTTCGACCAGTATTTGGTTTACCGCCCCGACTGGATTGCCGCGTGGGAAGCCAATGAACCGCTCGAATCGCTCAAATTGAATGAGGAGCAAAGCTGGCAACCCATCCTCTGGCGCGCGCTGATTGCCTACAACCGCGATGAGCTGCGTCAAAGCCACTACCACAGGGCCAATCTGCATCAGGATTTGATTGCTGCATTGGGGGATAGCGCCAATTCCCTCGCAAAATTGCCGCAGCGTTTATTTGTGTTTGGGATCTCCTCTATGGCGCCCCAAACCATCGATGTGCTCCACCAGCTCGCGAGCCGCATCGATGTGATTATCTTAAGCCTTAGCCCCTGTCAGCATTACTGGGGCGACATTATCGACCCACGCCATCGGGCGCGTATGGCATTGCAATATGCCGGAAAACGCCAATTAGCCGAGCAATGGGAAGATAAACTCGAAGTCGGTAATCCCCTGCTCGCCAACAATGGCAAGATGGGCCGCGAATTACTCGATATGCTGCTCGAGCTGCCCCCAGAACACTGTGACTTTGGCGACGATGTGTACTGCGAGCCCTGCGGCGATCCTAACGATCCCCACGCTCGCGCCAGTATGCTGGCTGGTGTGCAATACGATATCTTAGAAATGCAGACACTCGACCGCGTACTCGGGCCAGATGCTGAGCTATATCAAGAAGTCGCGAATCGCCGGGTATTAACTGCCGACGATGATTCGATTCTAATCAAGAGTTGCCACAGCCCGCTTAGGGAAGTCGAAACCCTGCACGATCATTTACTCGACCTGCTGGATAGCGACAACCAACTCACGCCCAAAGACATAGTGGTAATGATGCCTGATGTCGCCGCTTATGCCCCCTATATCGATGCAGTGTTTGCGGCCAAACAGGGACTGGAATATATCCCCTACGCCATTGCCGACCGCGGCGCGGCGCAGGAATCACCACTCATAAATAGCTTTTTGAATTTACTCAATATTAATCAGAGCCGCTTCGGACTGACCGATATTTTAAGCATTCTCGAAGTCCCAGCCATTTTGCGACGTTTTCAGCTCGAAGAAGACGAGCTGCCACTCATTCGCCGCTGGTTAGATGAAGCAGGGGTGCGTTGGGGCCGCGATGAACAGAGCCGCCTTAAACAGGGTGTGCCCGCCTTCGAGCAAAACTCCTGGGCCTTTGGCATAAAACGCTTAATCTTAGGTTACGCCTTAAGGGACGATGCGCCGCTCTATCAATCATCTCCGCAGGGAATGCACTATTTAACGGTGGCTGGGGTGGAGGGCCAATCGGCACAGGCCCTTGGCAAACTGTTGAATTTTATTGAAGTCCTCGATGAGACCACCCAAGTATTAGCCAAGGCGCAAGCGCCCTCACTGCGGTTACTCGAACTCACCGAGCTGTTAAATGCCTTTTACGCCCCCGATGAGGACGAGCGAGAGCAGCTGCAAGAAATTCGCGATGCGATTGCCGCCTTAGAGCAAGAGCTGCTTGCCGCCAGCCCTGCCGATATGGGTGCACAAGCCAACGACTTAGATTTAAGCATCGAAGTGCTGGCGCTTTGGTTTAATCAGCGCTTAACCGAGTCACGCGTCGGCCAGCGATACCTCGCGGGCAGCGTAAATTTTTGTACCTTAATGCCGATGCGCTCGATTCCTTTCAAGGTGGTTTGTCTGCTGGGGATGAATGATGGTGTCTATCCTAGAGTGCAACATCCTGTGGGCTTCGATCTGATGGCCCATTTTGGTGCGCGCAAAGGCGATCGTTCCCGTAGATTAGATGATAGATACCTGTTTTTAGAGGCGTTACTCTCGGCGCGGGAGCAGCTTTACATCAGTTATATTGGCCGTAGCGAACGGGATAACTCTGAGCGTATTCCATCTATGCTGGTCTCCGAGCTAATAGAATATTGCCAGTTATGTTATCTGCCTGAATCCCTTGCGGCGCAAGCTTCTACTGTCAGTAACGAAGATGCCCAACAGGCATTGCTTGAGGCTATTGTCAGCCATCAGCCGCTGCAACCTTTTGATCCTAAACTGTATCAAGCAGCACTGGCGCAAGCCCCCACCTTCCACGGGATAAAGCAGAGCTATAGCCAGCAGTGGTGTCCGCCCGATAGCAATAGCCAGTTGCAGCATGGCCGATTTATTGAAGCCCATACCCAGATAGTGCTCGAAGATGACGCAATTGGTGATAGTGTTCAGGATATTGAGCCCCTTGGCGAAGCAGAGCATGTCGATATCTCGGCCTTTATTCGCTTCTTTCGCAATCCCGCGCAGTATTTCTTTAATCGTACCCTGAAAGTCGATTTAAACCTGAATATTCAAGCAGATGATAACGATGAGCCCTTTAGTCTTAATGCGTTAGAGCGTTATTTATTACAGGCTCAGCTCCTTGGCGATGCGCTTGAGCAAGGACAAAACGAGCCCAGCACTGAACTGTTACAACGCCTTAAAGCCAGCGGTAATTTGCCTATGCAGCCCTTTGATGATCTGCTACTGCGCCAATACAGCCATGATATCGCGCCGCTGATTGGCAGAACCCTGTTTATGCGCGGCGATGTCGCTCCCCGGCATGCCGATATTCGGCTCAGCTTTGAGTTACCCCATCAGAACTCTGGAACTCAGTTAAAAGCCAAGCGGGTGATCCTCGAAGGTCGAATCGATGATATCAGCCCTAAAGGATTGGTCACTTGTCGACCCGGCAGTGCCCATGGGCGGGACATTTTAGCCTTGTATTTACGTCATTTATGTTTGATGGCCGCAGGAGTGGCTCAACCTAGCTACCTGCAACCTAGCTATCTGCTGGATATGGGGCATTTTCATGCCCTCGCGCCCATTACGCCAGCGCTTGCCCATGCGCAGCTCGCCAACTTATTACAGCTTTTTTATCAGGGACAAATTCATCCCCTGTGTTTTATGCCAAGAACCTCCCTCGCCTATGCCAGCGCTGAGGTGGATGAAGAAGACCCACAGACAAGCAAAGACCCGCACAAGGCCCGGCTCGAAGCGGCGCAAAGCGAATGGCTGGACGAGCAAGGTGAACTTGGTGAAGGCACAGATCCCCATTATCAGCGGCTGTTTCATTTTCCCGACGACTTTACCGAGGCACATTTTGGCAAGCTCGCCGATGACATCTATCGGCCAATGCTTAGCCTGTACCACAAGGATACCCTCGCCCAACTCGAGGAATTTGCCCTGAATGAAGCCCCAACCGCCACGACAGAGGGAGCAGACTGATGACTAAGGTATCACCCGCTTTACCGTTAGATCCGCTCACCCTGCCATTTGGCGGCAGTCGCTTAATCGAGGCCAGTGCGGGCACGGGTAAAACCTATACCATTTCAGGCCTGTATCTCAGATTACTGCTTGGGGATGGCTTAGGCGAACCGCTCAATTGTGAACAAATTCTGGTCGTGACCTTTACCAATGCCGCCACCGAGGAGCTACGGGACAGGATTCGCCGCCGCATTCAGGTGGCCTTTAAGTGTTTCTTAGGGCTTGAGATTAACGATCCTTTTGTTCAGGCGCTGTACGATAAGACCCCTGAAGCCGAGCGCGCTATCGCCCTAAGACGCTTCGATTTAGCGCTCAAATCCCTCGACGAAGCGGCGATTTTTACCATTCACGGATTTTGCCAACGGATCTTGGCCGATCTCGCCTTCGAATCATCATTGTTGTTCGAGTCGGATTTCACCTTGGACGACAGTGAGTTTTTGCACCATGCGGTACGGGATTTTTGGCGTGAGGCCTGCTATCCGTTGCCGGAGTATTTAGCCCAAATTATTGCCAGCGAATTTGGCGACCCCGACGGATTAGTCAAACAGCTGAGAGCCTTGCTCGGTGCCAGTGAGGCCAAACCGCTTCAACCCGTGCAGCCCTTTGCTCGTTTGGCTGAGTCCTTAAGCCAGAGTGTGCAGCGCTTTAAACTCGCTTGGCCGCGTGGCCGCGACGCACTGTTAGAGTTACTTCATAGCCTGCCGCTTAACGGTCAACGTTTTGGTAAGGCGAGCGACAATTACCCCAAATTGGCGGAAATGTTCGACCAACTGGACAACTTCTTAGCCTTTGGCCACGGCTTGCCGCCGCTTAAAGTGCTCGAAGCGCTGTCGTTATCCGAGCTTAAGCTGAATAAAGGCGGCGTGCACCCAAGCGCGAGCGAGGCGCCGCTGCTTGATCATATGGAGCAGTTAGCCGCGCTGATTAACGCGATAAAACCCGCATTTCTCTATAGCGCCAAACAAGGGATCAGCGAGCGTTTTGCCAAGCAAAAACAGCAAAAAAATGTACTGACACCCGATGATCTGCTCACCACTTTGGCAGCAGCAATGCAGGCCAATCCCGACACTTTGCCTAAGGCTGTGGCGAATCGCTTCCCCGTGGCGCTTATCGATGAGTTCCAAGATACGGATCCACTGCAATTTGCTATTTTCTCAGGGATTTATCAAACCCGTTTGGGGATTGATACTCTAGATCCGGCGGCTGCTGAACCTAAGCCTCGCACGGATAGCAAATTAAGCCTGCTGATGATTGGCGACCCTAAACAGGCGATTTATGCTTTCCGCGGCGCCGATATTTACACCTATATCGAGGCGCGCAGACAAACCGAGGCGCACTATTTCCTCGACACTAACTATCGCTCGAGTCGCAATCTGGTGGTCGGCGTGAATCATTTATTTGCCCAGCATTCGGATCCTTTTATCAGCCAATCGATTCCCTTCGATCCTGTTAAAACGCCTGCCAGTGCGGCAGCCAAACAACTCGTTGAGCATGCGCCCAATAGCGCCGCGCTGCGGTTAAAACTCTTGAGTGAAGGCGAAGCTGGGCTCAATAAGGCCAGTGCGCGGCAAACCTTGGCCGAAGACACCGCCGCCGAAATCACCCGTTTACTGACGCAGGCCGCCAATGGCCAATGCAGCACGCCCAAAGGGCCATTAATTGCCAAAGATATCGCCATCTTAGTGCGCGATAGAAACGAAGCGGTCGTGATGAAAACCGCGCTGAGCAAGCGCCAGATTGGCGCCGTCTTTTTAAGCCGCGACAGCGTATTTGAAACCGTCGAAGCGCGGGAAATGGCGCTCATTCTGCGTGCCTTGGCCAGCCCCAAGGACGAGCGCGCTCTGCGTAGCGCCCTTGCGACCGCCCTGCTTGGTTATCGCGCCGAGCAAATTCATGCCTTTAACCAAGATGAAGAGCAGCGCCAAAGACTGCTAGAGCAGTTTTTTGAGCTGCACCAGATTTGGCAAAAACGTGGCATTATGCCGGCGCTGCTCAGCCTAGCCAATGCCACCCAGATGGTTGCGCGGCTGCTATATTCCCCCGCTTCGACAAGCACTGACCAAGCGGACCAAGATGCAGCCGCTCATCTTGAATCGAACAATGGCGAACGTCGACTCACGGATTTTCGCCACTTAGCCGAGCTGTTGCAGCAAAAGGCGACCGAAATTGATGGGATCAGTGCCCTGCTCAACTGGTATGAGCAACAACTGATTGATAACACAGGAACTGATGAGCAGCAGCTACGCCTTGAAAGCGAGCAAAACTTAGTGCAAATCGTCACTATCCATAAGAGTAAGGGGCTGGAATACCCAGTGTGCTTCGTGCCCTTTGTCAGCCTCGCGCGGGATAATCGCCGCCGCCCGACGCCTATGCTCTACCACAGAACCAATGCCGATGGCGCGCAGGAACTGGTGTGGGATTTAGAAGGCACAGATGAGGGTTGGGAACAGGCAAAGCAGGAAACCTTAGCCGAAGATCTGCGTCTGCTCTATGTGGCGCTCACCCGCCCCGTGTACCTGTGTTATTTGTACATCGCCAACCATAGCCGCATGTTAAAGGCGGGGCTTAAAAGCCAGCTGCATGAAACCGCCATCGGTTATCTGCTTGGGATCACTGACACTGATTGTGATTTTTCGCGTTTGCAAAATGCCGCCAACGCGCTGGTCGCGGGTCTCGAGTCGAGTCAGCCTGCGATCAGCATAGAAGTCGTGGCCGATGACATTGAGGCTAACAAGCTGCATACGGGGGGAAGTGATTCTCACACCTTGAGTACCCGTAAGGTCAGCCGTCAGTATCGCACTCCATGGCGCGTCGGCAGTTATTCCGGCTTAGTTAAAAATGCGCCCCACGCTAAAGCCACACCCGGCGCCGATGATGAAGTCAACGCCGTATTGGGTACAGATACCGCAAACAGCGCAACTGATCCCTTATGGGCAGATCCCTTGTGGCAAGAGGCTTTGTTGCAAGAGGCTGCCGATCCGCAAGCGCAACCTCTGCTCAATCGCTTTAGTTTTGAGCGCGGCGCCAACGCGGGTAGCTTTATGCACTTAGTGCTTGAGTTAATTGATTTTACCCAAGCTCCAATCGACCTCCCCCGAGAGCTACCTAAGGCCATGTTGCAATATGGCATTGCCCCCGAATGGCAACCCGTATTAGAAGATTGGTACCTTGAGGTATTGCAAGCTCCGCTGGCGTTAATGACGCAGGATAATCAGCTTATCAATCCCGAGCTGTGTTTAGCCGCACTCACGCCGCAGCACACCTTAGTCGAGATGGAGTTTTACCTACCTCTGAATCGCTTAAAGGATACAGAGCTTAACCAACTCCTTGGGCAATTTGGCTACGACACCGAGCTGCAGTTTGACGAGTTACAGGGCATGCTTAAGGGCTTTATCGACTTAACCTTTGAATATCAAGGAAAGTTTTATATAGCCGACTATAAGTCGAACCATCTGGGGGATAATATTCAGGCCTATCATCATAGTGCGCTAAAACAGGCAATTAGCGACCATAGGTATGATTTGCAATATATTCTCTACTCCCTCGCCCTGCACCGCTATTTAGCGATGCGCTTGCCCAATTATGATTACGATACCCATATTGGCGGCTGTTATTATTTGTTTTTACGGGGAATGTCGGTGCAATATCCAGGCTTTGGTATTTATTACGATAAACCGCCCAAGGCGCTGATTTTGGCCTTAGATGCGCTGTTTCAGCGCAGCCTAGAGACAACAACTGACTCCAATAAAAAGTTCGATGCTCAACTGGATACGGGAGCAATGGCATGATCAGCAGCGAACTCAATCACCCTAAAGCCCCATCAACCCCATGGGTCGAAGTTGGCGCACTCAGACTCAAGGCGCCGCTCACAGAGCTACTCAAATACTGGGAAAAGGAGCGGCTGATCACCCCGCTGGATCGCCATTTTGCCCTCGAGATGGCAAGGCTTCACCCTAATGACGCCCAAGAGCCGCTGTTTATGCTTCTTTGCGCCCTGTTAAGTCAACAGCTCTCGGCCCAACATACTTGCCTAGTGCTCGAACATATAGTGCCAGCCAATCCGCTGGCAGAGCCGGTTAATCACTGCCAGATCCGTTTGAGTCTGCCAGAGCTGATTGCAAGGCTAGAAAATTTTGAGGCGGTTGGTGAACCTCACAGCAATAAGCCACTGATTTTTGATGGCGGCCGACTCTATCTTGAGCGTTATCATCATTTCGAAACCGAGGTGGCCAGCGCTCTGACGAGGCTCTCTTCGAGTCAACCCGTCAACAACACCGATAAAGATTCAGATGCGCCGCTACGTAGGCAGCTCGATTACTTATTTCCAAGCGCTGCATCTTCCCATGCAACATCAGCCCTTGAGCCTCATATCGACTGGCAAAAGGTCGCGACGGCAACGGCGCTCGGCAAAAAGCTGGCGGTGATCACCGGCGGCCCGGGTACGGGCAAAACCACCACAGTAACTAAATTACTGTTGTTACAGCAATTAGACTCACCAAAACAGATAAGACTCGTCGCCCCGACAGGCAAGGCCGCCGCCCGATTAAGTGAATCGATAAAGGCCTCGAAAGCAAGACTCGAGCAGGAGCTCAAACAGGCTCAAGCGACAAACGAGCAAGTACACAGTCACGAAACCCAAGCACTGTTAGCCGCGCTCAAGCAAGTGCCGGAAGAAGCATCAACCTTACATCGTCTGCTGGGGGTTATCCCCAATTCGGCGCAGTTTCGTCACCATCAGGGCAATCCCCTGCGGCTAGATCTCTTGATTGTCGATGAAGCCTCAATGGTCGATTTGCCTATGATGTATAAGCTGCTCACGGCCCTTCCCGAACAGGCGGGTTTGATAATGCTTGGGGATCAGGACCAACTCGCTTCGGTTGAAGCAGGCGCCGTGCTCGCCGATATTTGCGCAGGGCTAAAATACGAGTCGGAACACGAGTCGGAACAATACTCTGAATGGAGAATGCGTTATAGCCAAGCCCAGGCCGAGCAATTGAGCAAGCTCACAGGTTTTGATCTGCGTGCCTATATTCATCGCGAGCCAAAGATTGGTGACAGTTTGTGTATGTTGACCCACAGCCACAGATTTAAAGGCGATGCGGGCATTGGCCTATTAGCCAGTGCGGTGAATCGCTCCGATCTCGCCGGGATTTTGGCCGTATGGCAACGGGGACTAGCCGAGCTTAGTTGGCTAGAACACGGTATGGATCTGAGCCAGACCCAAGCCAAAATCAGCGAGCCTGCAAACAACACTGGCCTGCACGCTCTGCTAACACAAGCCTGTGAGCAATACGCCGAGTATTTACGTCCGCTGCAAGTTTCAGATCCAAGCAGTGTGCCAAGCGCCATCGAAGCCATTGCCCGCTTTAACCAATATCGCATCCTATGCGCCATGCGCAGTGGCGATTATGGTGTCGAAGGTATCAATCAAGCCGTGACTAAAGCGCTGTCTCAGGCCAAGTTTATCCATCCTCAGCAAGAGTTTTACCTTGGCCGGCCAATTATTATCCAAAGCAACGACTATAACTTAGGCCTGTTTAACGGTGATATTGGTTTGATTTTACAGGATGAAGACAGGCCAGAGCGCCTGATGGCCCACTTTATCAAAGCCGATGGCAAACTGCTTAAAGTGCTCCCCGCAAGGCTGCCTAGCCATGAAACCTGCTACGCCATGACGGTACATAAAAGTCAGGGCAGTGAATTTAATCGAGTCTCTCTCGTACTTCCGCCCAATCCGAGCCTAGTACAGTGGCAATTGCTCACCAAGGAGCTGGTCTACACCGCTATTACCCGTGCAAAACAACACTTTAGCTGTTTAGGCACACAACAAGTCTTTGAGCGCGCAAGCCTGCAAGCTACCCAGCGAGCCTCAGGTTTAGCCGATAGACTCTGGCGCGATAAATCCATAACCAATAAATAGTTAACTCATTGACTAACAGTAATAAAATTAAAGATAAAGGAGATTTAGATTGACGGAACAAGCCATGATTAAGCTGCACCAGATGCAAGATGTCATCAATTTATTTGATAGCATTAAAGCTGAGGCACAATTACCCGCACAATACTACGAATGCTCACGTTATATTCGTTGGTCTGAATTTGATGCAATGCAAGTATATGAGCTTGATTTTGAACCGTATTTAACTATTGCCGCCACCTGTGATATGCGTTTTTTTACCCTGCATCAGAGTCAGCACCGCTTATACCTTGCCCATTGTAATTATGCTGGTCACGCACCGCGATGGGAGGCTCGCCCCATCACCTTGTCGCAACTGACGGATACCGCGTTAATGACCAAGCTGATGCAAGACCACGCCTATCAATTAGGACTCAATATCAACCTCGATTTGGATTACCCAGTCTAGTTTGCTTAATACAACAGACCAAATGTATGCAGGTAAGCTAGTCGTCAAGTAGACTGTGGAATAGATACTCTCTACTTAATCAATTAATCATTGGATAGAGCTCCATTAAGACAATATCCGTCATATTATTTATGTAGGTAAAAATGAAATATATTCTATTGGTTATATTATTGGCATTGTTGGCTTATTCATTTATTGACAACAGAAGTGATGAAGAAAAGTTCACTGAAGAATTTAATAGAAATACACTGATTTTTGAGAAAATTAAAGTATTAGCTTGTGTCATCAACTCAAAGAATGGACCTATAAGAACCAATAACTTAGATAATTTAAACAATCAAGCATTATCCGACTACTTAGATGAATTGAATATTTCCGGAATAGATGTAACAGAGAAAAATGGTAAATGTTTGATTTCCCTCTATCGCGCCGGATTTGGTTTTGGATTTAGCGGTTACAGCTATCATTACAGACTGAATGTAGAAAATCCTAATTTTGAACATTCCAGCGAAAAAACTAAGGCTCACAAAGGTGCATATTCATATGATATAAAATTATCAGATGAATGGGTTTTAACTTTCAAGCAAACCTGAAAAAGATAACTTTTCAATAAAACACTCTTATAATACGACAAACTCAATACTTAACAGTGCCATACCAATAAAGTTGATTTTATGACCCAAACGCCAACCTATTCGCCCGCGAATACCCTTGTGGTACTCGATTTTGAAACTTCGGGGCTCTCCCCCAATCAAGGGGCGCGCGCCATTGAGATTGGTGCAGTGTTGATTGAACAAGGGCAAATTACTGCGCGCTTTTCAGAATTAATGAATCCAGGTTTTCGGATAAACAGTTTTATCGAAGATTACACCGGGATCAGCAATCAGATGCTCGCCCATGCGGCGCCCTGCGCCGAGGTGATGGCACGTTTTGCCGCGTTTATCGGTAAACATCATCTGGTGGCCCATAATGCGGCTTTCGATCAACGTTTTCTGGATGCCGAATTTGCCCAGATAGGCCACCACTACCCCGGTCAATTTGGCTGTTCACTCCTGCTGGCAAGACGGCTATACCCTGAGGCTATCAATCATCAGTTGGCAACCCTAGTGCGCCATAAGCAGCTACCAAGCGATGGCACCTTTCACCGCGCCTTGGCGGACGCGGAAATGACGGGGCATTTATGGCTGCGCATGTTGGCCGATCTTAAACAAGGGTATGCGATTACTGAGCCGCCCTTTAGCCTGATGCAGAAAATCATGACCAAGACTAAGGCCGAGGTGCCTAAGTTTTTGCGCCAGTACGCCAGAGGTTAAACCCCCTGAGATTCAGGTTTACGCTCCTATCTAACACGCTTAGCAAAAGTCCAATAAAAAGCCGAGTGTTTGTTAACACTCGGCTTAGTGATTAAATCAAACTGGATGCGACTCAAGCGAGCGGCGTATGATCAATCCCGCAGGAGCTGCGTACCACTAAGGTCGTTGGGATTAATTGCGGGGTCACAGCTTGACCACGAATAAGCTTGAGTAAGCTTTCCACTAAAATCTCACCCGCTAACTGGGTATTTTGCTTAATGGTTGTTAGCGGCGGATTGGCAAAGCTTGCCACGGGAATATCATCGTATCCCACCACGGCGACTTGCTCGGGTACCAAGATCCCCTTCTCTTTTAAGGCGCGAATCGCACCGATGGCGATTAAATCACTGGCGGCAAAAATCGCATCGAAATTCAATCCTTTATCAAGCAACTCCAGGGCAGCATCGTAACCAGCACCCTCGGTGCTGATAGCCGAAATCTGTCGGCGAGGGTCCACAGTCAGTCCAGCGCACTGCAGTGCTTTGACATGACCTAAATATCTGTCCCTAAACTCAGGGCAATGACTCGATGCGCCACCGAGGAACGCAAAATCCTTACGCCCGAGGGAAATTAAATGTTCAGTGGCGATCAAACCGCCCTGATGGTTATCGCAGCCGATGGATAATACGGATTTATTGTTATGCTCCGCGCCCCAAATCACAAAGTGGGTGTTCTGTGCCAGCAATTTTTCGAGCTTTTGCTCGTAATCCATATAGTCGCCGTAACCCAGTAAGATAATGCCATCGGCTTTATTGCTATCTTCGTAATCGGCATGCCAATCGCTGGAAAGCTGCTGAAATGACACCAGTAAATCATAACCTTGTTGCGCTGTCGCCCGCGTGATTGAGCCTAACATCGACAGAAAGAATGGGTTGATGAGTGAATCATCATTGGTGGGGTCTTCACACAATAACAGGGCTAAGGTATGGCTGTTTTGAGTGCGCAGGTTACTGGCGTTTTTATCGACTTTGTAATTGAGTTCCTTGGCAATCGCTTGGATCCGCTGACGGGTTTCTAAATTGACTAACGGACTATTTCTCAAGGCTCGGGAAACCGTAGACTGGGATACACCAGCACGATAAGCAATATCGATTGAGGTCGCTTTCGATGCCATAGCAAGGTCACCATAATTATTATTTTGTGGCGATACTAAAACAGTTCGAATGACTTGTATAGCCGAAGGGTTTACAACTGACTAACAAGTTAGCAGAGATCAATATCTTAGTGGGAATACTAAGGTTTTGTGATGTCGATACAAGCATACTTGTATCGACATTCTGCAAATACTTAACCTTTACATACCTAAGAAAATGCGATGCCGAGCTTATGAGCCAGCCAGTATTAAATCTAGAGCTAAATCCCGAACTAAATGCCTAGCTCATCGAGCAAGTCATCGGCATCCATGCCTGCGTGCTGCTGACTGATCGCAGGTTTGTCCGCCATACGACTCCAAGGCGATGGTGTATCCGCGCCTTGAGCGCCGTTTGTGCCTAAACCGTGCTGTTCGAGCAAGCTGTCAGGATCGAACTCTTCGTCGAATTCAAACTCATCCAGCTTGATAAACTCGGTCTTATCCATGGCAAATTCGAGGTAGAAAATATGATTATTTTCAGTTTTAAACGACACGCGTCTGGCGACAGCATCGTCTAAGTTTGCATCGATGGAAATGGTCAACTCTTTGTTTATCGTTAACATTTTTGGCTGACTTTGACTAATGGAGGTTTGCAGTTCCTTAGAAATCTTATTGATAAAGTCACCCAAGATTTGGTTCATCAACTCGCCCATCACGTTACCCACTTCATCGGAAGTGTGGGAGAAGGCAAGCTCTTCCTCCGGCATCCCCATATTGAGCATATAACGGCGGTAAATTTCGATGGCTGCAGGGGCAGAAAAGTTGATCACGACGAGGCCCGAAAAGCCACCATCAAAAATCGAAAAACAGCCTAAATCGGGCTTTAAGCGGGTACGGGCGATGCTCTGCACCATGCCGGCGTGGCTTACATGGCTGGCACTGGTGCTGGATAACACGTGGGCAACTGAGTGGCATAACTTCAACAGAATGTCATCAGAAGTCACAATAGTATTTGTCGTCATAATCGATTCTCAAACTTAACAGTTGATTAATCTTGCGCGTAAAAGAGTAAAAAATCAAAACTAAAACAACTAATTAGAAACACTGCGCATACAGCGGTGTTCGTTAAGCACATAACCAATTGAATTTGTTCAATACTTAGTATGATTTTCGCCTTGCTGGCGCTTTAAAAATCACAGATTAGCGATAAAATCATCGATTGAACACGATGCACAACAATATTCTGCTCGAGATCAAAGAATCCTAATATTCTTAACGGCTTTACACGAAATAAACTCAAGTTTGATTCATTTGATACCGATTCGAAGGTATATTGGACACCATTCTTTTGCACCTTAAGGAACCTAAATGATCACATTCTTGCGCCGATTTACCATTTTGCAACGACTCATGATGATGCTAGTAATGGCGGCCATTGGTACTGTTTGTTTTGCGAGTTTTTCCATTAAAGAGCAATACAGCAATCTTATTGAGCAAAAATGGCTGCAAATCGATGGCCAGCTTGGCAGTATCCTGAGTGTGATTGACGTATACCGCCAAGATGCCGTCGGCGGAAAATTAACAGAGTCACAAGCACAACAAGCGGCGGCAAAACTTATTGACCAGACCCGCTATGCTGGTGTCGGCTACTTTATTGTGATCGACGATAACAACCAAATCTTGGCCCACGGCGAAAATCCAAGCCTCATTGGCACCTCGCGCAAAACTTTAAGCTGCCCAATGGCACCAATCCGCTGATCACTATGCTGTCTCAAGCACGGCAACAGGGTAAGGCCATGCTGGAATACCCGATTGCCAACCCTGCATCTAAAGTCATCGAAGACAAACTCGCCGAGGCACGCTATTACCCAGAATGGGGCTGGACAGTCATCACTGGAGCCTATCTGAGTGATGTGAAAGACAGCCTAGATAGCGTGATTATCGATTATTTGATTATCATGTTTTTAATTTCTGTGCCTATTTTCGCTTTCTTCCTGGTATTAAATCACTCCATTACCTCCCCTTTAAATGATGCTATTCACGCCCTTGAGGACATTGCCCAAGGTGAAGGTGATTTAAGCCAACGTTTGAGTACCCAGGGTCAAGATGAAGTGGCGCACCTTGCCCACGCCTTTAACCTGTTTGCCCAGAAGATTGGCGACATGGTGGGCCATCTGCAGCCATTGGGACAGTCACTCGACAATGATGCTAAGCAGTTAATGTTGGCCGTTGAAGAATCGAACCAAAGCGCCGAGCATATCCACCGTGAAACCGGTAGCGTGGCAACCGCAGTGAATCAGATGCTCTCGACCACCCATGAGATGGCAAGCAACACCCAGCAGGCCGCCGATGCCGCTAACAGCGTGAAAAATCAGGCCCAGCAAAGCCAAGCGGTGATCGATGATACGGTGCGTGATACCGAAAAACTGGTGCAAGAGTTAAGAGCATCAGAAGTCATCACCCAAAAACTTGGGCAATCTTCGGCGCAAATTGGCAGTATCCTCGATGTCATTCGCTCTATTGCCGAACAAACTAACCTGTTAGCCCTCAATGCCGCCATCGAAGCCGCCCGCGCGGGTAGCCATGGCCGCGGTTTTGCCGTGGTCGCCGATGAAGTGCGCGCACTGGCTAATCGCACCCAAGACTCCACTAATGAAATCCAAAAAATCATCTCGGATATTCAAATGGGCGTGAACTCTGTGATGAAGAGCAATAGCCAAACACAGACTCAATCCGATGAATTGCAAGCCAAAGCCCGTGAAGCGGGCAATGCCATGGCGGCAATTTTGCAACTTATCGCCCATATCAGCGACATGAATACTCAACTCGCCAGCGCGACCGAGGAGCAATCGCTGGTGACGGAGGAAATCAATCGTAATATCTGTAATATTTCAGAATTAACCGAAGTCTCAGTCAAGGCCAACGAAGGCAATAGCCGCGCGGCGCAGTCATTGCAGGATATCAGCCAAGATATGTCGCACACCTTAGGCCAATTCAAAATCTAACCCCATTGAGATAAAGCCACACTACACCAAAGAGGACGTATTAGAACGTCCTCTTTTAGTTTAAAATACGCCAATTCAAGGGGTGAATGCCTGCTATCTAACGGGATATTCATGCTATAACCTAGGATGTGACCTTACCCTAAACCTTTATTGCCGATTGAGGAACGCCCATGCGCATGACCTTAGCTGTTCACCCACGGCAGTATACGATTCATAGCTTTAGCCCTAATGCTCAATTACCTAGCGAAGTGTTTGCCGAAGAAGTCTACTTTATTGGCCGAACCGAGGAAGGGCTAACTGTGGTGGTGTCCAGCGAACTTGAGCTCGACAGTTTGGAGCAAGAAACCCATTGGTGCAGTCTTGAAGTCTTAGGCCCGCTGGGATTTTCGATGACAGGCATTTTATCGAAAATATCCGGCACCTTAGCCGATGTGCAGATCAGTATTTTTGCCCTTTCCACCTTCGATACCGACTATATTTTGGTAAAGAAAAATTGTCTCCAAAGCGCTGTTGCCGCCTTAAAAAAGGCGGGATACAAGATTATTGAGTCGAACGAAGCGCCATAATATTGATAAAGAGTTAACCCACTATGTACGAAAAATCTGTCACTATCACCGCAAAACATGGTATTCATACCCGCCCTGCCGCCCTGTTAGTGAAAGAAGCGAAAACCTTCAACTGTGATGTGTTAGTTGAATGCAATGGCAAGCAAGCCAGCGCCAAAAGCTTATTCAAATTGCAAACATTAGGCCTGTATCATGGGGTAACCGTGCGGGTGTTTGCCGAGGGTGAGCAGGCGCAGGAAGCGGTCGAGAAAGTCTCGGAACTGCTCATCACCTTAAGTTAAACGGCAACTTAGCCAGCTTGATAGGAACGAATATGTCGATTACGGGGATCATAGTGTCATCGGGGATTGCCTTCGGACAGGCACTCCACCTTACCCACGCCGAACATCACCTCGATTATCGTCCCGTTCCCCTCTCTCGGATCCCGCAACAACAGAGTAAATTTACAAAAGCCCTACAGGCGCTGCAGCAGCAACTCAGCCACAGCCAAACAAAGCTCGACCCGCAAAGCGAAAACTATCAGTTAATTGAAGCCGATCTGTTACTGCTAGAGGACGAAGAGCTTATCGACCAAGTGAAGGAAGCAATCCGCACCCTGCAGTTATCCGCCAGTGTCGCGGTTGAGCGGGTCTTCGCCCACCAGGCTAACGAGCTTGAATCCTTAGAGGATCCTTATCTCGCCAATCGAGCCCAAGATGTGCGATGCCTTGGCCAGCGATTAGTAACCGCCATCAACGGCCGCTTAGATCAAGGTTTAGCGCAGCTAACTGAGCCGACAATCCTCTTGGCGCAAGATCTCACTCCCGCCGAATTTGCGTTATTACCCAAAGAGCAGATCAGCGGCATAGTGCTTAAAACTGGCGGTTTAACCAGTCATACGGCGATTTTGGCCCGCGCGGCGGGGATCCCCGCCATTCTGAGCTGCCAGTTCGATGCCGAGTTTATTCCCAATGGCACACCATTGGTGCTCGATGCCCTAAGTGGCGAGCTTTTTGTCAATCCTGCGCCCGAGCAGCAGGCACGCTTAACCGTTACATTGCACCATGAGCAAGCCAGACGCGCCGCCCTGCAAGCATACCGTGATGTCCCCGCCAAGACCCAAGATGGTCATCTCGTGGGTCTGATGGCCAACGTCGGCAACTTGAACGATATCACCCATGTTGGCGATGTGGGTGCCGATGGCATTGGTCTATTTCGCACCGAGTTTATGCTGATGCACACCAGCACACTGCCGGATGAAAAAGCTCAATACAATCTGTACTGCGAAGCCTTGCATGCTTTAGGCGGTAAGACCTTTACGATCAGAACCTTAGATATTGGTGCCGATAAAGAGCTGCCCTGCCTCTGCCAAGAGGTCGAGGATAATCCCGCCTTAGGCCTACGCGGGGTTAGATACACCTTGACGCATCCAGAGCTGTTTAAGACCCAGCTTAGGGCGATTTTACGGGCGGCCAACCATGGCCCTATTCGACTGATGTTTCCCATGGTGAATCAGGTCGAGGAGCTCGATAAGATTTTTGCCCTCATCGCCGAATGCCAAGATGCCCTCGAAGAGGAAGAAAAAGGCTTCGGTGAACTCAGTTACGGCATAGTTGTCGAAACCCCCGCCGCCGTGATGAATCTTGCCTCCATGCTGCCACGGTTAGATTTTGTGAGCATAGGCACCAATGACTTAACCCAATATGCCATGGCGGCGGATCGCACGAATCCGCAACTAACACGGGATTATCCTTCCCTGTCACCGGCAATTTTAGGGCTCATCAAGATGACCGTCGAGCAAGCCAAAACCGCCGGAGTCAAAGTGTCACTCTGTGGCGAACTTGCCAGCTCGCCACAGATGGTCCCCCTTCTTATCGGCATGGGGCTTGATGAACTCAGCGTGAACTTAAGTGCATTACTGGAGGTGAAGGCCGCCGTTTGCCAAGGGCAATTGGCGAAATTTTCTGCGTTAGCGCACACCGCCATGCAACAGAATAGAATTTCAGAACTACAGCAGTGTATAACAAACTATAAATAATACATTTTATTGGTTATGCTGCTTTACAGACTAAAAAGATAACAACAAAAACAAGCGAAGGGGCACAGGATAATGGGATTTTTAAGCCGAATAAGGCGATTGGTATCAGGACAACCACAACTGGCTGGCGGCATTATGGTTTACGCCCCAGTGAACGGGGAAATTGTGGCCATTGAAAAGGTTCCCGATGTGGTGTTTGCAGAGAAAATTGTCGGTGATGGTATCGCCATTGCACCAAAGGGAGACACGATTGTCGCCCCAATCGACGGCACCATAGGTAAGATTTTTGAGACTAATCATGCTTTTAGTATCGAATCGCCACAGGGATTAGAGCTTTTCGTGCACTTTGGCGTCGGAACCGTTGAGCTAAGGGGCCGAGGTTTTAGCCGTTTGGCGGAGGAAGGCCAAGAGGTCAAAGTGGGCGATCCCATTCTGTCTTTCGATATTGATTACCTAAAAGATCAAGTGGATAGCCTACTCACTCCCGTTGTGTTGGCCAATATGGAAGATGTGAAATACTTAGACAAGGCCCAAGGGAGCGTCACCGCAGGTAAAGACGCGATTTTTACTGTTCAGCTTTAACTGTTAGCCGCTTTACCGCCCGCTTAGGTACGATCACTGGCAGTGCCCCTTGCCTGCCAGTCGCTCTCCCAAACAAGGCACAGCTCTCCACTCACTACTCCTCACGCACTGACATCACTGATTACTCAACTGTTTTAGCCAGCGCCAATTTTCGGCATTAATAAGCCGTGATCAGGATAGACTCGTCATCCTCTGTCAGCGGCAATTGCCCCAGTTGCATCAGCTTACGTCTTAGTTCTGCAAGTTCGACAGTAAATAAAGACCCGCTTGATTGGTTTGAGCTTTGCGACTCGGCGGCGGGAGATGCATCCTTCACAATCCGCAGCGCCGCAATATCTTTATAAGAGATGGTCTTACGGACAAACACAAAATCTCGAGTATCAATTTGGCTGATCACTCGATGGGCGGCTTCATAATCCATAGGGAAATCAGCATCACCCACGAGGCGTAGTTGCAGATATACCCGATGCGCAGCCAAGATACTCAAACATTCTCGCCACTTAGTATTATTCATATTCATCCTTGAAAGGCTCCTGCTAGCTATCGCACTTTGGATTGGCAATATCTTTTGTTGTGCTCAACACTCTGCTCAATCCTGCGTGAAAAGCATTAGCCTTTGGCAGATTGGCGAGTCAGCGGTCGCTCCTCAAGGTGCGCCACAATAAACACCAGAAACCGAAACAGTGATTTAATTTTAAGATCGTAATTGTTATCGGGTTTTGCCGACGCGAGTTTCTGTAAAGATTTGATTTTTGAGTAGGCATTTTCCACCAGCTCGGCATTCTCTTTGCCCTCATACTTTGCAAACTCGGCAAATTCACCGATAAATTTCAGTGTCACTTTACGGCGATTCAGGCTGGTCAACGCTAGGCCCTCTTTGATTTTGGCCTCAAAGAGTGTGCACTCAAGCCCCTGAATGATCGACTGTTGTGGTAAACCACTGCTCAAG
Source organism: Shewanella seohaensis (assembly GCF_023283775.1). Taxonomy (NCBI): domain Bacteria; kingdom Pseudomonadati; phylum Pseudomonadota; class Gammaproteobacteria; order Alteromonadales; family Shewanellaceae; genus Shewanella; species Shewanella seohaensis. Next base: position 88,012 of record NZ_JAKILE010000012.1, read on the forward strand.
GCATCAGCGAGAAAACCCAAATTAGCCTTTAACTCGAAGCTGATGGCCTGCTTGCCCGCCGACGATTGCTGCCAGCGGCTGCGCTCTTTATCAAAAATGTCGTATAACTCTTTCCAAATACTCATGCCCTGTCCCTGCTGCAAGATGTCTGGCATTGCGGTTCTTTGCCGAGACACGATTTTATTTAGGCAAATTTATCATAGGGTTAAAAATGCTAACACTGTTACTAAGACATTTAGTAAAAAAATGGCCCAAACATGTCGGGCCATAATGGTCATTCGTTGAGCACGCTCGCGCTCAAGAGAGAGAGGTAAAAACCTTATTGTTTAGCTTACTGTTTAGCCTTGTTCTTTTCAGCCGATTGCTGGCGCAGTGCTTCTTTCTTTTGACGGCGAGCTTCAATCACTTGATTCACATCGCTACCAATGTGTGCTTCGTTACGTGATTTCGCTAAGTTTACTTGGCGCTCACGTTCAACAAAACGCTTACGCTGCTCGTCTGAAATCTTATCGATACAATGTGGGCAGCTAACGCCTTGCACATAGGCTGGACTTAATTTTTCGGCTTCAGTGATCGGCATACGACAAGCATTACATTGATCGTATTGGCCTTTCTTCAAGTCATGGTCAACGGCCACGCGGTTATCGAAGACAAAGCATTCACCTTCCCAAAGACTTTCTTCCTGTTTCACTTCTTCGAGGTACTTAAGGATGCCACCTTCGAGGTGATAGACCTCTTCAAAGCCCTGCTCTTTTAAATAAGCGGTCGATTTTTCGCAGCGAATACCGCCAGTACAGAACATCGCGACTTTCTTATGCTTGGCAGGATCGAGATTCTGCTTCACATACTCAGGGAATTCTCTGAAGGTTTCAGTCACAGGATTAATGGCATTTTTAAAGGTGCCAATTTGCACTTCGTAGTCGTTACGAGTATCCACTAAGATGACTTCTGGATCGGAAATCAGCGCGTTCCAGTCCTGCGGTTTAACATAGGTGCCGACCACTTTAAGCGGATCGATACCTTCAACGCCCATGGTGACGATTTCTTTTTTCAGCTTCACTTTAGTGCGGTAGAAAGGCATTTCATCGTCAAAGGATAACTTGTAAACGATATTTTCAAGGCCATTTTGGTTATTCAGCCAAGCCAGCAGTGCATCGATAGCGGCTTGAGAGCCGGCCACAGTGCCATTAATCCCTTCATTTGCCAGCAGTAATGTGCCTTTAATCTCGGCCTGTTCCATCATGGACAGGAGTGGCTCACGCAGCGACTCAAAATGCGGTAATGAAACAAACTTATATAAAGCACAAACAACAACGTTAGACATAACACCCTCAACTGCTGGCTGGAACTTAATTTCCAGTGCATTAACTAATAACCAGCCTAAGCCTAGGCTGGGTCGCAAAAATCGGCCGAAATTCTACCTGAGTCACAGTCAGAAAAACACTGACAAAAACCAAGGTCATTGTTTATTTACAAGCCAAACGGTGGAAAAATCGGTAATAAACGCAGTATTTCTGTTTTAAAGTCACTACTATTGCCGACTTTTCCCCATGCTGTGGCGAAATCGCTTTTATGATTGCTTTAAGGAACAAGACGATGCCTTTACCCATACTCTACAGTTTTCGCCGTTGTCCTTATGCCATGCGCGCTCGCCTTGGCCTATTGCTCGGCCAATGCCAGGTCGAGGTTCGGGAAATCACCCTTAAAGCCAAACCTGCACCGATGTTAGCCATCTCCCCCAAGGGAACAGTGCCAGTATTGCAACTCCCCACTGGTGAGGTGATTGCCGAGAGCTTGGAGATTATGCGCTGGGCATTGACCAAGACCGACTCGCCAGCGGCGCGGCAATTACTCGGACAAACGGCGTCAGCGCAAAGCTTGATTGCTGAGCTTATTGCGCAGAATGATGTTGAATTTAAACCTTGGCTGGATAAGTACAAATATGCCGATCGTTATCCTGAATTCACTCAGGCGGATTATTTCGCCAAGGCCAGTACTTTTCTTGAACGACTCGAAGCACAGCTTCAGCAGCATCCTTATCTTATCGGCCCAGCGTTAAGCCTTGCAGATTTTGCGATTGTGCCTTTTATTCGCCAATTTACGGCGGTGAATACTAAACGGGATCTGAATGCGGCGTTTCCATGCTTGATGAACTGGTTAACGATGCTCACCAGCAGCGAAATATTTCTGCAAGCAATGGAAAAATATGTGATCTGGCAAGCTGACAATCCGCCAGTTTACTTGTTAGGAATGTCTATAAGTGAATAAGAATTAACGTTTATTTTTGATATACCCAATAGCAATCCGTAAAAAGATCGCGTAAAGTACGTAGCACTTAGGCAAAGTAAATTAAGCATTTTTAACATTTTAGGCTAAATCATCAGGATGAATGACAGGGATCAGCTACTTGGAAAATACGGATATTAAAATCATTGCGATGCTAATAGGATTAAGCCTACTACATTGCCTGTTTGCGCGTAGAGTCTTTAAGAGTCAAGCCAAGCTCAGCACCAATGCGAAATGGTTCTGGTGTTTACTCAGCCTATTGTTAGGCCCCGTCGGCTACTACGCCTACCACGGTTTTATCCCCCTCGATAAATTGCAAAAAGACTGAGCATGATCCTTAAAACGCTTAGCGTTAAGGTGCCAATGTTAAGTTGAGATAAAAAAGCGCGGACTATGCCGCGCTTTTTCGTTATCTTCAGAATATAACCGAGTGATCAACACCAGCCATTACACATGATTCACTACAAATGACTATGCAATAACACATCATCCTCGGGCGCTTTTTTGATCACCGGCGCCTGCCCTTCGGCTAACGCTTGTTTGTAGCTTTGGTTCATTTTCAGCGCCAGATATAAATCGGGTCGGATCAAGATCCCGCCCTCGCCGGACTGCATTCCCGCCTGTTCAAACCAGCCGAGCATCTGCCGCTTACGCCCTGCTAACACTAAGCGTATGCCGCGCTTCTTCAATAATTGGTGCAAATCCGCAAGCATGGCCATCACACTCAAATCTAAGTGAGTAAAACACGGGACGGCATCGATGATGATACAATCCACGGGTTCTGGTTCACGAATAAACTTCTCCAGTAGGCGGCGCTTAAAGTAAGTGGCGTTGAAGTAGGTTAACGGCGAGTTGAAACGATAAATAAACACACCGGGCACAGATTTGGCCTTACCCGAATCATCCACACTGCGGATCACCCCTTTTTGGTCAAGCCCGAGTACTTGGTCGGTTGGACGCATCACTGTGGCTAAAAACTGGAATAGACCCAGTAATACCGCCAAGGTTATGCCAGGAATAACCCCAATAAACAGCACCGAAAACAAGGTCGTACAGGCGAGTAAAAAGGCGGAGCGGTCTCTTACGCGTAGATTCCACAATGCCTTTAAATCAATCAGCGAAATTGAGGCAATCACCAATACCACGCCGAGTGCTGAACTGGGGATGTATTTGAGCGGTGCGGTAAAAAACAGTGCGACTAATGCAATTAATACCGCCGCGATGATGGACACCAACTGGCTCTTGCCGCCGTTTGCATCGTTCACCGCAGTGCGTGAATCGGCGCCGCTGACCGCAAAGCCTTGGGATAAGGCGGAGGCGATGTTCGCAATCCCGAGGGCGCGAAACTCTTTATCCGCATCGATATCGTAGCCATTTTTCGCCGCAAAACTGCGCGCCGTCAGCATCATGCTCACAAAGCTCACCATGGCTAAGTTGAGTGCGGGCACCACCAGTTCACGGGCAATACCGATATCGAACGCTGGTGCTTGGAATGATGGCAAGCCTGCGCTCACCTCACCCACCACATTGATATCTAAGCTGGTTAAGTTAAAGGCCCAGACTAAAAATGCCGCCATCGCCATCGCACACATTGAAGCTGGCCACTGTGGACGATAACGTTTTACCAACGCATAGGTCGCTAAGGTCACCACACCCATCAGCAAGGTGGGCCAGTGGGTTTTAGTTAAATAGGAAGGTGCGCCCGATAAGCGCTCAATCAGATAACGTTCATCGAAGGTGAAACCAAAAATTTTCGAGAATTGACCGACAATAATGGTGATAGCCACACCATTGAGCAGCCCCATCAGAATAGGTTTGGAGAGAAAGTCGGCTAATACCCCAAGGCGAAAACGGCTGGCGATTAAACACCAAAAGCCGGTCATCGCCGTCATGGTCATCACCAGTTGCCAGTGTTTCATGCTGTCGCCAGCGGCAAGCGGCGTCACCACGGCGGCAATCACAGCGCAGGTGGCGGCATCGGGTCCAACTATTAATTGTCTAGAAGTGCCAAACAGTGCATACACCAACATGGGCAGCACACAGGAGTATAAACCGACAGCGGCATTGACGCCGGTCAATTGGGCGTAAGCGATAGCGACAGGTAAAGCGACCGCCGCCACGGATAATCCCGCCCTCACATCATCCCTGAGCCATTGCTTCTCATACTGCAGCATCTGCGCCAAACCGGGCATTAACGATACTAAACTGGGAAACTTCACGCAGTAACCTCCATATACTCACTCCCAAGTTAAGAACTAACTTGCGGTGGCTAAGTATAACTAAGCCTCATTGGGATCCCCAAAAGGCCGTTACCTAAAAAAGCCACCAATATTATGTTGGTTATGGCATAAAGCCAATCCTTACGCGAGTCAGTATCCCAGAATATTTAAGGTTTTAGCGCAATTAGGTCACTTTATCGCAGGATCATAGGTAAGGACACCAACAATAAACTGCCCATAAACCAGTTAAAATGGCGTCGACGTTTATCCGTATTGAGCTTTTTACTGATAGCCGCGCCGACAAACACCCAAGTAAAGGATGCGGGAAATCCCACCAGATTAAACACCAGCACGCCCAATACCGCACTGAGCCAAAAGCCATCGCCGCCTAAGGTAAACGCGCTGCAAAGGGTAATGGTCGACATCCAAGATTTGGGATTAATCCACTGAAACAGCGCCGCCTCCATCACACTCATCGGTTGACGCCCTTCATCCAATTGCGCCGCCTTTACGGGAGAGGTCACTAATCGATAGGCAAGATACAGTAAATACAGCAATGCCGCGTATTTCAACGCTTGGTGCAACATCGGAAACGTCTCGAACAAAGCACCGAGACCGAGTAATACCGACAGATGCAAAGAAGTCGAGCCAAGGCGGATCCCCGCAATGTGTGGAATGGTGCGCATCACCCCGAAATGGGCACCTGAGCTGGCGAGTAAAATATTATTCGGCCCGGGAGTCATGGTCATGGTTGCACAAAAGAGTGCTGCTGAGGCCATTAATGTCCAGAGTTGTGGATCATTGACAAGTTGAATATCCATAAAGACCTTGAATTGTACGCATACAATATTTGACAATAAACGAGACAATTAATAATATAGATAGCTTAATGGAGATCAATGGATTTATTGTCATGGGTACAATTTGGACGCCAGATCTAGAGGCATTTACAGGTCCTAAATATCAACGTCTGGTCAGTGCGATCGAGCAAGGCATTTTGCTAAAAGCCCTTCCCCATGGCACGAAACTCCCGCCACAGCGGCGTTTAGCCGATGCCCTTGGGGTGACCATAGGCACTGTCACTCGGGCCTATGCTCTAGCGGAGCAACGTGGTTATGTGGAAGCGCGTATCGGTGATGGTACTTATGTCAACGCCTCTCCCGTGCCAGAGCTTAATCATTTGCAGCTCAATATGGCGACTTGTCAGCAGCCGCTGACGGATCAAATAAGTACGCTGAGTGATTGTCTAAGCCAACTGGCTAAGGATCCGGCGAAACTGAGTCAACTCCTTGGCTATCGCGCCAGCCCCTTAGATCAACATCAACAGATATTTCACCACTGGCTTGCGCAACGCGGCATTGAGCAGCGCCCAGAGCAATTGATCTTTACCCATGGTGGACAACAGGCCATTTTTGCCTGCCTTAATGCTTTCCTGACCAAGGGCGAGGTACTCCTGCACGAACAGTACAGCTATCCCGGAGTGCGTATTTGCGCTAAACAATTGGGTATCAATAGTATTGGCGTACCGTTAACCTCTGACGGGGTCGATCTCGCAAGATTCGAGGCTTTAGTTCAAATCCATCAACCTAAACTGGTGTATTTAACCCTCAACAATCAAAACCCTACCTGCATTCAATACAGTGAGCAACAGAGAGAAAAACTGTTGGCACTCGCGGAGCAGTACCAGTTTTATATCATTGAAGATGATGTGAATTATTGCCTCCCTGAAGAGTGGCACTCTCCGCTGTGGCAGTTGGCTCAGACGCTGAATGTGCCGAGGGTCATTTACATTTCAAGCCTGTCTAAGCTGTTTTCAGGGGGCTTAAGGCAAGGTTTTATTTTAGTGCCCGAGCCGCTTATCGCGCCATTGCGCCTCGCCATTCATAGCCAATGTTGGATGGTTTCGCCGCTCAATGTGGAGCTGGCCTGTCTGCTAATCAAACGCGGGCACATCACGGCCAATCGCGATGCGATTATTCGCGAGCGTCAGCAGCAATGCATGGCATTGGGTGACAAGCTGGGGTTAACTCAACACTGGCGGGGTTTAAATGGCTGGATCCAGTTACCCGAAGACATTAAAGCTCATCATCTGGTGACCGCCTTAGCGGCAAAAGGCGTGCTGATCCGTAATGGGGATGACTTTAACTGCCATGACAACTTTATCCGATTAAGTTTAGGTGGCGCCGAAAACGATACCCAATTCCAGCTTGCGCTCGAGTGCATCGAATCCACCTTTAACGCACTCAAGCAACACGCCTATTCGGTCGTATAGCAGTTCATTTTCGCGTTAGAAAGCGGCCAAAAAGAAACGCCAGAGTGATGCTCTGGCGTTTTAAGCTTGCTTAATCACAAGCATTTCTGGTGTTGGAATTTAACGTTATGGCACGTTGAACACAAGCTATGGCTATTGCACCTTGATTTGGTACACGCTGGTTGTGCCACTGACTTCATTACCAATGATCAACAGAGGCTGACCATTAGGACTCTTCTCGGCACTCACAAACTTCATGCCTTCTGGCCCTAAATCTCCGGCTAAACTGGCATCGCCTTTCACTTCGCCTGTATCTGTATCTATGCTGAAATCCGCCTCAAAATCACGGTTTACCACATAATCCACAAAATGCACGTCGAAGGGATTCGTCACGTCGTAAATCATAAAGCCAGAGGTACGTTCAAGCCCGATAAAGGCATAGAGTTTTTGACCAATTTTGCCGAGAGCTAAGGCTTCTGGCTCAGGGCCTTTATCGTCACTGCGACTATCGCCTTTGTTTTCTTCATTGTTATTGTTGAAGTTATTGCCTAACAAGGCTGCGGTGATCCGCTCAAAATCGCTACCACTGTCAAACACCTGTTGACCATCGGCCGTCCAGATTGAGAAAGAACGCGCACCGAAGCTCACGATTTTGTCATAATCGCCGTCGTTATCGTCATCACCCATACTCTTAGTCACTTTCAAACGGGCTAATTGGGTCTTATCTTTTGCGGCGGCAAATTGTGGATGGTTAGGATCTAAGGTTAAGTCACCGGCGCGGGCTTCCTCCGAAAACCCAGCATAATCGCGAGAATCCCCTTCGTTTGCGGTGACAATAAAGTCAGTATTATTCCAACGGTAACTCGCTACGGTATCGGGTTGATACATGCCATACACACCCGCATAGGCCTGAAGGTTGACCATATCATCCTTGTCACTTGCATCAATTTTATTCACATCAAGACCATAATCCTTCAGTCCTAAGGGTAAAATCTTCGCTACTTTGGCATTGGCGATATCAATCACCGCGATGGCATTGTTCTCCTGCAGGCTCACAAAAGCACGGCTGTTATCGGGGCTGACACTGATATACTCAGGCTCTAAGTCCTGCGCGACAGTGGCCATAGGGCCATTGATTTTAATGTCCTTAGTAATTTCATTATAGCGAGCATTGCCCTGATTAAACTCGGTGAATGCCACTAACGTCGCCGTTGCTGCGGGTTTACCATCCGCAATGGCGATAATCGCCACACTGCCCTCAGGATCGATACTATAGTCTTGATTTGGTTCGCCTTCATTCGCTACGAGTACCGTTTTACCATCATGACTAAAGACGACGTTATCCGGTAATGCACCGACTTCAACCGCACTGAGATACTGAGGTGTCTCATTGCCATTGAGTTGGTAGAAAGCCACATAGCCATTGGCTTGAGTCTTATTGCCTGCTGCATCGCCGCGCTCAATGGCCGCCGCTAACAAGTTACCAGAAATACTGACACTGTTAACGCTGCCCATAAAACTCAAGCCCACATCCTTGGCGACATCCAGCTCAGCTAGCTTATCAAGATTATTCAAGGCTAATGGCGCAGTTGCCTTAGCCGCGTTGCTAAGCAAGTTAGCATCGATAATGTCGACCTTACCGCTTTTCGCATTAACCACAAAAATTCGCTGAGAAGCACTGTGGTATTCAACAATTTCAGCAGCGCTCAGGCCATAAGTGCCAGTTTGATGACGGCCGATCAGCTCCGCTGACACTCCCGCAGATTGGGGTTGGCAAATAAATTGGGTTTGCGCCGCATCGATTTCAGTCTCTTCCAACTGGCCATTACGATTTGTATCGAGCCCTGTATCGATGCGTTGACCACCGGCGGGACAGTTTGCATCACCTATGGCGAGTGCAGTCACGTTCACTAATGAATTTAAGCCGTTCTCCCCCTGCTCACCATTGGTACCGTCATCACCATTACAGGCACCAAGGAGTAAACTTGCCAGTATCGCACCGGCCAGCGGCAGTCGTTTTGTGTTCATTGCATCATTCCTGAATGTGTTGTTATTAGTCGTAGGGTTAAGCTAAAGCCCATTAAACTAATCCGCATTCAAGACGGTTAGATGACATACAGATGACACTGGAGTGACAATCTCAGTCGAATGAATGACGCTAAGGCGAGCCTGAGCACATCAATGCAATACAAGGACATAAAATCCATTTTGGTTACAATTTAAGTGTAAAGATATCGTCATCGAGATTGGCTTATTTGCCTGAGCGTTTTACTATGTTATGGCTTAATATCCTTAGACTCGATACAAAGCCGAGGACTTAAATCAACTGTGGCTATGACGGTTGAGAGACTCTTCGCCGGCCACTCATTTCTTCCCTATACTCCTCCAATGTTCATGGCAAAATTACGCTATGTTAATTGAGGCAAAATGAGTCGCCATTAGGCAAAATTGTTACCCTACAATTTTGGTTTTCGAGTGACATACACTTAATATCGCCTTCTTTCGCCACCCGAGGTAACTGTGGACCCACAACCGTCAAGCTATCCGACTAAACCGAGCAGCATTCCCCACTTGGCACTGCTGATCCCTATGCTCGCCGCCATTGTCGCGATCACGCCGCTCGCGATCGACATGTATTTGCCCGCTATGGCAACACTTGCCCAGAGTTTTCATACCGATATCACTCTAGTCCAACAATCCTTGAGTGTTTACTTAGGAGGCTATGCCCTCGGCATGCTGTGTTTTGGCCCCCTTGCCGACCGTATTGGCCGTCGCCCTTTGGTAATAATGGGCCTCTCAGGCTTTATGTTAGTCAGCCTATTGCTCGGCTTAGCCGAACAGATTGAAGTGTTTTTAGGCCTGCGCTTTTTACAAGCCTTTATCGGCGCCGCGGCCACTGTGGTTGTCCCTGGGTATATCAAAGAAGTCTATGGTGAAAACACGGCTAAAGGCATGTCTTATGTCAGTTTAATCATGATGTTAGCGCCATTATTAGCCCCAAGCATCGGTAGCCTTATCCTCGAGATTGGTGAATGGCATTTGATCTTCTTTATCCAATCGGCCTATGCCATGTTGTTGCTGTTGTTGGTCATTACGCTGCTGAGAATGCCCAGCGATAAAGATCAGAGTAGCCGCAGTCAAAAATCCTTTTTAGGGGCTTATGCGACAGTATTTTCACGTCCCGGGGTTAAATTAAATATTGCCAGCGGTGTACTCACCTCCTTTGCGTTTTTCTGTTATTTAACCGCATCACCCTTTGTCTATATGGAGGTTTTTTCCTTAGATAAATCCTTATTTGCCCTACTCTTTAGTACCAATGTGGGCGCGCTGATGCTGGCAAATATTATCAATACCCGAATTGTGGGCCGTTATGGCTCGTTAAGAATGCTGCACGTATCGACCTTCTTCGGTGCGCTGGCGGCGGTCGGTTTACTGGGGGTGAATTTACTGGGGCTCAGTTATCATTTCACCGTGTTGATGCTGATCCCACTTATGGGCAGTCTTGGTATCATGTCGGTCAACGCCGATGCCATTGTGCTGATGAAGTTTAAGCAGGAAACGGGCACGGCCACTGCGGTAATTGGCACCTTACGATTTGGCTGCGGCGCCTTAGCAGGGCCATTACTCGCGCTGTTTTATAATGGCACCGCAGTGCCCTTCTCGGCATTGATGCTGACGGCGGTATTGTTGGTGGGATTCTGTCAATTTAACCGTTCGACTCATCAAGCGAAGCCGAAGGAGTGATGGCATCTTTATGCCACCTAAACCAAGCAATCATGGTTTGCCTCTCTTTTGTAGTTGATTTGTAACAAATTAAGCGTTCTCTAAATAAACGGCACTTAGGTTATATATAGTAGCTTGGGTGCCGTTTTTCATTGTAAACCAGCTAACCCATTATAATTAAAGTAATTAAATAAAATGACCCCACACAAAAACTCCCGTTTCATGAGCGTTTATCGCGCCTAAACATGAAATTGTTTCAAGTTGGTTATTTTTTACATAAAAGCCTTGAAATGTGTTCTTTTTTGAATATGATGAAATTCTGTTCATTGCAACAGCTGCTGCATCCAAAGGGATGAGCGCTTGAAATCGATGATTTCAAGCTCAGCAATCGGAGTCTGAATTACCCTTCAGACTTATTTTTAGAGCGATTACCGTCGCTGTAACAAGATACTGTTTACCGTAACGGTACTATGCAATAGGAGTTTCACATGGAGAAGTTATCCGGCGCCAGCATGATTGTGCGATCCCTGATCGATGAAGGTGTAAAGCACATATTTGGTTATCCTGGCGGCTCAGTGTTAGATATCTACGACGCCCTGCACCTTATCCCCGGTATTGAACATATTCTGGTTCGTCACGAACAAGCCGCCGTGCATATGGCCGATGGTTATGCCCGCGCCACGGGTAAAGTGGGCGTGGTACTCGTGACCTCAGGCCCAGGTGCCACCAATGCCATTACCGGCATCGCCACCGCCTATATGGATTCAATTCCATTAGTGGTGTTATCTGGCCAAGTGCCGAGCAATTTAATCGGTAACGATGCGTTCCAAGAATGCGACATGATTGGGATTTCACGCCCAGTCGTCAAACACAGCTTTTTAGTACAAGATCCCACTCAAATTCCTGAGATCATTAAAAAAGCATTTTATATTGCTTCCACAGGTCGCCCCGGCCCCGTGGTTGTCGACTTGCCAAAGGATTGCCTCAATCCAGCATTACTGCACGACTATATTTACCCCGAGAGCATTAAAATGCGCTCCTATAATCCAACGACATCGGGCCATAAGGGTCAAATTCGCCGTGGATTACAGGCATTACTCGCCGCGAAAAAACCTGTGCTTTATGTGGGTGGAGGCGCCATTATCTCAAGCAGTGAAAAGCAGATCTTAGCCTTAGCGGAAAAATTAAATATCCCCGTTGTCAGCACCTTAATGGGCCTTGGCGCCTTCCCTGGCACCCATAAAAACAGCTTAGGAATGCTGGGGATGCACGGGCACTATGAAGCCAACATGACCATGCATAACTGCGATCTTATCTTCGGGATTGGTGTACGTTTCGATGACAGAACCACTAACAACATCGAAAAATACTGCCCTAATGCCACCATTTTACATATTGATATCGACCCTTCATCGATTTCAAAAACCGTACGAGTGGATATCCCCATCGTAGGCTCGGCCGATATCGTACTGGACAGCATGCTAGCCCTGCTGGATGAGTCGAAGGAGGGCAACGATAGCGAGGCAATTAATCAATGGTGGCAAGAAATCACTGTGTGGCGTAACCGCAACTGCTTGGCATACGATAAGGAAAGCAACCGGATCAAACCACAGCAAGTAATTGAAACTCTTTACAAACTCACTAATGGTGAGGCCTATGTCGCCTCGGATGTGGGCCAGCATCAAATGTTTGCCGCGCTCTATTATCCCTTTGATAAACCTCGTCATTGGATTAACTCCGGTGGCCTTGGCACCATGGGCTTTGGTCTACCCGCTGCCATGGGAGTCAAAATGGCAATGCCGGACGAAACCGTTGTGTGCGTCACGGGCGATGGTTCGATTCAGATGAATATTCAAGAGCTTTCAACCGCTCTGCAATACGATACGCCGGTTAAAATTATCAACTTAAACAACCGTTTCCTTGGCATGGTGAAACAATGGCAGGATATGATCTACTCGGGTCGCCATTCCCATTCCTATATGGATTCGGTCCCCAACTTTGCCAAAATTGCCGAAGCCTATGGCCATGTTGGTATGACGATTAGCGATCCTGCTGAGCTTGAGTCTAAGATGGCCGAAGCCCTTGCCATGAAAGACAGACTGGTATTTATCGACATTATGGTGGATGAGACTGAGCACGTGTATCCCATGCTTATCCGCGGCGGCGCGATGAATGAAATGTGGTTAAGCAAAACGGAGAAATGCTAATGCGTCGAATTATATCTGTATTACTCGAAAACCAATCCGGCGCCCTATCCCGTGTTGTCGGCCTGTTTTCCCAGCGCGGTTACAACATCGAAAGTTTAACTGTGGCACCAACCGATGATAACACCTTATCGCGCCTCAATATTACCGTGGTGGCCGACGAGAAAGTGCTAGAGCAAATCGAGAAACAGCTACACAAGTTAGTCGATGTGCTTAAGGTGTCGAATGTCACCGAATCGGCTTATATCGAGCGGGAGTTGGCACTGGTTAAAGTCCGCGCCCAAGGGGAATTACGGGAAGAAATTAAGCGCACCGCCGATATCTTCCGTGGGCAAATTGTCGATGTCACCGCCAATCTCTACACCATTCAATTGGTGGGCACGACCGAAAAACTCGATGCCTTTATTCACTCCATGGGTGAAGTGACTAAAGTGGTTGAAGTATCGCGCTCGGGCGTAGTGGGCCTGGCCCGCGGCGAGAAAGCGATGAGAGCATAACGCTGATATCCCCATTAACCCTATGTGAGCTTGCCATAGCAAGGCTTTGACATAGACCACATGGGATTTTATTGGTGGGATAACAATAAGGGGAGCATTAAGCTCCCCTTCTTTATCCGCGCGATTCAGGATTAGGATTGACCATCTAATAGACGCGAAGTGGTGATTTCAATCTTGCGTGGTTTTAACGCTTCTGGGATTTCACGCACTAAATCAATGTTCAATAAACCATTCTCTAAACTGGCACCCAATACGGTCACATAATCCGCCAGTTGGAAGGTACGTTCAAACCCGCGCTCGGCAATACCTTGGTATAGGTATTTACGCTCGGTTTGGCTCTCGGCTTTATTGCCTCTAACCAGTAACTTCTCACCTTCGCTACTGATCTCAAGCTCTTCCATCGAGAACCCGGCCACGGCCATAGTAATGCGATAACGATTTTCACCAAGGAGTTCAATGTTATAGGGAGGATAACCTGAGTTGCCATTATTCGCGGCAGCATGTTCTGCCATCTGGGCTAAACGATCAAAACCAATAGCACTACGGTAAAGAGGAGTTAAATCATAAGTACGCATATTCATATCCTTGTCTTAAGCAATATGGGAAAGTGGCGAACGTTTTCAATTGAAAACGCATTTATACTCGCAGAAATTAACTTCTGTCCTAGCGGCACAGAATCGATTGGGATCCTCATCGAGCGATCCTGCAATAGATATAAGGATAGGAAAGCGGATTTCAAGGAAGGTTTTTAAAATTTTTTAAAAACTGAATAAAAATAACCTGTTACTAGCATTAAACACTTTGTCTTTGGCATAGTTAGCAAAATGCCGCCAATAAAAAAGGAGCCCTTAGGCTCCCTTCTTCGGTCTGGCACTCAGATTAACGAGTACGTGGACACAGTTCTTCAGCACTGAAGAAGTAAGCAATTTCACGTGCTGCTGATTCTAAAGAATCAGAACCGTGAGCTGCGTTTTCGTCGATGCTTTGAGCGAAGTCAGCACGGATAGTACCTGGAGCCGCTTGAGCTGGGTTAGTTGCACCTAAAATTTCGCGGTGAGCTAAAACAGCGTTTTCGCCTTCTAATACTTGAACCATGATTGGGCCAGAAGTCATGAAAGCAACCAGAGCACCGAAGAAGCCACGCTCGCTATGCTCAGCATAGAAACCTTCAGCTTGTTCTTTAGTCAGGTGTAACATTTTAGCTGCAACGATCTTCAGACCAGCAGTTTCAAAACGGTTGTAGATTGCACCGATGTGGTTTTTAGCAACTGCATCAGGCTTAATGATAGAAAATGTGCGTTCGATCGCCATAACAAGCTTCCTTTGTCAGCAAGTTTGAAAAATTCGCGCGGATTATACGAAATTTAAAAAACAAATCCTATCTTTAAAGCAAATAAGTCTGAGATATTGCGCACATTGGCTGGATTTGTAACCAGATTGATCACACAAAAACGCCAGACCTGTCATTCGACTGGACTGGCGAAAGGATAACAACACAACTAAATTGGCATATTTGCCAAAGACTCAGGGGTTATTTTTTATTTTTTGCCCAAATGCTCGCCCACGCAATCAAGGCAACCAAAATAATGGCAGGGGCTAAATCGAGCAAATGATGGAAGATACCAACGCCACCATGACCAGGATGAGCCCATGCCAAGGCGGGTAACAGTGTGAATAACAAAGCAAACAAAAGTTTCATGTGAACATCCTTGCGTAGCCAGAATAACATTAAGCGCTTAACCACTTAACGGATACATAACAAGGTACGTCATTCACTTAAAATGAATTTGATGCCGATCAAACTCCTACAAAAATCCCCTTTTAGGGATCACTAAACGTGACAACCGTCACGCAAGTGCGCTTTTTGCGGGACAAGATGCCCCATCGGGGCGATGGTTATTTCTCTTCAATCCAGCATTGCTGAATGGCTTCTAATATCCGCTCATTACAATGCTTAGGATCGTCATCAAAATCATCGAGGGCTAATACCCACTCATATAACTGAGTAAAATGCAGCTTGTGGGGGTCAACCTCAGAATGCTTCTCCAGCAATTCTAAGGCGATATCTAATGAGTCAATCCACTTTAACGACATCCGCTCCCCCTTTTACCATCTGCAGCTAAACCTTGCTCTCCTGAGTGTAGCTTAAGAACGCGTTAACTCTACGCTTGAGTGGGCTTTTTTGCCTTGAGGGCGTTCTTTTCAACAAACTCAATAATGGCACCAGCAACATCTTTTGCGGTGGCGCCTTCAATCCCTTCAAGACCTGGCGAGGAGTTTACTTCCATTACCACAGGGCCATGATTTGAACGCAGTAAATCGACACCCGCCACATTGAGGCCCATGGTCTTGGCCGCACGGATTGCGACTGAACGCTCTTCAGGGGTCAGTTTAACTAAACTTGCGGTGCCGCCACGGTGTAAGTTTGAGCGAAACTCCCCAGGCATGGCTTGGCGTTTCATCGCTGCAATCACTTTATCGCCTAGCACAAAGCAGCGAATGTCGGCGCCATTGGCTTCTTTAATGTATTCCTGCACCATGATGTTGGCTTTTAATCCCATAAAAGCTTCAATCACACTCTCAGCCGCTTTGCGAGTTTCGGCTAACACCACCCCAATGCCCTGCGTGCCCTCAAGCAACTTGATCACTAACGGCGCGCCGCCCACCATGTCGATAAGATCAGGAATATCGCTTGGCTTATTGGCAAAGCCGGTGATCGGCAAGCCGATACCACGGCGTGACATCAACTGCATCGAACGTAACTTATCGCGGGAGCGAGAAATGCCGACGGAATCATTGAGCGCATACACGCCCATCATCTCAAACTGACGCAGCACAGCTGAGCCATAAAAAGTAATAGATGCACCAATACGCGGGATCACCGCATCAAAAGGCGGCAATTCTTCCCCACCAATATGGATGCTCGACTGACGCATATTGATGTTCATGTAACATTCGAGCGGGTTGATCACTTGGACTTCGTGACCACGTAATGTCGCAGCCTCAACGAGTCGCTTTGTGGAATATAGCTCAGGCCCTTGCGATAGGATCGCGATTCTCATTTTGGTCTCCGACAACCATTTCATTTTGAGCGCATCATACGCTCGGATTAGGATAAATCAATCATGGCAATTATTGCTTGCGCAAATGCTGGGCGCCATAAGCCAAAAACCAGTCACATGGACTGGTTTTTGACGATATCATCGCATCGGGTTGATTAACCTTCGCTCACCATATTCACAGTGTACTTCGGAATTTCAATCACCAGATCGCTATCGACAACTTTGGCTTGGCAAGACAAGCGGCTCTCAGGCTCAAGTCCCCATGCCTTATCGAGCATATCATCTTCAAGCTCATCGCTTGGATCTAACTCATCAAAGCCTTCACGCACGATGCAATGGCATGTGGTGCAGGCACAGGATTTTTCACAGGCATGCTCGATATTGATGCCATTACGCAGCGCCACATCGAGAATCGTTTCACCTACTTTGGCTTCCAACACTGCGCCATCGGGACATAACTCAGCATGGGGAAGAAAGACTAACTGGGGCATCACATCACCTATATGTTGTCAATTGACTGACCCTTAAAGGCCACTCGAATAGAATTATCCATACGCTTCGCGGCGAAATCCTGAGTATGTTCATCGAGGACTTCAATCGCTTGCTTAATCGCATCGGCATCATCACCACGGGCAATTTCGGCAAGCTGTGCCATGACCGCATCAATCTGCTGACGCTCATCACTTGTCAGCAGGTCGCCATCTTTTGCAAGCGCCGCATTTAACGACTCAAGTACCCTTGCCGCCTCTACTTGCTGCTCGGCCAGCATACGACGACTGATGTCTTCCTTCGCATGCTTCATCGAGTCCTTGAGCATAGTCGCGATTTCGGTATCCGATAAACCAAACGAAGGCTTGACCTGAATGCTCGATTGCACGCCGGTGGATTTCTCCATCGCAGTGACGCTAAGCAACCCATCGGCATCGACTTGGAAGGTCACGCGAATATGGGCAGCGCCCGCCGCTAACGGGGGAATACCTTTAAGCGTAAAGCGTGCGAGTGAGCGACAATCATCGACTAACTCACGCTCGCCCTGCACCACATGGAAGGCCATCGCCGTTTGACCATCCTTAAAGGTGGTAAACTCTTGGGCGCGAGCGACTGGAATCGTGGTGTTACGAGAAACCACTTTTTCCACTAAACCGCCCATGGTTTCAATCCCTAATGACAAAGGGATCACATCGAGCAGTAATAATTCAGACTCGGGTTTGTTACCGACCAGAATATCGGCCTGAATCGCCGCGCCAATCGCAACGACGCGATCTGGGTCGATAGAGGTTAATGGCGCCTTACCGAAAAAGGTTTCAACCTGTTCACGCACTAATGGCACGCGGGTTGAACCACCCACCATCACGGTTTCTAACACTTCATCAGCCGTTACGCCCGCATCACGTAGGGTGCGACGACAGCTGGCGATGGTTTTCTTCACTAATGCGCTGATTAAGTTATCAAACTCAGCTTTGGTCACCACTTGCTTGAGCACAGTGCCATCGGCAAGCGTCAGGCTCGCTTCGACGTCACTCGCATCGGTTAAGGCTTCTTTCACACGGCGCGCTTCAATCAATAACTGACGACTTAGCTGCGGATCAAGGTTCGTCAATTGCCACACTTGCTGCATATGCGCCTGCAACAAATGGTCAAAGTCATCGCCACCTAGCGCCGAATCGCCGCCTGTAGCTAGCACCTCAAAAACGCCACGATTTAAACGCAGAATAGAGATATCAAAGGTACCGCCGCCGAGATCGTAAATCGCGATCACACCTTCTTGCTTCGAATCTAACCCGTAGGCGATTGCCGCCGCAGTAGGCTCGTTGAGCAGGCGTAATACTTTAACACCGAGCAAAGACGCGGCATCTTTTGTCCCTTGACGCTGTGCATCATCGAAATACGCTGGCACAGTGATCACGACACCCTGCAGCTCGCCACCGAGGGTTTTCTCAGCGCGTTCAACCAGAGGACGTAAAATCTCCGCCGACACTTGCACCGGATTCACTTGCCCTTGAGGCGTAACAAACAGCGGTAAACCGTTTTCACTGGCTTCAAACTGGTATGGGAACGCTTGCTCACCAGATTGAATATCCGTGAGGCTGCGGCCCATAAAGCGTTTGACCGATACGATAGTGTTTTTAGGATCCTGCGCAGAACTTAACGCCGCGACTTGACCCACTTCAATGCCATCTTGGGTATAACGGACGATAGAAGGTAAAGAATGCTGGCCATTTTCATCGGGTAAGGTCGCCGTTACGCCGCTGCGAACCGCGGCCACGAGGGAATTAGTGGTACCTAAATCGATGCCAACGGCAAGTCTATGTTGGTGCGGCGCGGCGCTTTGTCCGGGCTCTGCAATCTGCAAAAGGGCCATATGTATCCAACTTAGTAGCGCCGACTCAGACCCGTCTGAATCGGCTAAATAACTGCAATAGGGAAAATTAATCGAGCAGCGCGTCTTCGATACGCGTCAGCTCATCGTGTAATTTTGCCATAAATTTAAGCTTGCGTACTTGATCTGCCGCTAACAAGGCATCTTCTTCGCTGTCACTGCTTAGCTGTGCGGTGAGCAATTTCGTCAGCTTTGTCCGATATGCCGCGAAAGAGTCGTATAACTCATCAATGCTTTCTTGAGGATCGGCGCTATCGCGAATGTCTTCTAACGCCTCGCGCCATTCCATCTGCTGCATCAAAAATGCAGTGTCTTTCACTGTGGTGGTTTCGTAGCTTAAATCGATACCACGTAGCGACAGCATATGCTCGGCACGGCGGATAGGATCTTTTAGGGTTTGATAACCGTCATTCACTTGCGCAGTGCGTTGCACCGACAATAAGCGTTGTTGCTCTGTATCGTTGGCAAACTTATCGGGATGCACCGCCCGTTGCAGTTCGCGGTAGCGTTCTGCAAGCACAGCGGTGTCAATATCGAAGGCAGGGGAAAACTTAAACAGCTCGAAATAATTCATGCGTCAATTCGGCAATTAAACAGTGAAACTCTCACCGCAACCGCACTCACCTTTTGCGTTAGGATTGTTAAATTGGAAACCTTCGTTCAGGCCTTCTTTAACAAAATCCAACTCAATGCCCTGTAGATAGATGAAGCTTTTCGCATCGATAATGATTTTAACACCATCAATATCATACACTTCATCGTCATCATTCAGCGCATCAACAAACTCAAGCACATACGCCATACCGGAACAGCCAGAGGTCTTTAAGCCGAGGCGCAGGCCGATGCCCTTGCCTCGATTCGCTAAGAAAGATCTGACACGCTCAGTTGCCGCTGGGGTCATTGTAATCGCCATCTTAACTCCAGATGTTACTTAGCTTGTTTCGATTTGTACTCGTCGATCGCCGCTTTTATGGCATCTTCTGCCAAAATGGAACAGTGGATTTTCACTGGTGGCAAGGCTAATTCTTCCGCGATATCGGTGTTTTTGATGGCCGCCGCTTGCTCGATAGTCTTGCCTTTCACCCACTCGGTTACCAGTGAGCTAGACGCAATCGCGCTGCCACAACCGTAGGTTTTGAACTTCGCGTCTTCGATGATGCCGTCTGCGCCGATTTTCAGCTGTAACTTCATCACGTCACCACAGGCAGGTGCTCCCACCATACCGGTCACGACCGAAGGATCGTTCTTGTCGAAAGAACCAACGTTACGTGGGTTCTCATAATGATCTATCACTTTTTCACTGTAAGCCATGGTACTGCTCCAAAATTATCTATTGTAAATGGTCGAATTAATGATGTGCCCACTGCACCTGATTCAGGTCGATGCCATCTTTGAACATCTCCCACAATGGAGACATTTCTCTTAATTTATCAATAGATTGTGTAATAGTTTCGATAGCGTGGTCGATTTCTTCTTCGGTGGTAAAACGACCGATTGAGAAACGAATTGAGCTATGCGCCATTTCATCATTTAAACCAAGCGCACGTAACACGTAGCTTGGCTCGAGACTGGCTGACGTACAGGCAGAACCCGATGAAACCGCTAAATCTTTTAATGCCATCATCAGCGACTCACCTTCAACATAGTTGAAGCTGACGTTCAAGCTACCACTCACACGGTGAGTCATATCGCCGTTTACATACGTCTCTTCGATGTGCTTGATGCCATTCCATAACTTGTCACGCAGCTTAGCGATACGGGCGTTGTCGGTTGCCATTTCAGCTTTGGCAATCGCAGCCGCTTCGCCTAAACCAACGATTTGGTGAGTCGCCAGAGTACCACTGCGCATACCACGCTCATGACCACCGCCGTGCATTTGCGCTTCTAAGCGAATACGTGGCTTACGGCGAACGTACAGAGCACCAATCCCTTTTGGACCATACATTTTGTGGCCAGAGATAGAGATCAGGTCTACCTTAGTCGTTTGTACATCGATAGGTAATTTGCCCGCGCTTTGTGCAGCATCCATATGGAAGATAATGCCTTTTGAGCGGCATAACTCGCCGATGGCATCCACATCATGGATCACGCCGATTTCGTTATTCACATGCATGATGCTGACAAGAATGGTGTCGTCGCGCATCGCAGCTTCTAAACGTTCCATCGGAATGATGCCGTTGGCATCTGGCTCTAAGTAAGTGACTTCAAAGCCTTCACGCTCAAGCTGACGGCAGGTATCGAGTACCGCTTTATGTTCAGTCTTGCTGGTGATGATGTGCTTGCCTTTCTTATTGTAGAAATGCGCTACGCCTTTGATCGCCAGGTTGTTTGATTCAGTTGCACCTGAGGTAAACACGATTTCACGGTGATCGGCATTGATCAGATCAGCCACTTGGCTGCGCGCCACATCCACCGCTTCTTCCGCTTGCCAGCCATAACGGTGAGAACGTGATGCTGGGTTACCGAAGATGCCATCCATCGTCATGTATTGGAACATTTTTTCCGCGACTCGCGGATCAACTGGCGTGGTGGCGGCATAATCTAAATAGATAGGAAGCTTCATAACACACTCCGTACTTAGCAGTCTCTGCCGAGGCTACATACAACGTACAAAAATAATTTTTATCGTATAACAAAAAGCCTATAAGCTGACTCTTTGCTCCTTTTGCATAGTGTCTTGCTTAAGCGAGATAAACTGCACATCTCGTTTCTGCATTAAGCCAGCAAGACTGATACCATCTAAAAAATCTGAAATTTGTTTGCTTAAATCGCCCCAGAGCGAGTGCGTTAAGCAGCGAGTTCCACTCTGGCAATTGCCTAATCCTTGACAACGAGTCGCGTCGACAGACTCGTCCACAGCATGGACAACCATGCCAACTGAAATATCATTAGCTTCGAGGCCTAAGCGATAACCACCACCTGGACCACGGACACTGGCTACTAGGCCATGTTTACGTAACTTTGCGAAGAGTTGTTCCAGATAGGAAAGCGAAATCCCTTGTCTTTCAGAGATATCCGCTAAGGGAACCGGTCCCGAAGCCGAGTGGATGGCCACATCGAGCATTGCGGTTACTGCATAACGACCTTTAGATGTAAGTTTCATAACTACCATAGCTCCCAAACAGGTATGGGGTTATTTCAACATACCCGAGTATTTCAGTCAAGTATAAAACCTAGTAAAACACTCAAGTATATAAGCGTGCAGTGAACCAATACCCTTTCATCTTGGTGGGGTATTTAACCTTTTTCTGCCCTAAGATTCAATGCTAAAGGGGCAATTAATCGTGCTAATCGCCCCCATATCGGGATCTAACGCACTCTCTTGGAACGAAAGCTAGCCACCTAGGTCCACTCTGCTTAAAAACCGTGCAACCACAGTGGAAATTGAACTGCAATCATCGGTGGCAAAGCGTGTGGATTATATCTACACGCCACTGCGCCACACGCCTCAGTTAAATGCTGGGGTCAAACTCGTCGAGCGCGCTCTGGCGCTTATCGGCGGCGGCTTTTTCGGCGTCGTTAAACTCACCCACATTCAGCTCTGGCAATCTTTCGGTACATACATCGCCACCTAAGCGTTGGATGGCTTGACACAATTCCTGCACTTTTGAATCCATTAAATGCATATGGTCCAGCATTTGACCGATAGCGTTCGCGACGGGATCCGGATTGTCAGGAGACACAGCATACGCATCGAAGCCATATTTCTTGGCCATGGCACTGCGACGCTCAGACTTCTCTTTCGATTGTGGCGAAGGTGTGGCCACTACGCGCCCAGGGATCCCGACCACAGTCGTATCCTTAGGCACATCTTTCACCACCACAGAGTTAGAGCCAACACGCGCCCCATCATGCATAGTGATAGGACCTAAAATCTTAGCCCCTGCGCCCACAACCACGTTATTGCCCAATGTTGGATGGCGTTTACCTGCCTGCCAAGTGGTGCCGCCGAGTGTCACACCGTGATACAAAGTACAATCATCGCCAATCTCGGCAGTTTCACCGATCACCACGCCCATACCATGGTCGATAAAGAAACGATCGCCAATGGTGGCCCCCGGGTGGATCTCCACTCCCGTCAGCCAGCGCGAAAAAGTCGATAAACAACGGGCCATTAAGCGCCAATCACGCTTCCATAACTTATGGCTTATCCGATGCAGCCAAATGGCGTGCATGCCAGGATAGTTGACCAAGATCTCAAAGGCGCTGCGCGCCGCGGGATCACGGTGATATATAGATTCAATGTCTTCTTTTAGCCTAGCTATCACACCCATGCTTCAATCCTTCGCGATTAGCGTTATATGCCAAATGTGCTTTGGCTATTTTTGTTTGTTACCCACCACTTTATCTATCGAGGTTAGAATACCTCGAAGAATATTCATCTCTTGGCTTTCGATACGTGCACGGCTAAACAGACGACGTAGCTTAGTCATCACTTGGCCGGGGTGGTTTTTAATAATAAAACCTGTCGATGATAAGGTGCTTTCTAAGTGCACAAAGAAACGCTCAAGATCGGCAGAAAGCGGATACTCTTCCTCCACTTGCGGCGCCGCTGTTTGCGCTAAGTGTGCGACACGCGTTTCATAACAAATGATCTGCACCGCTTGCGCTAAATTCAATGAGCTGTATTCAGGGTTAGCAGGAATAGCCACATGATATGTACATTGCTGCAATTCTTCATTGGTCAAACCATGATTTTCACGGCCAAAGACAATGGCGACAGGTCCTGATAAGCCCTCAGTGACCAGCTTTTGCCCCGCTTCACGCGGATCGAGCATTGGCCAATCTAAGGTACGACTGCGAGCACTGGTAGCAATCACTAAACTGCAATCGGCGATGGCTTCTTCTAAGGAATCCACTTTCACCAAATGCTTTAAGATGTCAGACGCACCAGCCGCCAAGGCAATGGATTGACCATCTACTTCACATCTTGGTTCGGCAAGATACAGGGTCGATAACCCCATGGTCTTCATCGCTCTGGCGGTCGAGCCAATATTGCCGGGGTGCGATGTCCCCACTAAAATCACACGAATATTACTTAGCATGAAACGACTTAATTTAATTCACAAAACACAGGGAGCGAATACTATCACAGGCGTGCGTGAATGCTTATATGAAAATCGGTATTTGATATAACATTCAAATCGAGTATAATGCCGCCCGCTATTTTTAACGTTCTTTAACATCCAGGGGATTGCAATGCATCCGATGCTGACGATTGCTGTTCGCGCTGCTCGCGCGGCCGGCCAAACTATTATGCGCGCCTACACTGAACTTGACCGAGTTGAAGTCAGTGCTAAAGGTGTCAACGATTTTGTTACCAGTGTAGATAAGGAAGCAGAAGCCGCCATTACCTATCAAATTCGCAAATCTTACCCTGATCACACAATCGTGGGTGAAGAAAAAGGCGAAAACCGTGGCGAGAATAAAGACTATGTATGGATAGTCGATCCTCTGGATGGCACTAACAACTTCGTTAGAGGCATTCCCCACTTCGCGGTTTCTATCGCACTTCAACACAAAGGCAAAACTGAAGTTGCCGTTGTGTACGATCCTGTTCGTGAAGAATTATTTACCGCTATCCGTGGTAAAGGCGCCAAATTAAACGATTTCCGTATCCGCGTAACCAATGTGACTGAACTGGCTCCAACCATTATCGGTACAGGTTTCCCATTCAAAGCCCGTCAACACACCGAAAGCTACATGGCAATCTTTGGCGAAGTGTTCGGTCAGTGTTCTGACTTACGCCGTGCAGGTTCTGCCGCATTAGATTTAGCCTATGTGGCGGCTGGCCGTTTAGACGGTTTCTTCGAAATCGGTTTAAAGCCATGGGATATCGCCGCTGGTGACTTAATCTGCCGCGAAGCGGGTGGCACAGTCACCGATTTCACTGGCGGTCATAACTACCTGATCTCTGGCAACATCGTTGCAGGCTCACCGAAAGTGACCACAGAATTAGTGAAAACCATGCGTCCCTTGCTGAACGAAGGTTTAAAGCGTTAATCACGCCCTTCCGAGCGTAACGCATATTAAAAAGGCCAGTGAATTCACTGGCCTTTTTGTTTGCTGCTTTCGTTATTCTGTTTTAGCTATTCCGCGCTTTGGCTAATGTCTGCTCAAAGACTTTCTATCTACCCGCCAATGCCTGAGCAGGGCCAATCTGGCTCGCCTTCCACGCGGGATACAGGGTTGCGATAAGACTCATAACAAACGCCGTGGCAATCACTAAACCAGCATCCGTCATATGCAGCTCTGACGGCAGAAAATCCACAAAATACACATCGGCAGACAGGAGTTGAATACCGAGCAGTTGCTCAATACCACGGGCGATACCACTAAGATTAATCGCGGTCGCAATCCCGATCACGCCGCCGAGGGCACAACCTACAAGGCCATTTAACGCGCCCTGCACCATAAAAATCCCCATCACTGAGAGACGGCTTAAGCCCATGGTCATCAGAATGGCGATTTCACTGGCTTTATCTCGCACCGCCATCACTAGCGTTGAGACAATATTGAAACAGGCCACGCCAATCACTAACACCAAAACGAGATACATAATGGTGCGAACCAATTGAATATCTTGATATAAATGACCTTGAGTACGCGTCCAATCACTGATATAAACGGACTGATTTAAGGCATAACCCAACTCACGAATTTTCGCTGGCGCATCAAACACCTGCGCCACACTGATCCGCACCCCGGTAACACCTTGATGTAAATTCAGGATATTCGCCGCATAGCGCATCGGAATATACGCCGTGGTTAACTCAAGCTCGCCACCTAAGCGGTACACACCCGACACCACAAAACGATGGCTCTTGGCCGCCCGTAAACTGCCGGCATGTTCAGGATCAAGATCTTGCACATACAAAGCGAGGGTATCGCCAACTTCGAGGCCTAACTTTTTCAGCAGACTCTCGCCGAGGACGATGTGATTGTCATCCTCGCTCAAGCCTTGCCAAGTCTCTTTCGACATAAATTGCGAGAGAGTCGAGACTTTTGCCTCTTGCTCAGGGTCGATTCCCACAACGGCAAGCCCCTGAAAACCACCGGGCTTTTGCACTAATCCTTGCATCCGAATAAAAGGTGCCGCCGCCGTAATGCCTTCAATCTGCATGGCGGTTTGCTCAACCGCGCGCCAGTCGGCAATCGGCTCATTCACGCCAACCACATCGGCTTGGGAGATCACGCCTAACAAGCGCTGCTCTAACTCACGCTCGAAACCATTCATGGCTGAGAGCACCACAATCAGCACCGCAACCCCTAGCGCGATGCCCGCAGTCGATGCAAAGGAGATAAAACTAATAAAACTATTGGATTGGCGCGCACGATAAAAACGCCAACCGATGGAGAGGGCTAATGGTCCTTTCATTGGGCGTGTTCCGCGACAGCTTGCAGATAACCATTCTTCATGGTGAGTTGTCTGTCCATCCGCGCTGCTAATTTAGGATCGTGAGTCACCACCACAAACGCCGTTCCGAGTTGATTGGCTAATTCGCGGATCAGCTCATAGACCGCCTCGCCGCTCTTGGCATCGAGGTTTCCGGTCGGTTCATCGGCCAGTACCAGTTTGGGTTTGTTGATCAGCGCCCGGGCGATTGCCACCCGTTGACGCTCGCCGCCCGAAAGCTCGGCGGGAATATGGCTCATTCTGTGCCCAAGCCCTACTCTTTCGAGCAACATTTTGGCATCGGCCTGCGCCTGAGCGCGGTCTCTACCTTGAATAAACGCTGGCATAGCCACGTTTTCCAGCGCACTAAATTCAGGCAAAAGGTGATGGAACTGATAGATAAAACCTAAGTCTTGGTTGCGGATCTGCGCCTGACGGGCACTGCTCACCTGGTATAAATCCTCACCCGCTAACAATACTTTGCCAGCAGAGGGTTTATCTAAGGTGCCCATAATATGCAGCAGCGTACTCTTGCCCGAGCCAGAGGTACCGACAATTGCCAGTTGCTCGCCCTTAAATACCTGTAAATCCACCTCAGACAACACCTGAGTGGTCACATCGCCATCGTGATAACTCTTACTCACCGCCTGCACTTGCAGTAACACGTCTTGCATTGAGATTCTCGCTATTGATTCTAAATGACATGGATAAACCCCATGTCCAAACACGTCTCTCATCATGGGAGCGACGTTGTAATTTGTTACATCGCAGCTATTCGTAACGCAGCGCCGTGGCAGGTTGCACCCGTGCCGCTCGCAATGCGGGGTAAAGGGTCGCCACTAAGGTCACGACTAAAGTGCCGACAATAATCATCGACAATTGTCCCAGTTCTAATTTAACCGGCAGCACTTGCCCAGTGCCTAAAATGGAAATCCCTAGGGTCGCCATAATGCCATTCAAATTAAGGGTGAGCAGTATGCCGACCACCAGCCCCAGTACTAAACCTAATACCGCATTCAATAAACCTTGCACCACAAAAATGCCCATTACCGCCGAGGTACGTAAGCCTTGGGTTTTGAGTACCGCCACGTCAGTGGTTTTATCCACCACCATCATCACCAGCGCTGACACTATATTAAACGCCGCTACGGCCACAATCAGGCTCAGCATCAGCGACATCATGTTTTTTTCCATCTTCACGGCACTAAACAGATGACCATAAGTGTCACGCCAATCACTGGTCGTCGCCTCAATGCCCTGCTGAGTAAGAACCTGCTTTACATCCTTAGCCAGTGTGGGCGCCATAAAAGGATCGCTCAAATACAGTCTTAACTGATTGATTTCATCACTGGGTTGACGCATTAAACGTTTGGCATCTTGATAATGAATATAGGCAACGCCCGCATCCACCTGTGAGCCCATCTCAAAGACGGCAGACACTAAAAACTTACGTTGACTCGGGACTGGGCCGAGGGGCGAATACACTACGCCATCGCCACTCAACAGTCGCACGGTATCACCTGGGCTCACCTTTAATTGGCGCGCAAGCTCGCTGCCTAAAATGACCTTATATTGGCCACTGGTTAGCTCGTTAAACGCGCCCGAATAGGTATGCTGTGCCACCATAGACAGTTTTTCAGCAAGCTCTGGAAACACCCCAAACACTTGCACGGCGCGGATATTCGCCGCCGACTGCACCATGGCTTGGGTCGACACGCTAGGCGTCACGCCCTGCACGCCCGGCAAGGCTTTAAGTTTGTCCGCAGGAATGGTCCAATCGCTTAAGGGCGCTTCAGTCACCACGGTCAATTGGGGGACGGCGCCTAAAATGCGCTGTTTTAATTGTCCTTCGAGGCCATTCATCACCGAACTGACCACGATTAAGGCCGCCACCCCTAAAAAAATGCCCGAAACGGCAAATAAGGTAATAAAAGAAGCAAAGGCGTTTGCTTTTCTGGCCCGCCAATAACGGTAACCAACGTAGAGAGGAAATCGAAGATCCATTGAAAGAGGGCTGCGTCCTGTGTGCTGAACTTGCTAAATCATAAAGATGGGCACGATAATAGGGGTTTAGGTCCTATAAATAAAGAGGCAAGCCTTGTTCACTGACACCAATCCGTATTTTAGTGTGCCTCACCCCTTCACCGCTTACTTAAGCCTTTGGGACGAAAACCAGCCACTACCCAGTGAAATGGCTTTAAGATCAATGCAATCCTTAGGGATCCAGCTACTGAGCGAAGTCAAAGCCCTCGAGGCCAGTTGCCTGCTGCAACTGCGGCATTTAGACAACGAAGCCAAGGTAGTGGTGGACTTTCTCAAACTCCAATCCCGCAAGGTGGATTTAGTCCTGCAGCATGTGCTCGAAAAAGAAGTGCAAGAAGGTGAGAAGTTTAGCGGTTGTCAGTTTGGTGGTAGCGGAATTCGCCTAATGAGCAATGAGGCCCTCCCCCTTGGCCGCCAATATAAAGTGACCTTATTTATCCACGAAGAATTGGTCGCCATTTTATGCTTTGCCAAGGTCACGGCCTGTTTAGTTTCGCAGGAAGGCCCATCCGATGGGCTGCAAGTACAAAGCCCCAACGCCGCATTGCCCTATCTCATTGACCTCGAGTTTAGTCAAATACTGGATGCGGATGTCGAGCAACTGGTTAAAGCAAGCCTCAATGTGCAACAAAAACAACTTAAACTGCGTAAACAGGCCCGTGACGAGCGCCAATAAAGGCTAGCGTTTTTGCTGGCACCCTAGCGCCCAAGTCACTACAATGAACGCAACTTATTGTGAATGAATCAGTTTATCCCACGCCAATGACACAAATTTCAGCCTTAACACCGCCCGTTGTCAAAAATGGAACTCAAATGCAAACCCTGTCGTGTCTCGCCGGGGTTGGTCAAGCCGTTACCCTCGCCAGCCTAGTTCGCCAACACAAGGGCACAACACTGATTGTGACCAGTGATACGCCGACGGCATTGAGTATCGAGTTAGAGCTCAACTATTTGTTGGCTAAAAGTGCGATTAAGGTGCGACTGTTCCCTGACCGTGAAACTCTGCCCTACGACAGTTTTTCGCCCCATCAGGATTTGATTTCCCAGCGTTTAGAAACCCTGTCGCAAATCACCCAAGCCGAGCACAGCGTAGTGATAGTGCCAGTGACAACGCTGATGATGCGCCTACCGCCAAAATCCTATTTAAGCTCCAATGTGTTTGTGCTTAAAAAAGGCGATAAATATCAGCTCCATGATGTGCGCCAACAGTTAACCGACACGGGTTATCACTTGGTCGAACAGGTTTACGAACATGGCGAGTTTGCTATTCGTGGCTCGATTCTTGATATCTTCCCCACCGGCGTGAATATGCCGCTGCGTATCGAACTGTTCGATGATGAAGTCGAGACCATTCGTCATTTCGATCCTGAAACCCAACGCTCATCCACTCCAGTCGATGCGGTTCGCCTGTTACCCGCCAAGGAATTCCCTACCGACAGCAGCGCCATCGAAGGTTTTAGGCAGCGTTATCGCCGACGCTTTGAGGTCATAGTCAAGGAGCCTGAATCAGTTTATCAACTGGTGAGCCGCAATTTGATGCCCGCAGGCATTGAGAACTATCTGCCACTGTTTTTCGATGAGGTCGCGACGCTGTTCGATTATCTGCCGAAGGACACTCAGTTAGTTACCCTAGGCGATATCGAAAAGTCCGCCCGTGCGCATTTGCAAGAGGTGGAAACCCGTTATGAAGACAGACGAGTCGACCCATTGCGGCCGCTGTTGGCACCCAAAGAGCTGTATTTACTGATAGAAGAATTATTTGCCGCCTTTAAGCCGCTGCCTCGCTATCAGTTTATTGCGCCGCAACCCGATGCCGTCGCTGGCGCAGTACAGATTGATGCCAGTGTGTTGCCCGAGGTAAGCGCTAATCACAAGTTAAAGCAGCCACTGATTGCGCTGCAAGATTACGCCGAGCGTACGCCGCGGATGTTGTTTAGTGCCGAATCGGAAGGCCGCCGCGAAGCTTTGCTCGAGCTCTTAGGTAAAATCCAGTTAAAACCGGCGTTATTCGGCCATTTTGATGAGTTTATTCAAAGTGATGCCAAACTGGGTTTAATCGTATCTCCCCTCTCCCGTGGTTGTTTACTCGGGCTAGGAAAGCAAACCGCCGTCAGCATCATCTGCGAAACCGAACTCTTTGGTCATCGCATTTCCCAGCAGCGCCGGCGCGAAAAACAACGCCAGATCAGCAACGATACCCTGATCAAAAACTTAGCCGAGCTCAAAGTCGGCCAGCCAATTGTGCACTTAGAGCACGGTGTGGCGCTGTATCAAGGCTTAGTCACCTTAGATACCGGCGGATTAGTGGCCGAATACCTACAGCTGGAATACTCGGGCGGCGATAAACTCTATGTGCCCGTGTCTAACCTGCACATGATCAGCCGCTACAGCGTCGGCGCCGATGGCGAGGCTCACCTCAATAAACTCGGTAACGACACTTGGGCCAAGGCAAAAAACAAAGCGATTGAGAAAATCCGCGATGTGGCTGCCGAGCTGCTCGATGTCTACGCTCGCCGTCAAGCACGTCCCGGCGAAAGCTGCGACATCAACGATGAAGAGTATGCGCAATTTGCCCAAGGTTTCCCCTTTGAAGAAACCGTCGATCAGGAAAGCGCAATTCATGCCGTACTTGCCGATATGCAATCCCCCGTCGCCATGGACCGCCTCGTCTGCGGTGACGTGGGCTTTGGTAAGACTGAAGTCGCGATGCGCGCCGCCTTTGTGGCGGTGAATGCGGGTAAACAGGTAGTTGTGCTAGTGCCCACCACGCTACTCGCCCAGCAGCACTACGAAAACTTTAAGGACAGATTTGCCGACTGGCCCGTCGTAATTGAGGTGATGTCCCGCTTTAGAACCGCCAAAGAGCAGACCCAAGTGCTGAAACTACTCGAAGAAGGCAAAGTCGATATCGTCATTGGCACCCATAAGCTGCTGCAATCCGAGGCAAAATTTGAAAACTTAGGCCTGCTTATCATCGATGAAGAACACAGATTCGGCGTAAGACAAAAAGAGAAAATCAAGGCGCTACGTGCCAACGTGGATATTTTGACCCTCACCGCCACTCCGATCCCCCGCACCTTAAACATGGCGATGTCGGGGATGCGCGATTTATCGATTATTGCGACTCCTCCCGCTAAGCGCTTGGCGGTGAAGACCTTTGTGCGCGAATCCGATCCCGCCACCGTGCGTGAGGCCATACTGCGTGAAATTCTCCGTGGTGGCCAAGTGTATTATTTGCACAACAATGTCGAAACCATTGAGAAATGCGCCCAAGATATTAGTACCCTGCTACCCGAAGCGCGGGTGGTGGTGGCCCATGGTCAAATGCGTGAGCGGGATCTTGAGCGGGTGATGTCGGACTTTTATCACCAAAGATTCAACGTGTTAGTCTGTACCACTATTATCGAAACCGGTATCGACGTCCCGAGTGCGAATACGATTATTATCGAACGCGCCGACACCTTTGGTTTAGCCCAGTTACATCAGCTGCGTGGCCGTGTCGGCCGCTCTCACCATCAAGCCTATGCGTATTTGATGACGCCGCATCCTAAACGCATGACCAGTGATGCCCGCAAACGCCTCGAAGCCATCGATGCCCTCGAGGATTTAGGCGCAGGCTTTATGCTCGCAACTCAAGACTTAGAGATCCGCGGCGCGGGTGAGCTATTGGGCGATGAGCAAAGCGGCCATATTTCTAAAATCGGCTTTAGTCTCTACATGGAAATGTTGGAATCGGCGGTCAAGGCGCTCAAACAGGGTAAAGAGCCATCGCTGGCGCAAATGCTCAATCAGCAATGCGAGATGGAGCTAAGAATTCCTGCGCTATTGCCGGAAGACTATGTCGGTGATGTGAATATTCGTCTGTCACTCTATAAGCGCATCGCCAGTTGTGACAGTGAAGAAGCCTTAGATGAACTCAAGGTTGAGCTTATCGACCGCTTCGGTCTGCTGCCCGAGGCCACCAAAAACCTGATGGAAATGACTTTATATAAACATCAGGCAACTCGGCTGGGCGCGACTAAAATTGAGGTACATGCCAAGGGCGGCAGCATCGAATTTAGTGATGATCATGTGATTGATCCCGGCTTTATCATCGGATTACTGCAAAGTCAGCCACAAATCTATCGAATGGATGGGCCGAATAAGTTAAAGTTCATCCTCAATGCCGAAACGGCAAAAGATAGGCTCGCTTTGGTCAAACTCTTGCTCGAACAACTATCGCAACATCGTCTTGGAGATAAATAGTGTTACGTCAACTCGCGGTCTCTATCGCTACACTTATTGCACTTTCACACAGTTCACTTGCCCGTGCTGAAGCTTGGTTCGAGGTCGAAGTCTATATTTTTGAACGCCAAAGTCAGTCGACTGAACAATGGCCGATGGCGCCAATTGAGACTAAAACCAACCGCGCTATCGATCTGATCTCACCGGTTGTGGGTCAAGCTGTGGTCTCCATGAGCAATGAATCCGCCCCCTGCACCTTAGTGTATGACGCCGATGCTAATAGCCATTGCGCTGAAAACACCAGCACTGGCGCGAATACGGACGCCACTCCCGAGATGAGTAACGGCGGTACTTTAGCCATTTCAGGCCCAAATACTGCAAGCTCAAATGCGGTGACTAGCTATCGCTACCCGAGTGTGATCCCATCGGAAATCGGCAGTGGTAGCCAAGCCTATGCGTCTCAAGGAAGTGGCCCAGTATTACTCGCCAGCAGCCAAGGCCAATTTGCGAGTATCATCAACAGCCTATCGAGAGAACGTGGTAACCGCAGCTTACTGCATATGACATGGCAACAACCTATGATGGGCAAGAGTGGCTCAGTGCCCATTCGCCTGTTTGCAGGTAAAGATTATTCCGCCAGTTATCACTTCGATGGTCGTCAAATTGTGCAGCAAGCCATGGCAAGCGCTATGCAAGGCGCTAACGGCACGACTGGCATGATGGCTGAAACATCTGCGCCATTACAGCCCTCTCCCGTGTGGCAACTCGATGGCACACTCAATATTTATCTTAGTCATTAT
Source organism: Shewanella seohaensis (assembly GCF_023283775.1). Lineage (NCBI taxonomy): Bacteria > Pseudomonadati > Pseudomonadota > Gammaproteobacteria > Alteromonadales > Shewanellaceae > Shewanella > Shewanella seohaensis. The sequence continues at coordinate 121,097 of NZ_JAKILE010000012.1, forward strand.
CTGTACATCGAAACCGCGCTTAATTTGCGTAAAGAAGGTCGCAAATTGATGCCAGTGGCGGCCGATGAAGCGAGCATGAACACAGCAACAAGTACTGCCGTAGCCCCAGCTAAAGTGATGACGCCTTACTTAATGTCTATTCCGTTGGAGCAAAATCGTCGAGTGAAAAGCGATGAGATCCATTATCTCGATCATCCCGAAATGGGCATGGTGATCCAAATCCGTAAGATGGCGCAACCTAACGCTTAAAACCCATTAGCCCTAATCGAATAAAAAAGCGGTCATGTAATGCATACCGCTTTTTTATTGCCTAAGGTTTTTTTATTGCCTAAGAGGTGAACAGCCATTCAGGTGGCGCCGAAAAGCGTAAAAATAAGATTAGCGCACTATCGAGAAATCCAAATAAATATCATCACCTTGGTCTTCATTGACCGTCACCCTCAATCCATCGGTGCAAGGCACTCCGACCTCACACCAGGCGATAAGACTATCCACCGCAGGATCACTGCCCTGGGCAAGAATTTCAACACTGCCATCGGCGCAGTTAGTCACATAACCTGTGACACCAAGCGTGCGAGCCTTTGTTAGGGTCGCATGTCTGCAGCCCACGCCCTGCACTTTTCCCGTTAATTGAATAAGCACCCGTTTCATTGCGCCTCCCCTGTAAGGTGAGCCTTGTTATTAGCATGCGGTTGTTATCATGCGGCTATTATCATGCGTCTTTGCGTCGCTCACGTAAAAACGATTCCAGCCTAAGCATAGCCGAGTTTTCAGCTGCGATGAGGGAGAGTTTTGCTAAGTAATGGATTTAAGAGTAAAAAAGCAAGCATAAAAAAACAGCTAACGAGACCGCTGTTAGCTGTGTCGGGCGACATACGCAAAAGGTTATCCATGAATGGACAAATTGGCATAAAAGTTTGTAGCATTTTGTAACAAACTATTAAGAGGGGCTACTTTACACAATTCATGATTAATTTCAACAAAATGATAGATAAAGCCATACAAACAAAGTCTATTTAATGCTTTTTGCTGAAATAACCAGCTAAACCAACTACATATACCGTCTAGCATTCTAAATAATAGCATAACTTCATCTGAGGTTTGGGTTCACTCATACGAGGTAACCAAACACCAACAGCTTGAAAATAGCATGCTTCTTGAAGGGGAAAACATGAACATAGGCAAAGCGCTTATCGCCAGAATATTCCGCGATAAGCCTTTTTAACGAAAAGATAAGCGAATAACGATTTAACCCAACTTAAAGGCTTTTATCTTAGGTAAATGGACGGCTAACTGCGGGAACTTGTGAGCCTGCGTCTCATCCCATTCGATGGTGTAATAAGGCTTAAGCGCCTCGGCGCTAGACTCACTGTCGAGCACTTCATCCACACGAGACAAAATACACATGGCTTTATGGGTATTCTTCAACCTGAATTCAGAGACACACTTATTGGCGATATCGGCATACTCTTCCGGGCGGTCAATTTTCCCTTGCATCGTCTCTTCGGGATGAAGATTGGGATTGATTAACACCGATTTTAATCCGTTTAAAAAGCCAATTCGCTCTGCCCAATACGCCCCTAGGCCGACCCCGACCATTAAGGGTGCGGGATCGTCGCAATACTGCATTTGCTTGGCGACTTGTTTCAATAAATGCTGCATATCATGCTTGGGATGCAAAGTGCTGTAGCTGATAAGCCGCACATCCGGGTCAATAAACTGCAACTGACGCATTTTTTCGTGATTACCAGGGCTAGTTGCATCGAATCCATGAAGATAAAAAATCATATTGAGACCTTTTAACAATCTGCCAAACACGGCGCATGCTACTAACCCTAGCAAATATTCCTTGCAGAACCTTGCGCTACATCAAACTTTTGCCTGTTGTGCGAGCTGGATTTGCTCAGCCAGCTGCTTGGCATTTTCCCAACGGCTAGCATTTTCTAATGCGATAACTGTCTGCGCCGCATTGGGTTTGAGTAAACTCGCCGGATATTGTGGCGCCGCGGCGGGCCACACAAAGCCATTTAACAGTGACATGACGCCCGGATTATCGTTACAGACCAAAATCATATCGCAACCCGCATCCAATGCAGCTTGAGCGCGGCCTAAATAATCCCCTGCAAAGGAAGCGCCCTTCATCCCCAGATCGTCGGAGAAAATTACCCCGTTAAAGCCCAGCTCTTTGCGTAGGATCTGTTTTAACCAGTAGCTTGAAAAGCCCGCAGGAGTAGGGTCAACTTTAGGGTAAATGACATGGGCTGGCATAATGCCCGATAATTTACCCTTAGCAATCAAATCCTTAAATGGCAAAATATCTTGATTAAAAATCGCCTCAGCTTCACGTTCATCGATAGGTTGCGCGATATGGGAGTCCGCCGCCACACTACCATGACCGGGGAAATGTTTACCCACAGCGCCCATGCCCGCCTCGGCCATACCCTCAATAAAACTCTGCGCTAATGCAATCACTTCCTCGGGCTTTGCACTAAAACTACGTTTGCCGATCACTTGGCTAATGCCATTAAGATCGAGCACGGGCGCAAAGCTTAAGTCGATATCACAGGCGAGTAATTCGATAGCCATTAAAAAGCCTAATTCACAGGCCCAACGTTTAGCGAGAACCAAATCGCCCTTAGCCGCTGGCAAAATATCACCCATGGCCGGGATCAGGGTAAAGCCTTCACGGAAACGCTGTACTCGCCCGCCCTCATGGTCAACGGCAATCAAAATCTCGGGACGAATTTGGCGGATCTGTTGCACTAAGCGAATTAACTGCTCACGGCTGGAAAAATTGCGGGAAAACAGGATCAAACCACCCACCTGCGGATGGCGCAGCATCTCGGCTTCAGCTTCGCTAACGTCTAAAGACAGCAGATCCAACATTAAATAACTCATATTTCTCCCTAAAAATTCTTATTCATACTCAAAAAATAACCATAGCGATACTGACCACTGGGTTCACAAAAATCCCCGAAAAGCGAGCCATTCGCCGTCAGACTTTGCCACAAAGCAATTATGTTGCCGATAAATTCGACATTCACCATAAGCTAATTAAGCTCAGCTTATCCGAAGTCTTTCTAATCAAAAAAACTAATGTGAATCTTGATACTAAACTGTGGGATACTGACCTTAAACGTATCACACAAGCACATTTTGTGTGGTTGAAGCCTGCAGTTTGCCAGAGTTTACGACATAAAAACCAGCGTATTGGCGCGGTAACTGCAAAGATCTTCCACGCACAGACTAAAATAAAAATCGAGACACAACAGGACTTCAATCATGATTAGCGTATTCGATATGTTCAAGATCGGCATTGGCCCTTCGAGTTCACACACTGTTGGCCCAATGAAAGCGGGCAAAATTTTTATGCAGCACCTTGCTGATTCGGGCCAGATTGCCCAAGTGGATGAATTAAGAGCAGAACTGTTTGGCTCACTCGGTCAAACCGGTAAAGGCCACGGCACGGGTAAAGCCGTTATTTTAGGCTTAATGGGTGAAGATCCTGAAACCGTCGACACCGACAGCATCGATGGCATTCTTGAGCAAGTTTCTAAAAACGAGACCCTCACCCTCAGCTGCGGCAAAGTAGTCAAGTTTACCCGTGAAGACGGCATTACCTACCACAGACGTAAAACGCTCCCTGCCCATGCCAACGCCATGACACTGTATGCCTACAGCAAAGGCGAATGTATTTTTGAGCGCACTTACTACTCTGTCGGTGGCGGATTTATCTTAGACGAAGATGAAATCCATCAACGCAATGCCTCACCAGCATCACAAATTGAATCTGCACCTTACGATTTTAATAGCAGTGCCCAATTACTGGATTTATGTACTGAGCATGGCCTGAGCATTTCTTCCCTGATGATGGCCAACGAGCTTAGCCTCGCCAGCGAAGAAGAAGTCAAAGCAAAACTGTGGAATATCTGGCAAACCATGAAAACCTGTATCGAACGGGGTTATCAGAAGGAAGGTATTCTGCCTGGCGGTTTAAAGCTGCGCCGCCGCGCACCTGCACTCTATCGTCGTCTCAAAGCCGAAGGCCGTAACAACGTCGATCCGTTAACCGCAATGGATTGGGTCGATTTATTCGCCCTCTCGGTGAACGAGCAAAACGCTGCCGGCGATCGCGTTGTCACCGCACCAACAAACGGCGCCGCGGGCATTATCCCTGCCGTGTTGTGCTACTACGATACCTTCGTGCAAGAAGTCGATATCGATGTTTGCGCCCGTTACCTGTTAACCGCTGCTGCGATTGGTATTTTGTACAAGAAAAATGCCTCGATTTCGGGCGCGGAAGTCGGCTGTCAGGGCGAAGTTGGTGTAGCCTGTTCAATGGCGGCGGGCGCATTGACCGAGATCATGGGCGGCACAGTCGAACATGTTGAAAACGCGGCCGAAATTGGCATGGAACATAACCTAGGCTTGACCTGCGATCCCGTAGGCGGCCTAGTACAAGTTCCTTGTATTGAACGTAATGCGATGGGTGCAATCAAGGCCATTAACGCATCACGCATGGCGCTGCGCGGCGACGGTAACCACAAGGTATCACTGGATAAAGTGATTAAAACTATGATGGATACAGGTAAAGATATGCGCAGTAAATACAAAGAAACCGCCAAAGGCGGCCTCGCAGTGAACATTGTTGAGTGTTAATCCACTCAAACTGTTAATCGACTTAACGATTTAATACTGTCATGCCGCGCTTAACGTTCAAACCTAAACGATTAAGCGCGGCATTTGTTTATCAGAAAACGAGTCAAAGTTTAGTTCGTCGCCTTCATTGATGAATTCGAATATTTGGCAATCACTCCTGCCCATGTTTTTTCAATTTCAGGAATAAGCTGCGCAAACGCCTGTTTTTCGGTCACCCTACGCAAATCATCGACTGCATCAGAGGTGCTCCATACCGACGCGTTGCGACTCTCCTTAGCCGTCGACTCAGCTAATCCATACAAATATTCGGTGCGCACATCAAACAGAGCCGCCGATACGGTTGTCGTCACACTCACTTCTTTATTCTTTAGCAGCCCAAGGGAAATCACATTTAACGGCGCAAATTGCTGCTCACCCGCATGGAAAGAGGTATCGAAGGTATAAATCAGTAAGATATCCGCCTTGAGCCTTGCCGCTGCTTCCCGCAGTGATTTGATAGAGTCTAACTGCTCCGGCAATAAAATACGGTTTAACGGTGCAATCCCTGCCACCTGCGACATTTTGGCTAGCTGAGTAAAATCGGCTTCTGTTTCGACTTCACGGGTTGTCACCACACTGTAACGCCCGGTACCAAAACTGCTTAAACGGTAGGATGCATAACCCGGCGCCTGAATACGTGCAACAGCAATATGCGCGGGGAATGTGGCAGCCGCTTGAACTGACATCAGCGCATTAATATCCGATTCCGCCAAACTACCAATAGCCACACTGCCACCGGGCGTAGTGTAGGAGGCGCAGCCTCCCAACAAGAGTATACTCAGTAACGCCACTTGTTTTATCTTTCTCATCACAACTCCTTTATGTGAACCGCTGTTTGGCAATCGCCACTAACGCCAATTAATCGTTTAAACCTCTCCATCAAGTATCACTAACTTACTGTTGATGAATGATTTTAACAATCCTCACCTTGAATTATCTGTGCGGTACGATAAATCCAAAGCGATATGTGTAATCCGCTCAGTGTACAAGTTATTGGATAAACTATTCTCGAATAAAAGAATCTGTCAGATTTAGAAATGGATATGGTGGTACATATACGGTAAAAATGTATCAACTAAAGTAACCATTAGTACAGTGCGACAGCGGTTGGATATGACAATAGAAAAGCCCTCGTTTGAGGGCTTTTTTATGGATGAAACTTAAGCAAAATCAATTGTTCACGCCATGCAAGCGTTACGATTGTTCAGGCTTAGTATCAAAAACTCCACTAGTTCAACGCTAACACATAGTCGATGGCACTGGTGATTGCTGCGACTTGGGCTAGATTGCACTCTGCGGGCGTGGCCGATGGACTGTCGGGATACACTTCTGTGGTGGTGTTATAAATACAACCCGTCACACTGCTGCATAAACCTAGTGCTTTCAATGGGTAATTGATCACCCCGTGTTGCACCACTGTCGAGCCGATAATCTCGCCCTTTTCATCAGCGGGAGCGATGTGGGTAACTTTGCTTACCCCGTCGATAATCGCCTTTTGGAAGGCATCCTGTGGATTTTCGGTATCGCCTACGGCATAAAAACCATCTGGAATGGTGCCGGGGATAAAGTCTTTGCCATCACGCGCGGCCAAGGCTGGACGAAATTCATCTTCATCCGAGTCGGTGGTTTCATGTAAATCCACATGGACATCAAAACCTTGTGGGACACTTGCCACCAGTGCCATCAATGCTGCCGACTCTTCAGCCGGGCTATCGGCATAAAACGAGCGGTTTGGATCGATAGCTTTCGGGTTCCAGCGATTAATGGTCTCATAACCCCAAGGGCTTACACACACTGCCACCACTAAGTTTACGCGCTCAGCATAGTAAGCCACGTTGTTAGCCAAAAAAGCCAAGGCGCCATGCACGCCGCTGGTTTCGTAGCCGTGTACGCCACCTGTGACTAAGACGGTTTTCTTGTTCGGATCGAACGTAGCAGATTTAACCGCAAACAAGGGATAACGCGCAGAATCAATCGATAAGGCGCCATATTGCACCACACTCAGCCCTATTTCGGCCAGTTGTGACTCCATCGCCTTTAATGGCGTGACAACATTGTCTTGGTATGAACGCTTAATTTGCGTGTTACCAAACCATGCGGCCTTTTCGGCATCGCCCCATTTTTCACCGACAGTCCCGATTGGGTAAAAACTCACATTCGCCATAGGTTCTCTTCTTCTGATTTTATGTTTTGGTCTTATGGTTAAAGATCGTTAGACATCAAAGCACGAGTTGCATCGGAATATCGCGGATCCCACCGCGCTCGCGAATATCACCTTGTGCAACAAAGCCAAAGTGCTGATAAATAGGCAGCGCATTCACCGCCGAGTTAACGGTAAAAGTGCCTGGATTTCCCTTAGCAAGACACTCAGCTTTAGCAAGCTCCCACAGCTGACGCGACAGGCCTTGCCCCTTGGCAATATCCGCCACAAATAAATGATAAAGATGACTGTTATCCTTCATCCCCACCACACCGACAAGTTCGCCAGTCTCATTAATTGCAACATGATATTGATAACCTAAGGCAAAATAATGAGCCACTGACTCAACCGACTGGGCATTGACTAAGGTTTCTGCGCCCACATAAGTGCACGTGGGAGCGATATAAACTCGTGTAAGCTGCGTGATTAATTCGCTTATCGCCTCAATATCTGTTGTAGTCGCGGCTCTGATCAGCATCTTCATTCCTTGATAAGTCCAGTGTTTAACTGACTTAGATTCACATTCCTAGTATTAAAAAGCCAGAACAGGGTTCTGGCTTTGGCAACAAGTTAATGGGACTTAATATCCAGTGGATTTAAGTCCATCATCCTCGGTTACTTTTTCGTCCAGCTGTCCATCCAACGGAACACGTTCGCGTACCATTGTTCGAGGTTTTCTGGCTTTAAGATCCAGTGGTTTTCATCAGGGAAAATCAGCAGCTCTGATGGAATTCCCTTGCGTTGCATATAGCTAAATGAGGCTAAACCTTGACCATAAGGCACGCGGAAGTCCTTCTCGCCATGGATAACCAGCATTGGCGTCTTCCAGTTTTCCACATAGTTTACTGGGTTGAACTTCTCATATAAGGCTTTGTTATCTGAGTAAGTGCCGCCAAACTCATGCTCTGGGAACCATACTTCTTCGGTCACATAGTACATAGAGCGCATATCGAACAGACCCGCGTGGTTAACGAGGCACTTAAAGCCATCGTTCCAGTTGCCTTGGATCCAGTTCATCATGTAGCCGCCGTAAGAGCCACCCAAGGCACAGGCATTTTGTGGATCGAGCCATTTTTGTTGTTGGCTCACCGCGGCCAGACCTTTTTGTAAGTCTTCTAATGGCTTACCGCCCCAATCTTGGCTGATAGAATCGGTAAAGGCTTGGCCGTAACCGGTTGAACCGTGGAAGTCCACCATCACAACACCATAACCCGCGCCTGCCCATAACTGGGCGTTCCAGCGACCACTGAAAGCGTTACCAAATGAACCTTGTGGACCACCGTGGACGAGGTATGCAATCGGATACTTTTTGCCTTCTTGGTAGTTAGCAGGTTTGATCCAGTAACCGTAAACATCTTCGTTGTTCCAACCCTTAAAGCTAAATTGTTGGAATTCACCGAATTTGATTTCGGCCAGTTTGTCTTTGTTGACTGCAGTCAGACGTTTCAGACCTTGACCGTCGGTGTTGATGCGGTACAGATCGCCCGGCTCAACTAAGGTTTTGCTGTCGAAGATCAGTTGATCGTCGGCGATCGCAATCAGGCTATTGCTGCCGTCGCTGTAGACAGACTGCACATCACCAAACTGAGTATTCACTTTGAAAATAGAGACTTGACCAATGTCTTGTGCCGTCACATACAGAGTACGGTTGTCCGGTGCAAACATCAGCGAGCTTGGGCTTCTGTCCCACAGTGGTGCCACTTCCTTCGACTGTCCAGTGCTGGTATCACGCAGCATAATGCGGTAACGGTCAGCTTCGAAGCCGGGTTTAGTCATCGCGAGGTACGCCATATAGCGACCATCGCTTGAGAATGTTGGCTGGGCGTCCCAGGCGATGTTATCGGCGGTTAAGTTAGTGGCTTTGCCACCGTTCACACTCACCTGCCACAGATCGTAGTTTGTCGTCCAAGCTTGATCTTTGCTTGGCGCTTTGGCGCTGTACACCACATATTTGCCATCAGGAGTGAAGGTCACTTCTTCCATGCCTGAGAATGGCTTAGGTGGAGTTTCTGTGTCTAAACCTTGGGTGATGTCCACCACTTTAGTCAGCTTCTCGCCGTTAAGGGCACCCACAAATAAGTGGTTACGGGCATGATCTTCCCAGGTATCCCAGTGACGTACCATCAACTGCTTGTATTCACGGCCCGTCGATTTACGATCTTCTTCAGCCTTAAATTTGTCTTTTGAGCACGCTAAGTCTTTACACTCTGGGAAGACGCGCATGCTGAGCACGATTTGCTTACCATCGTTAGAGAGTTTGTAACCATCAATATCCAATGGCAGATCAGAAACTTGCTGCGCTTCACCGCCCGTTAATGGCAGTTGGAACAGTTGGCTTGAACCACTGCGGCTGGCGAGGAAATAAATCGATTTGTCATCGTTTGCGAAGCTGACATCGTGCTCAGTACCCGCAGCAGAAGTGATCTGCATCGGTTTCGCGTCCGCTTGCGTCAAATCGAGAATATATAAATCTGAGCTCGCCTCTCCCTTGTCATTAACGGTTTTCAGACCGTAGACCAATTTTGTGCCGTCGTGGGACACCGCGGCTGAATGCAATTTGTTGAGTTTAACCAGCTGTTGCACAGTAAAAGGCTTAGGATCGGCCGCGTGGGCTGAACAGGCCAAACCAGCCGCGCCAAGCGCCAATAGGAGAGGAGCTATTTTCATTGTTATATCCATCTTTTGTTAAATACATTCGGTAGTTGTACCGAATGAACGGTCAAAACGATCATCAATCGTCTTTGTGAAGATAAGTTTGCCACACTAACGAAACAAAAACGCTCAAGCAAGCCAAAAGGCATACTTGAGCGTATTTTTTTGTGACAAATTGTCAGTCAACATCGAATGGCGTCATTGAGTGCCACTCGCCGCCCTTTCCCGCTCAAATCCGGCTTAAAAAAGCGACATTTTTGCAAGAAGGACATTCGCTTAGGCCATTTGCTTAAGCTTTGGCGTTAGCGATATTCACTTTCCAAATCGCAGGGCCAGTTTCATGGGCATTCACGCCGTTTGAGTCTACCGCTACAGTCACTGGCATATCTTGTACGTCAAACTCGTAAATCGCTTCCATACCTAAGTCGGCAAACGCCACCACGCGGGATTTCTTAATGGCTTTCGACACTAAGTAAGCCGCGCCGCCCACTGCCATCAGGTACACAGCTTTGTGCTTCTTGATAGACTCAACAGTCGCTGGACCACGTTCAGCCTTACCAATCATGCCCATCAGGCCAGTTTTATCTAGCATCAGATCGGTGAACTTGTCCATACGGGTCGCGGTTGTTGGACCTGCAGGACCCACGACTTCGTTACCGACTGGGTCAACTGGGCCCACGTAGTAGATAAACTTGCCAGTAAAGTCCACGCCTTCTGGTAAACCTTCGCCGCTTTCAATCAGGCTTTGGATACGCTTATGGGCAGCATCACGGCCGGTGAGCATTTTACCGCTTAACAGAATGGTTTCACCGCTCTTCCATTGCTCAATATCGGCTTGAGTGACTGTGTCTAAGTTAACACGGCGCACGTCGCTACCCACTTCGCGGGTGATTTCTGGCCAGTCGCTGAGTGTCGGCGGCGCAAGATCAGCAGGGCCCGTACCATCTAAATGGAAGTGTACGTGGCGAGTTGCCGCGCAATTCGGGATCATCACCACAGGCTTTGATGCTGCATGAGTAGGTGCTGATTTGATTTTCACGTCTAACACTGTGGTTAAACCGCCAAGACCCTGTGCACCAATACCGAGGTTGTTAGCACGCTCGAAAATGTCTAAACGCAGTTTTTCTTCGCTGGTTTCTGCACCGCGCGCCATTAACTCATGGATATCCACGCTTTCCATCAGGGCTTCTTTCGCCAGCACCGCGGCTTTTTCAGCGGTGCCGCCAATACCGATGCCGAGCATACCTGGAGGACACCAGCCCGCACCCATCGTTGGCAGCGTTTTTTCAACCCAAGCGGCGATATCGTCAGATGGGTTTAACATCACCATCTTGGCTTTGTTTTCACTGCCGCCGCCCTTGGCCGCGATAGCAACTTCAATATGATTACCTGGCACCATATCGATATGCACGACAGATGGCGTGTTGTCTTTGGTGTTTTTACGGCTACCAGCAGGATCAGCCACAATCGATGCACGCAGTGGGTTATCTGGATTGGTATAAGCACGACGCACACCTTCATCGACCATTTGCTGCACGGTCATATCGGTTTTATCCCACTTAACCCCCATACCAATCTTAACGAAGGTGGTCACGATACCCGTGTCTTGACACAGTGGGCGTTTACCTTCGGCAGACATACGCGAGTTAATCAAAATTTGCGCAATCGCATCCTTCGCCGCCGCACTTTGCTCACGCTCATAAGCTTCGCTCATGGCATCCACAAAATCTTTGGGATGATAATAGGAGATGTATTGCAGGGCATCAGCCACACTTTCAATAAAGTCGGCTTGTTTAATCACTACATTTTCAGACGTTTCATGGTGAGATGACATAGTAGGTGCGCTCCAGCAGCCTTTAGGGCCTTACTTGTTTTTTGTGTAATTCTTTCTGGGCCAATATGATACTCTTTCCCATCTTTTTGGGCTACATCACATTTTTAGATAGGGTTAATTGATGGCAAATAGGGCGGCATTACCGCTGGCAGTACGCCAACTTGACTGGACTTTCAGCACAGCAGCAATCTTCGAACACTTTGCGGCAGAACCTTGGTCGATACTGCTCGACTCGGCCAATGCGCCCCATCAGGACGCTAAATTCGATATGATTTGCGCAGGTCCCATCGCCACCCTCATCACCCAAGGCGAGCGGACTGACATTCAAGTTCATCAGCCTGAATTAGCCAAACCGACTCACCTCAGCCCGCAGGATGACCCTTTTACGCAGGTCAAGCAGTTGCTGCGCCATTGGTATCCACACTCTTTTGCCTGCGATTTGCCCTTTAGTGGCGGCGCCATGGGCAGCTTTAGTTATGATTTAGGCCGTCGAATTGAACAGCTCCCCTGCACTGCGGCGCAGGATATTCACCTCGGCGAGATGAATATTGGCTTTTACGACTGGGCATTGATTTTCGATTATCAGCAGCAAAGCTGGTTTATGGTGCACTATTTAGGGGATGCCGCCCTCGATACTCAATTGAAAATAATTGAAGCAAAAATAGCCCAACCCACAAAACAGGCCGAATTTCATCTCACAAGCCCTTGGTCGGCGCAGCTGACCAAAGCCCTGTACACCTCAAAATTTAATCAAGTGCAGGCGTATCTGCATAGCGGCGATTGCTATCAAATTAATTTAACCCAGCGCTTTGAAGCAGAGTATCAAGGCGATGAATGGCGCGCTTACTGCAAGCTACGAAGTGCCAATCAAGCGCCCTTCTCCGCCTTTATGCGGCTTGATGCCAATGCGATTTTATCGATTTCGCCCGAGCGTTTTATTCAGCTGCGCGGTGACGACATTCAAACCAAACCAATTAAAGGCACCCTGCCGCGCCATAGCGACCCGATGCTAGATAAGCAAGCAGCGCAAGCCCTTGCCCATTCGACCAAGGATCGCGCCGAAAACGTGATGATTGTGGATTTACTGCGCAATGACATAGGTAAAGTCGCCGCGCCCGGCACTGTGCAAGTGCCACATCTATTTGCCGTTGAAAGCTTTCCTGCGGTGCACCATTTAGTCAGTACCGTTACCGCCAAACTCGACCCACAATACCACGCCTGTGATTTGCTGCGGGCGGCCTTTCCTGGCGGCTCGATTACCGGAGCGCCTAAAATCCGCGCCATGGAAATTATTGAAGAACTGGAACCCTCACGTCGCAGTCTGTATTGTGGCTCCATGGGGTATATCAGCCAAGATGGGCAAATGGACACCAGTATCACCATCCGCACTATTGTGGCAGAGCAAGGTAAACTCTATTGCTGGGCGGGTGGCGGTATAGTCGCGGACTCTAATGTCGATGCCGAATATCAAGAAAGCTTCGATAAAGTCAGTCGCATCTTACCCTTACTCGATAGTCCTCAATAAATGTCAGGAAACGAATAGGAAGCCTATGGATCAAGCGGAATTTAGACTCAGATTTAATCTGCATCCTTTAGCCACGCAAGATCCGGCGGCTATTCCTCACCTTGGGTTGCGTAAAGCCGCGGTACTGATCCCCTTGCTGGAAATCCAGGGCGAGCTCAGTCTGATTTTAACCCAAAGGCCGATGCACCTTAGGGCGCACCCAGGGCAAATTAGCTTTCCTGGCGGCAAGATTGAACCCACTGACAGCAGTGCCATTACGGCCGCGCTGCGGGAAGCGGAAGAAGAAATTGGTCTTTGCCGGGAAAATGTTGAAGTGATAGGCACCTTCCCCGCCCATAACACCTTTACCGGTTTTGAAATCACCCCAGTGGTGGGCATGATTAAGCAGGATTTTGCCTTAAGGCTCGATCCCGGTGAAGTCGCCGATTGCTTTACCGTGCCCTTAAGCTTTTTTATCGAACCGCAAAATCGCCACCGCAAACAGTTTTTACGCCAAGGGCGTTATTACAGCGTGCATTTTATTCCGTATCAGCAGCGTTTTATCTGGGGCGCAACAGCGGCGATTATCGATCACCTCTGTCGGCATTTGAGTCTTCCCGAGGAGATGCTGTAAACCCGCATTGCTCTTTTGGATAGTTCAAATCACAAAATGCACATATAAGCCCGCCACTAACGAGGTTAGCAGCAGCAAAGGAATATTAAACCAATAACCCAGTTTGCTGTGGTGGGCGACATAGTAATTAAACGCCAGACTGATCAGGCTTATCGCACCGCAGCCCCAAATGATGTATTGCAGTAATTCGGTTTCGCTTGGGTCCCAATAGTGTCTGAAGGTTTCACCGCGACTCAAGTAGGATCCGACCTCTCGTTCGGGGCGAGCCTCGCCAAACACCATCAGCGCGTACACCGCCAAGGTCCAGCCAAGAATGGATAATGTGGCGAGGATCATCTGAAATATTTTGACTTTCCGCATACCGCCTCCCAAGTTTTAAGGCACCCTATCACTCAATATTAGTAATATTAACCTCAGGATACCTTTTTCAGCTTGAGAAAAGCCACCAGCAAGGTAATATAAACCTCCAAAAATTTTCATATAAAACGTTTCGTTGGAGAACTAAGCAACAATGAGCATTGCATCGGTCGCTTCTGTATTTAAAGGTGAGTACGCAGTTGGTTCGACAGTCACAGTCCGTGGCTGGGTCAGAACCCGTCGTGACTCGAAAGCTGGCATCTCTTTTTTAGCTGTCTATGACGGCTCCTGCTTTAATCCTATCCAAGGTGTTGTGCCAAATAGCTTAGAAAATTACGACAACGAAGTGTTAAAGCTGACAGCTGGCTGCTCTGTGATCGTAACCGGTGAGATTGTGGAATCTCCTGGCGCTGGCCAAGCCTATGAGCTGCAAGTCACACACGTTGAAGTGACGGGTTGGGTTGAAGATCCAGACACTTACCCAATGGCGGCTAAGCGTCACTCAATCGAGCATTTACGCGAATTGGCGCACTTACGCCCACGTACCAACATCATTGGTGCCGTTGCCCGCGTACGTAACTGTTTATCTCAAGCGATTCACCGTTTCTACCACGAAAATGGTTTCGTGTGGGTGTCTACACCGCTGATCACCGCATCAGACTGTGAAGGCGCGGGTGAAATGTTCCGTGTCTCCACACTGGATATGGAAAACCTGCCGCGCACCAGCGATGGCAAAGTAGACTATGACAAAGACTTCTTCGGTAAAGAGGCTTTCTTAACCGTATCGGGCCAGCTGAACGGCGAAACCTACGCCTGCGCCCTGTCAAAAATCTATACCTTTGGTCCGACATTCCGTGCTGAAAACTCAAACACCAGCCGCCACTTAGCGGAATTCTGGATGGTTGAGCCAGAAGTGGCCTTCGCGACCTTAAGCGATATCGCAAGCCTTGCCGAAGGCATGCTGAAATACGCCTTTAACGCGGTATTAGCTGAGCGTATGGACGATTTACAATTCTTCGCCCAGCACGTGGATAAAACCGTGATTGAGCGTCTGCAGTCTTTCGTATCGAGTGATTTCGCCCAAGTGGATTACACCGATGCGGTTGAGATCCTGCAAAAATGTGGTCGTGAGTTCGAATTCCCAGTGTCTTGGGGTATCGACTTATCCTCTGAGCACGAGCGTTATCTGGCCGAAGAGCACTTCAAAGCCCCCGTGGTTGTGAAGAACTATCCAAAAGATATCAAAGCTTTCTACATGCGCCTCAACGAAGACGGTAAAACCGTTGCCGCAATGGACGTATTAGCCCCAGGCATAGGTGAAATCATCGGTGGTTCACAACGTGAAGAGCGTTTAGACGTACTGGATATGCGTTTAGAAGAAATGGATCTGAACAAAGAAGATTACTGGTGGTACCGCGATCTGCGCCGTTACGGCACAGTTCCACACGCAGGTTTCGGTCTGGGCTTCGAGCGTTTAGTGTCTTACGTGACGGGCGTATCGAACATCCGTGACGTGATCCCATTCCCACGCGCGCCTCGCACTGCGAACTTCTAATTTGTCCGTTAAAAGACTGATACTTTAAAACGCGCCTCGGCGCGTTTTTTATTGCCCAGTAAAAATGCGTTAAAATTCATCACTCGGTCAAACTCCTTTGCCTGAGTCCTTGCACTTTAGGGGGCAAGAAATCTAAGATGGCTGCGGCTAACTTATGTGCTTAGCGCAGATAAAAGCCTGTGGCAGGAAGTCACCTAGTTGTCGTTAGTAAGCGAGTTGCAAAAGGCAACTCAACAGCATTTTGCTCAATCGAGGAATCACAATGTCAAAAATCAATTTACTTTTGCTGTGCGGCGGTGGAAGTGCGGAACACGATATTTCCCTACTGTCGGCTAATTATTTTGAAACCTCATTAGCAAAATCCGAGCAGTTTAATGTACTGCGCGTAGTACTGGACAAGTTTGGCCAATACCAAACCGCCGCTGGCGATGACTGTGAGCTGACCAATAACCGCGAAATCCGCTTCCGTGATGAGACCAAGGCGCCTTGGCCTGTGGATTATGTGATCCCTTGCATTCACGGCTATCCGGGCGAGACAGGCGACATCCAGTCG
Organism: Shewanella seohaensis; assembly: GCF_023283775.1. Classification (NCBI taxonomy): domain Bacteria; kingdom Pseudomonadati; phylum Pseudomonadota; class Gammaproteobacteria; order Alteromonadales; family Shewanellaceae; genus Shewanella; species Shewanella seohaensis. The sequence goes on from NZ_JAKILE010000012.1 coordinate 137,084, forward strand.
TACTTTAACCTTATTCAACTGCCCTACTTTGGTTGCGAATCCGAAGCCAGCAGCAACTGTTTTAACAAGATCACCGCTAAGATGTGGTTCAGTGCCTTAGGCATTCCTAACACACCTTATATCTTCTTAAATCAATACGATGATGAAGCGATTGCCCAAACCCAAGCCGCGCTCGAAAATTGGGGTTCGATTTTCGTTAAAGCCGCATCTCAGGGCTCTTCTGTGGGTTGCTATAAAGTCGATGACAGCAACAAAGTCGCTGGCGTGTTAAAAGATGCCTTTGGTTATGCACCCTATGTGATTGTCGAAAAAACCATTAAAGCCCGTGAGCTTGAAGTCGCTGTTTATGAGTATCAAGGCGAAGTGGTTGCGACCCTGCCTGGCGAAATCATCTGCGATAGTAATACCTTCTACACCTTCGATGAAAAATACGCCAAGAGCAGTAAGGCCCGCACCGATGTGGTCGCGCAAAACGTACCAACTGACATTAGCGAGCAGATCCGCGCCTATGCGATTAAAGCCTTTAAGGGCATGAAGCTTCGCCATCTGTCACGCATCGACTTTTTCTTAACCCAAGATAATGAAATCCTGCTCAACGAAATCAATACCTTCCCGGGTTCGACGCCGATTTCGATGTTCCCTAAGATGTTACAAAACCATGGGCATGATTTTACCGAATACTTAAGTTTGGTGATTAACGGCCAGCTAGCGGCTAAGTGATAAACAAAGAGCGCCTATGGCGCTCTTCTTTTTTTGAGGTTAGTTTGAACTCATCATGAATGGTGATGGGCCGCAGCTTGCTCGGCAAGTAACTCAAAAAATGCCGCCTTGGGCATGGGCTTATAAAAGATATAGCCTTGAATTTCTTGAATATGGTTTTCCATCATCACCTTAAGCTGCGCATCGGTTTCGACCCCTTCTGCCGTCACACTCAAATTCAGCGCATGACTTAAGCGCACAATCGCCTCAATCAATGCGAGGTGGCGCTCGCCTTCATCCAACCTATCGATAAAACTCTTATCGATTTTGATTTGATCGATCGGGAAATTTGCCAAATAGGATAAGGAAGAATAACCAGTACCAAAGTCATCGAGGGAAATTTTAATGCCTCTGCCGCGTAACTCGTTGAGCACTTGGATTAAATGCACATGCTGTTTCATCAGCAGCGATTCGGTGATTTCTAAAGTGATAAGCTCGTAGGGAAACTCAATTAACCCCAGCTCTTCGATAATATCGGCAAAGGAGTCGCAAAACGCGTCCTGCAACTCGTGGGACCAAAACTCAAAGGTCGATACGTTCACCGCTAAATTGATTGGCCACCCCAATGCTTGCATATCGATGATGGTTTGCATCACAGCTTTACGTACATAGCGACCAATATTAACGATTAAACCGCTGTTCTCGGCGATAGGAATAAACTCATCGGGGGAAATAAACTGCCCCTCGTGCTGCCAACGCAGTAGTACTTCGGCGCGCAGAACAAGCCCAGTTGTCGCATCCACAATCGGCTGAAAATACAGCTCGAAGGCTTCTTGCTCTAAGGCTTGTTTCAGCAGTGTATGTAAATTCGCAATGCGCTCGGCATTCTGCTGCATTTGCTCGGTGAAAAAATGATAGCGGTTACGGCCATTGGCCTTGGAGATATACATGGCCTGATCGGCGCAGTTCAACAGCTGCTCCAAATCCAGCGCATCCTCGGGAAAGCGCGCAATCCCAATACTCACGGAGCTATACACCCCTTTATCTTGGGACAGCTCATAGCGGCGATAAACCTGCTGATTAATTTTCTCCGCTAGATGTGACAATTCTCTTTGTGTCACAAGGCCCGGCAGCAGCAGCGCAAACTCATCGCCTCCCAAGCGAGAGAATACCGCTTGCTCATTTAAACAGGTCTTAATCTGCTCCACGACCTGCACCAGCAACGCATCCCCTTTGTCGTGGCCATAGGTATCGTTCACTTGTTTAAAGTTGTCCAAATCCATCAGCATAAAGCTGAAACCCGGGGTTAAGCTGTCGGCGGAGATCAGCTCTTGGATTTGTCTAAACAAGGCATTACGGTTTGCCAGCCCGGTGAGGGAATCATTGTTGGCTTGATACTTAATTAACTGCGCCGCCTTTTTACGTTCACTGATATCGGAAAATAACCAAGCAAAACCATTCTCGTTGCTATGGGGCTCACGAAACACGGTCACGGTTAAATCGAGGTAAAAGGTTTCACCGTTATTGCGCAGGCCAATCAACTCACCCTGCCACATTTTGCCCTCAGACAGATGTTGAAACAGCGAATCGATTTCGTGGGGCTCAGAGGGAGAGAAAAAGTGTTCGGGGCAAAAATCATGAATATCAGTGGTTTCAGGATAAACCATCTGGGTGAATGCATCGTTAGCATAGAGCACGGAATGGCTGGCATTGGTGATGACTAACGACAGAGGTAGGCGATCAAATATTTTCACCGCAAGGCGCTGAAACTCGAGTGACCGACTGCGCTCTACCGCTAAACTCGCCAGTCTCGCCGCCTCGGCTATCAAGGTTAAATCCGCGGCAGTCGGCGATTTAACCTCCTCATAATACATGGCAAAACTACCTAACACCTTGCCTTGACTATCTTTGATAGGTTCAGACCAACAGGCTCTCAGCCCGTGGGCTAATGCAAACTCTTTATACAGTGCCCAATAGGGATGATGCTCGATATCTTCGACAATCACCCGTTGACCAGTAAACGCCGCGGTACCGCAGGAGCCAACCCCAGGACCAATTTCGACTCCATGGATAGCTTGGTTATAACTGTCGGGTAAATGGGGGGCGGCGCCCGTGAGTAGCTTTTTGCCGTCTTCGCTGAGTAGCAATACGGAGGCGTGCGTACCTAAACGCTGATCTTCAATTTTTAACACTAAAGCATGGAGAATTTCTGCTAATGGCGCGCCATTAAGCAGCATAGACAAGATGCCGTTATAGCATTCTAAGCTAACGCTTTGATTAAAATGAGCATTAATCTCGCCGATACTGCCCGTAACCGCAATTCCTTCGTCCATACATCCCTTAGTCATTTAGCGCTTAAGTTAACGACCTTACTAAGATGAACAATCTTTGTAAATCAGGGGTGAATTTTAGGTATTTAGTCGCACTAAAGCAACTTTTCAATTATGGATGAAAACGTGCTTTAGTGGCGAGATAAAATGCGGGTTTATTCTTGAATTCGCTCAAGTTTTGCTAAATAAAACCCATCGAAACCCGTCTCGGCGGGGCTGATGGTTTCATCTTCTAGTAAACGGAAATTGGGGTTTTCCGCTAAGAAAGCATCCACTTGACCGCGGTTTTCACAGGGGAAAATTGAGCAGGTCGCGTATACCACAATGCCACCAACCTTCACCATGCGGCTATAGCTGCTTAAGATATGCTTTTGCAGCTCCATCAGTACCGGCAAACGTTCGGCGGTATCACGCCATTTGGCGTCGGGATTGCGCTTTAATACCCCAAGGCCAGAACAAGGCACATCGAGTAGCACACGGTCTGCACTGAGTTTTAAGCGTTTAATGGTTTTAGAACCCACAATTAATCGGGTTTCGATATTGTGGGCGCCATTACGGCGGGCGCGTTCCTTGAGGTTGTCGAGTTTCCATTGCTCCACATCCATCGCCAATAAACGGCCTTTACCCTGCATCTGCGCGGCGATATGTAGGGTCTTGCCCCCCGCTCCCGCGCAAGCATCGATCACTCGCATCCCCGGTTTGGCATCGAGCGCGGCGGCCACACGTTGTGAGCCCGCATCTTGTTGCTCGAATAGACCGTCTTTAAAGCAGTTAGTGCGAAACAGCGCGGAGTCTGAGGTCACTTCAAGGGCTGAATCAACGCTCTCCACCGCTTGGGTGGTGACAAACTCGGCCGCCAGTTTTTGCGCTAGCTCATCACGACTCACTTTAAGACCATTGACCCGCAGGAAACGTTTTGGCGGAGTGCTTAAGGCGGCGCGCTCCTTCTCCCAGGATGCACCAAGCTGGGCTTGACCCATAGCATCTAGCCATTCAGGGCAACCGTCCCAAAGTACGGGTTGGCGCTGCGCCTGCTCGATACGCTCGGCTAAACGCTCGGCATCGACTGGCAAGGAATACTGCATCTTAGGCAGTTCTAGCTTGTGGAATAAATGCCACACATTAAGCAGCTTGGAGCCTAAGCGCTCCATTTCTTCCGGCTTAATTTCGGCTAAGAAACAATACAGATTTAACCGGCGCAGAATATCGCCCGTCACAGTGGCAATACGCGCCTGTTCGGCGGGTACTAACTTTAACCCCGAAAAATGCTGAGAATAGGCCCGGTCTAAGGGTTTTCCTTCGCTCAGTACCATAGCTAAGATACTGATCACTAATTCATTCGAGCTGGCAGAAAGCGGAGAATTCAACATTTACAGGTCACCGTGAGTAATAAAACCGGGGGATCATAGGAGGTCAGGCACTAATACGCAAGTAAACAGATGCCCAGTTGCCTTTTAGAGGCAAAAAAGTCCAATAAAAAAGCGATCCATGGGGATCGCTTTTATCGAAATGGCCAATGCCGTTACATTTTAGAGCCTTTCGCTCCATAGAACAGGATAAAACCGTAGCACACTACTGGCAGAACAAAAGCCAATTGAATGCCTAAGTTATCGGCTAACACGCCTTGTAACAATGGCACAATCGCACCACCCACAATGGCTAAACAGAGAATACCGCTACCCTGCGACGTGTGCGGACCTAGGTCACGCAGCGCTAAGCTGAAAATAGTGGGGAACATAATCGAGTTAAATAATCCCACGCCCAAAATCGCCCACATCGCCAGCGTGCCGCTGCTGGTGATCGCCACCAGCACCAACAATGCCGCCATCAAGGCATTGAAAGCCAGCACTGTGCCAGCAGGAATTTTTTGCATTACCGCCGAACCGATAAAGCGCCCGACCATAGCGCCGCCCCAGTAATAGGCGATGTAATGGGCCGCTTGCTCTTCTGGCATGCCGACGATGTGTGATTCGCCGAGGAAGTTAACTAAGAAGCTACCAATCGACACTTCTGCGCCCACATAAACAAAAATCCCCACCGCACCTAACACCAAATGGGTGCTTTGCAGTGCGCTAGTCTTGCCTAAATGGGTTTGTACTTCGCCCGCAGCGGCTTCGCTGTGTTCACGGATCACCGGCAAATCGAGCTTAGCGAAAATCACCGCCAGTACGGCAAGTGCGGTCGCTAACAGTAAATAAGGTAGCTTAACCACTTCCGCCTCGGCATTGGCTTGCGCTAATTCAGAGGATGCCGTGGCTGCAACGGACAGAATCAAAATCGAGCCAAAAAATGGCGCAACTGTGGTCCCTAGCGCGTTAAAGGCTTGCGTCAGGTTTAAGCGGCTCGATGCCGTCTGGCTGCTACCTAGCGCGTTAACATAAGGGTTAGCCGCCACTTGTAAAATCGTGATCCCTGAGGCCAGAACAAACAGCGCGCCGAGGAACAATCCGTAGGTCGCAAAGGACGCTGCTGGGTAGAACAAACCACAGCCGATACTCGCAATCACTAACCCTGTGACTATGCCTTTTTGATAACCGAGTCGTTTAACCAGCTGTCCCGCAGGGATCGACACCAGAAAATAAGCGCCAAAAAAGCAGAACTGGATCAACATCGCTTGGGTGTAATTGAGTGAAAACACCGCCTTAAGATGGGGGATCAGAATATCGTTCAGACAAGTAATAAAGCCCCACATAAAAAACAGTGAGGTCAATGAGACTAACGCAAAACGATAATTACCGTTTCCCGCCTCACTCACGCTGCTCGTGTGGCTGCTGGTGTTTATAGATGACGCCATAGTTGTGCTCTCTAATCATGTTTTTATTATCTAAAGGGAATGTCCCTTAGGCGTTTTCGTACCACGACAGACAGTCACAATGAATTTGTGCTGCCCATCCGAAGTGGTGTTATGCGCGGTTGAAAACTAGTTCAACAGCGCATAAAAGCAGGCGTAGGCCGAAAATGTCAATGTGTCGGCGACCCTTTGCGCAGTTTTCAACCCGTGACCGGTAATTTCTTGCTGCAGGTTGAGCTCCTTCAGTGACCATTCAATTTCCTGATCTAGCAGATTGAAGCACACCAGTAACTTTTGCTCACCGAGCGTGCGCACAAATACCAATAAAGGTTCAGGCGCGTCGAGGAACTCAATCTCCCCTTCAATTAAAATAGGATAGCCTTTGCGCCACGCGAGGAACTGACGATAGCCCTGCAGCATTGAAGCGGGATCGGCTTCCTGCACATCGACCGCCAATGCTCTGTGTGCATTCGCCACAGGCAACCAAGGTGTTACTTGGCTAAAGCCGCTAAAATCGGCGTGCTGTTCCCACGGCATCGGAGTGCGGCAACCGTCACGGCCCTTAAACATTGGCCAGAAAGTTTTACCGAAGGGATCCTGCAATTCATGGTATTCAATTGGCGCCTCGGTTAAGCCAAGCTCTTCTCCTTGGTAACTACAAACACTGCCGCGAAGTGAGCTGAGCATGGCATTAAGCATTTTCACCATGTCGTGGGTTTGCTTGCCCCGTCCCCAACGGCTTGCAACGCGCTGCACATCGTGGTTACCAATCGCCCAGCAAGGCCAACCATCACCAATACTCGCTTCGAGTGCCTCGACGGTTTGGCGAATATAAGCGGCGCTATAGTCATCGGTCAGCAGCTCGAAACTGTAGGCCATATGTAAGCGCTCTTCACCCTTGGTATAGGCAGCCATCACGGCGAGAGAATCCTCAGCGGAGACTTCGCCTAAGGTCACAGCACCCGGATAGCGATTGATCAACTGGCGCAATTCTTCAATAAATAGAATCGTTTGCGGACGATCATTATTGTAGTAATGGTACTGATAGGCGTAGGGATTATCTTCACTAAATCCGCGACCTTGGCGTTTATCCTTAGGTTTTGCCGGATTATCCCTAAGCTGCTCATCGTGATAACAGAAGGTAATGGCATCTAAGCGGAAACCATCGACGCCCTTCTTCAACCAAAACTCCACATTATCTAACACGGCTTGACGCACTTCAGGATTATGGAAGTTTATATCGGGCTGACTGCGTAAAAAGTTGTGCAGATAATACTGTTGTCTGCGCGGTTCCCACTCCCAGGCGCAACCACCGAAAATCGCTAACCAGTTGTTTGGCGCCGTTCCATCTTCTTTAGGATCGGCCCACACATACCAATCGGCCTTAGGATTGGTGCGGCTCTCGCGGCTCTCACAAAACCAAGCATGCTGATCCGACGTATGGCTGAGCACTTGGTCGATAATGACTTTAATGCCACGTTGATGGGCTTTTTCGATCAGCTCATCGAAATCCTGCATCGAACCAAACAGTGGATCCACCTCACGATAGTCACTGATATCGTAACCAAAATCGTCCATGGGCGATTTAAAGAACGGCGAAATCCAAATGGCATCCACATTCAGGCTGGCAATATAGTCCAACTTGGTGATAATACCGCGCAGATCGCCAACGCCATCACCATTAGTATCCAAAAGGCTACGTGGATAGATTTGATAGATCACGGCTCCACGCCACCAAGTTAACTCACTCATATTGCCCCTTTATCCTTATTCTTCAGCGCGCTAACCCAAAAACTCTCACATGAGCAGTTACAATCATGTTACTGCGGAGTAAAGGCGCTACGGCTTGTATTAGTGGCAACGAGCATACGTGAACAGGGAAATAAGGTTCAATACGCCTGCATACGTATGCAAAACAGACTATCATTAGACTTGTCTGATAAAGATAAAATTAACCCTTTACTAACATAAGGTTGCGTTGAAATAGCCAGAGATAAAATCGGAGTTTTTTTGGCCGAAATGCCGGTTTTGGCAGGCCAATGACCTATTGAATACGTATGCACAATATTGTGACGCCAAGATTCTCGGGAGTAGTATCTTCACCGTTGCATAACAATTTGGTCATAAACGCAGCACTTATGCAGTCAATTAAGCGCCGAGATACCAAAAAAAGGCCGCAAAAACAATGCGGTAATAACGATAAAACGCTCTACATAAGCGGTAAAAAGCGACTTCAAGGGGAAGATAGAAATGATGCGATTTAAACCCAGCTTGCTGACCTTAGCACTCGTTGCTGCAGGCGCCAGTATGCACTCCTACGCAGCAGATGATGTAAAAGAAAAAGACCTAAAAGCAAAAGATGCCGAAATTGAAGTAATCCAAGTTAAAGGCTTCAGAACTAGTGTGATCAAATCGCTTAATGAAAAACGTTTTGGCGATACCGTATCTGAATCTATCTCTGCCGACGATCTCGGCGCCCTGCCCGACCAATCTATCGCCGATGCGTTAACCCGTTTACCAGGCGTCACCGCTGTTCGTACTGGCGGCCAAGCTAGTGGTTTGAACATCCGTGGTCTGGATGGCGATTTCGTGTTTGCAACCCTCAATGGCCACGAACAGGTGACCACTGGTGGTAAACGCGCCATTGAGTTTGACCAATATCCATCCGAATTAATTAGTCAGGCAGCGGTTTACAAAACACCTAAAGCCTCACTGATCGAAGGCGGCGTGGCCGGTACGGTTGAATTAAAAACCGCCGATCCGCTGAAGAATGACAAAGATCAATCATTCAATATCAATGCCCGCGGCAGCTTTAACGATCGCGCCGATGAAATCTCCGATGCAGAGCAATACGGCAATCGTTTAAGTCTCGCTTATCAAGGTAAATTCCTGGAAGACACCTTAGGGGTTGCTGTGGGCTATGCTCACCTGTATCAACCTTATGTTGCAAGTCAATTCATTGGGTTACGTTTTAATGATGATAAAAAAGACGTTAACGGTGACGGTGTAACCGAAGCGATTAGTGAAGGTTTTGAACTGCAACAAAAAGGCGGCGACGATACCCGTGATGGTTATATGGCTGCTATCCATTGGCAACCGAGTGATAGCCTGAGTGTGAAAGGCGATCTATTTCACTCTAAATTTACCTCTGAAAACTTTGCCCGTGGTTTCCGCGTCAAGTCATTGAAAAACGGCACTATCAGCGATGCCGTTGTCGAAAACGGTTCTATGACGGGTGGTACAGTCTCTACTGATGGCACGGATAACTTTGCGGTTTTCGTGATCAACGATAACGACTCAAAATACTCAGAATTGACTTCAGGCTCTTTGAACCTTGAATGGAATAACGGTGGCGCACTGACAGTGGCGGCCGATGTCAGCTATTCCAAAGCCGATGGTGAATTCGTTAACGGCGGTACTCGCGCCGTGTTGTACGATGATCTAGGCAATGAAGTTCGCTCAGCTGAATCTGTTACTTATCAACTGAATGGCTTAAATCCTGCAGATGTCAGCTTTGCTAACGACTACACAAATACCTCGACCCTAGGTCTTAAAGAAGTGGGTATGTGGCCGTATAATCAGCAAAACGATCTGATTGCCTACAAACTCGATTTTAACTATGTCCTAGACACCAGCTTTGTCTCTTCTGTTGATTTTGGTGTGCGTTATGCTGAACGTGAATTCAACGCACAGCGTTCACAGGCAGGTTACGGTTTCGAGTTTGGTAAAAACCCTGATAATCAACCAGTCCTAGCACTGAACGGCGATATGGCCAAAGTGGTAGATTTTGGTGGTGAATTAGCAGGTTACCCAAGTTTCCTCGCCATTGACTTTAACAAAGCCATTGAACTGGTGAACGCACAACTGGCGGCAACTGGCCAATCACCTTTCACTCCAACGGCGAACTGGTCAAATAACTGGACCATGATCCAAAGCGGCGCGGTCAATGAAGATGTATTAGCCGGTTACGTGCAGGCAAACTTAGACTTCGATATCGGCGATGTTAAAGTCACAGGTAACTTAGGTGTACGTGTCGTACACACAGATCAAAGCAGTACGGGTCTGCAACAAGTTGGTTATGGTTTAGGTGAAGCCATTACCGATGAGCAAGGCGTCGTAAGCACGGATTATATCCGTAACAAGGTCGGCAAAACCTATACCGACTACTTACCGTCACTGAACTTAACCTTCCACCTGACTGAAAACGATCAACTGCGTTTTGCAGCGGCCTCTGTGATGTCACGCCCACCAATCGACAAGTTAAAGTCAGGTATGGGTTCTTGGTATGACGACTCTGCTACGCCAGGATACAAAAAGTACAATGCGTGGGGTAACACCAGTCCGTTATTAGATCCTTTCTATGCGGATCAATATGACTTGTCCTACGAGCACTACTTTGAAGAGTCTGAAGGTGCGGTCGTTGTGGCCTTGTTCTATAAAGATATTAAATCTTTCATCAACAACTTCACTATTCAACCATTTGATTTTGAAGCGAATGGCTTTATCGTGCCCGATACAATTATCGACAATGGCGTTGAGTTCCCAGTTGTTAAAGATGAAGGCCAATATCAAACAGCCATCAACAACGATAAAGGCGGTTATATCCGTGGTATCGAGTTAGGCTATACCCAAGTGTTTGATTTCCTACCGTCACCTTTAGATGGTTTAGGTTTCACTGGTAGCTATTCCTATTCAGACAGTGAAGTGGAATTCACTACAGACTTAAGCGGTTCTAACCTGACCATTCCATTACCAGGTCTGTCAGAAAACGTGCTGAACACTACCCTGTTCTACACCTTGGATGGTTTCGATACCCGTGTGAGCATGAGATACCGTAGTAGTTATGTGTCAGAGCAAGTTGCGGTTGAATCTCAACTGGCGTTCTTTGATGCAGAAACGATTGTGGATTATCAGGCTTCTTATGCGCTGGACAACGGACTTAAGTTCCTGTTCCAAATCAATAACCTCACCGATGAGCCTAATAAAACTTACTTTGGTGAAGAGCATCAAACCGGAACAATTCAATACTTCGGTAGACAATATTTCCTTGGTTTAACCTACTCTCTGTAAGCTGTCATCGTAAAAGCCTGCTTCACTGTGAAGCAGGCTTTTCTTTTTACCCATAATAATAGTGAGATGATACGCCGCTCTTTATTTCTAAAGTCACACTTAAAACCTACCCGATAAAAGGCCCATAGTATGATACGTCACACTTAAAACCTACCCGATAAAAGGCCCATAGTATGATACGTCACAGTCTACTCTTCGCCCTTGTGTTAACCGCCTCTTCTCCCTTATCTATTTCGGCGCAGACCAACAATAGCCCCGTCAGCAGTACAGCATCTTTTCATCTCGAACCGCTCTCTTGGTGGGCGGGCATGAATAATCCTAAGCTGCAACTGATGCTCCACAGCAATGCACTGCCCGCGGATGCGACGCAACTTAAGGTTGAGATTACTGGCCAAGATGTGGTGTTTGAAGGAATAGAGCAGACGGATAATCCCCATTATTTGTTTATCAATTTAGATTTGCGCCAAGCCAAGCCGCAGACCTTTGATATCCGCATTCTCGCTGGCGACAAGCAGCTCTTCCAACTGCCCTACACTTTAGCTGCGCGGGCAGATGGCAGCCGCGAACGCCAAGGCTTTAGTAATAAAGATGTGATTTACCTTATCACCCCAGACCGATTCGCCAATGGCAACCCAAACAATGACAATCAAGCCGATATGCTCGAGCATGCGGCGCCTGATAATTCCGATGGCCGCCATGGCGGCGATATCGAAGGTATACGCCAGCACTTAGATTACTTAGCCAAAATAGGTGTCACTCAGCTGTGGATCAACCCACTGCTTGAAAATAACCAAGCCCAATACTCCTACCATGGTTACGCCATTACCAATCTGTATCGGGTTGACCCGCGTTTTGGCAGCAATCAGGATTACCAAAAGTTAGTCACAGAGGCCAAACAGCATGGTCTTGGGGTGATTAAAGACGTAGTGCTTAACCATATCGGCTCAAACCATTGGTGGTTAAAGGATTTACCGAGCAGTGACTGGCTCAACTACCCACTAAAGCCCAATATCACTGATGCCAAAACGGCTCCAGCCGCCAGTTCTACCAGCCCGAGTTTTACCAGTCATAGACGCACCACAGTGCAAGATCCCTACGCCGACACACAGGATAAAAGTGACTTTGTCGACGGTTGGTTTGTCGATTCGATGCCCGATCTCAATCAGCGCAACCCAAAACTTGCGACTTATCTAATTCAAAACAGCATTTGGTGGGTGGAATACGCAGGGCTTTCGGGCATTCGCGAAGACACCTACTCCTACGCTGATAAAACCTTTTTAGCCAAATGGTCAAAGGCCTTAATGGCCGAATACCCACATTTTAATATTGTCGGCGAAGAGTGGACCGCCAATCCCATTACCGTCTCCTATTGGCAAAAAGGCAAAATCAATGCCGATGGCTATCGCTCGGATTTACCTAGCCTGATGGACTTTCCACTCTATGAAAAGCTGGTTGAAAGCCTAAACGAGCCCGAAGGCTGGGATACTGGTTTTATCAAGCTTTACGAGATGTTAGCGAATGATGTGGTGTATGCTAACCCAAGCCAGTTAGTCCTCTTTGAAGGCAACCACGACACCAATCGGATTTATAGTCTGCTGAAAGAAAACCTGCCGCTGTACCAAATGGCCCTCACCTATGTGTTAACGGCCAAACGGATTCCACAGCTGTTTTACGGCACAGAAGTATTGATGACCAGCCCAACCGAAGGCCGCCACGACGGTGTAGTGCGTAGCGATTTTCCGGGTGGCTTTGCCAATAGCAAGGTAAGCGGTTTTAGCGGTAAAGGGCTAAACGCAAAACAGCAACAAGCGCTTGCGTTTGTACGCACCCTACTCAATTACCGTAAACATTCAGCCGCGCTGCAAACAGGCGATTTACTGCACTTTGTGCCGCAAAACGGCGTTTATGTGCAATTTCGATGCGCGGCAAAACACCCCACAGCGGGCAATGCCTGCTACCAAGCCGATGCGGATAAAGTGATGGTGATTTACAACAAGAATAACCAAACACAAACGCTGGATTTAAGCCGATTTAACAAGGTATTGGCGGGAAATAGCTCGGTAAACTCAGTCTTCACAGGGGATAAGTTCAAGCTTAATCAATCAGTTACTCTGCCCCATACTGGCGTCATGTTGCTTGAGCTTAATCACCAATAACCCATACTCAATCAAACAGCTAAGCATGCTTAGCTAACAGCGCGGCCAAACCACAGTTTGGCCGCCAAGTCAGTAAAGGAATCTAGGTTGAATTTTCTATTATCTAACAGCAGCAAACGTCGCGCTTATCGCTGGCAACAGGGATTAACCCTATTAGCCCTCAGCAGCATTAGCACCTTTTGCACCATGGCCGCCCCAGCAATCACCACTCAAGCAATGGCGTTACAAGCAGTGGCGGCTAAAACCATGGAAGCCAATCCAAATGTGGCCGAAGGCGAAATCCTGCCAGCCCATCACAATAGTGAGCAAGCAAATAAGTTTAAACCCATTGTTTATCAAGTCTTTACCAGACTCTATGGCAATAAAAACACCACCAATAAACCTTGGGGCACGATTAGCGAAAACGGTGTGGGTAAATTTAATGATATTGATGACACAGCGCTCAAAAGTATCAAAGACTTAGGCGTTACCCATGTGTGGTATACGGGGGTGCCCCACCACGCCTTAATTGGCGATTACAGTGCGATTGGCGTCAGTAATGATGATCCCGATGTAGTTAAGGGCCGAGCCGGTTCGCCCTATGCGGTTAAAGATTATTACAACGTAAACCCCGATTTAGCTGTCGATCCCGCCAAGCGTTTACAGGAGTTTCAAGCACTTATCGAGCGCACCCACAAGCAAGGCTTAAAGGTGATTATCGATATAGTGCCCAACCATGTGGCGCGTAATTACCATTCCATCACTAAGCCCGAGGGCGTACGCGATTTTGGTGAAGATGATAATCAAACCCTTGAATATGCAAAGCATAATAACTTTTACTATGTGACTGATAAAAAGCAGTCCTCTGGCTTTCAAGTGCCCGATTTGCCTGATAGCCTCAAACCTTTAGGCGGCGAGTCGCATCCCCTAAGTGATGGTCAATTTGAAGAGATCCCCGCCAAATGGACGGGAAACGGCTCACGCCTTGCCAAGCCGGATATGAACGACTGGTATGAAACCGTTAAAATCAACTACGGTGTCCGCCCCGATGGCAGCCATGATTTCCCCGCACTGCCGCCACGCTATGCCACACTCGGCACCGAGCAGCACTATGCTTTTTGGCAGCAACGAACCCGTGAATTACCTAACTCTTGGATCAAGTTCAATCAAATTGCCCAGTATTGGTTAACGATGGGAGTCGATGGGTTTCGTTACGATATGGCCGAAATGGTGCCCGTCGAATTTTGGAGCTATTTAAATAGTCATATAAAACATAGTCATCCAGAAGCCTTTATCTTAGCGGAGGTCTACAACCCCGCGCTTTATCGCGACTATATTCAGCTCGGCAAAATGGACTACCTTTACGACAAGGTCGATCTTTACGACACTCTCAAAGCCATTATGGCAGGACAAAAAAGTACCGCGCAGATCGCCGCGGATCAGGCCAAAGTCCAAGATATCGACTCGCATATGCTGCATTTTTTAGAAAATCACGACGAGCAGCGCATCGCCAATGCCGCCTTTTTAGGCGCCTTAACTGGTAACACCTCAACAGATACGGTCGATCCCCACTACGCCCTGCCCGCGATGGTGGTGTCAGCAACCTTAAGTACCTCACCCACCTTGCTTTATTTTGGTCAAGAAGTGGGAGAAGCGGCGACGCAAAACCTAGGCTTTGGCCATGCGTCACGCACCAGTATTTTTGATTATGCGGGTGTTCCCGCCCTTCAGCGCTGGATGAATCAAGGTAAGTTTGATGGTGGCCAATCAACCGCCACAGAAGTTGCGCTACGCAACTATTACCAAAAATTATTGAACCTGAGCACGGGGAAAAATGCGCCTGCACTCTTGGGGCAATATGACTCGCTGGATGCTGCCAACCGCAGCGCGGTATCGGCAGCAAAGGCTAGTAATAAGGCTAACAATAAGACAAACAATGGCAGTGCAACGGGTTATGATGACTCAACCTTTGCCTTTGTCCGCTTTGAGGCCCATACCGCCGATAACAAAGGCCAAAAGCTGATTATTGTCAGTAACTTCAGTCAAACCCAAACCAAGTCATTTTCCCTTAAACTGCCCCAATCTCTGATTGCGCAATGGCAGTTAACCGATGCAAGCTATCCGCTTAAGGATTTACTGGAAGACCATACGGCGCAGTTAATTGTCGAGCGAGGTGAAGGACAAGTTCAGCTGCAGCTTGCACCTCTCTCCTCCGCGATATTTGAACTCGTCCACTAGCCAGCTAGCGAAGTAAGATAAAAAATCATAGGTTAGCACCAGAGTCACACTTAGTTGTGACTCTGGCTTTTTTAAAACACACTAGCGTAAACATCAGTTAAACAGTACAGAGGCAAGCCATGTTACTCGGCATTCACCATGCAGCGATTATTTGCAGTGACTATCAAAAGTCCAAACACTTTTATGTGACTATTCTTGGCCTTAGCGTGCTTGCAGAGCATTATCGTGAAGCACGCCAGTCCTACAAACTCGATTTACAACTGCCGGATATGAGTCTAATTGAGTTGTTTTCCTTCGACAATCCTCCCAAACGCCCAAGCTATCCCGAAGCCTGCGGCCTTAGACATCTCGCCTTTCGCGTCGCATCGATTGAAACGGCGATCGAGCATCTTACGGCCCATGATGTCGCCGTCGAACCCGTCCGTATCGACGAATATACAGGCAAAAAGTTCACCTTCTTTAGCGATCCCGACGGCTTACCCCTAGAGTTATATGAGCTATAACCTGAATCCTCACTGTATTAAAAATATAAATAAAACAGCGCACTAAAATAGTGGATTCACGCAACGAATAAGATGAATAAAGCTTAATTACGCCAAGGGATATTTAGCAGTAGACTCAATTCAGCGGCGCAGCACTAGTCCATCGTTTGACCAATATGACACAGTCACAGGTCGACGCTTACCAAGCGCTAATCATTGAGGAACTCAAGGTGTTTGATAATCCAGCTTTATTGTTATGGAGTTTAGTCTTTGGCCTCTTTGGTCTTGGCTTTTTCACCTACGGCAAACGCCAAGCCGCCCCCATCCCTCTGGCCGTCGGCCTCACCCTGATGATTTACCCTTATTTTGTCACCAATTTCGCGCTACTTATCGCCATCGGCATCGCCCTTATCGCACTCCCCTATTTTATAAGAGTATGATTTTAATATATGAAGCTCTAAAAACTAGGAATACGTTGAGATAAGAAAAGATAAAATTTTTGAGTGACGGGCAAACATGCTGTTCCTACCGAGAGTAAGCTATGCATTTGCTCGAAGATCCGCAGCGAGTCCATCCGTGGATGTAGGGCAGCCAGTCTGATGTGAATGGATTCACAAATACCGCGATAGCATAGATGCCAAAAAGCGGCCATGGGGCGGACGGTCGTATCGCTAATCACCATGGCTCACCTGTTTAGCATTAGCGTAGTCTGTATGTTTTAAAGAAACACACAGCATGCTTTGGGACAATTTCCGAGTCAAAGCCTTAACTCAAACGCGTCTGCTTCAGATAAAAATATCTATGGGTTAACGCCCGGCTCACAGAGCAAATTTTTGATGGCGGCAATTTTGCTGCGTAGCGCAAAATTGGTGACAGCGGAAATTTGTCCGGTGCAGCCGTTTGTTAGGCCTAGTTTGTAGACTGAGCATTCTGGATTCGTTCCCGTGCAGCTTCAAGAGCACCTTCTGGCCAGACATCGACCTGACTGTCGTCTTTCATATATTCATCGGTAAAGATTTGACTAAACCAAACTGGATCATATTCACCGGATTCTGTTCTAAAATGCTCTCTGTTTCGATACCACAGATCGAGGATAGCAACATTGATAGTTTTTGATAAATGAAGTGTCTCTTCTATTACGGAGTGCCACTCAGAAGCTTGAGTGCCAAATACCTTTTGGATATTCATGCGCTGTATGGATTCGGATTTTTCTCTCGGGAGAAAGCCAATGACATCTTGGATGTATGCCTCGAAAAATATATAAATTGGATTTTCTCCATATCTGGGATGATCTTGGATACTCACATTTTCTCCCTTGACACCAATTGCGGCCATTAGCAGAACCGCGAAGATAATTGCTCTATTCATGTATTGGCCTAACGCACGCCTAAACGGCGAGCAACTTGTTGCGAGTCCAGCGGCCGCAGACCGCGATGTTTAAGGCGCTTGTTATAAACCATGAATACTCTGCCTTAGTCTTGTATAGCTTTGGCCTAATACTGCAAGTTTTTTGTGAAATCGCTCGAGTTAAACCCATAAATCCCTTTCCACTCTAAACCTGGCTTATTAACTGGATAACGAAATATCACACTGGCTTGTGGTGATTTTAATTCCTTAGCTTTACTAATTTCGTCATCGGAGTAACCCAAATATTCCGTCACAAAAAGACAATCAAATTTGAATTCATTCTCTGGGAAAACAGCACTGTATTGAGCAAATAAGTCGTCAATCTTGTGACTTAGCGAGTGTTTGCTCCCCCTTGAAATTAACGCACCTTTGAGGAAAAGCTCCACAGAGTGAGCAGCCAACATCAACGCAACACTCGCATTTGGCCAAGTATCTTCAGAAGTATTGCTTTGC
This sequence comes from Shewanella seohaensis, assembly GCF_023283775.1. Lineage (NCBI taxonomy): Bacteria > Pseudomonadati > Pseudomonadota > Gammaproteobacteria > Alteromonadales > Shewanellaceae > Shewanella > Shewanella seohaensis. The sequence continues at coordinate 154,689 of NZ_JAKILE010000012.1, forward strand.
ATCCGTGCACAGACATCAAGACTTGCAGCTAGGTATGCATCAGCGAAGTCGAAATACCTCGTTGACTCATCTTGGTGTAAATCTTCCCAGTTACCGATCATCTCGCTCATGGTTTATAACGCTTGCAGCAGCGGCGAGTTTACGAGTCCGCTGACTGCACTTGTTGTACGGCTTCGTCTCCATCTTTAGTTTTACTACTGGGCTTACTACGACTGATGGCGTTGTTAGCAAGACTAAAAACTTTGTCACGAAATTCAGGTATGTTTTTTAAAGCTTCTTTAAAGCCACTCGATTCGGCCAGTTCATGCCAAGGAGTTCCATGAGATGAATCATCCACGAACCTTAAAGGAGCCTCTTCCACTCGGCTCAAAGCAGATTCAAATAACCTCGCTTCTAATTTTTTATCAATGCGAGCTGCTTCTTTTCTATAACCTTCATATGCTTTTGCGACTGAGGCTTTGAAACCATAGTCTTCAGCAAGCTTGAATCGCTGACCGATTTGTTTGGTTGAAAGCCAGGCAAACCAAAGTGGCGCACCGAGGCTGACTATAGCTAGAAGAAAATGCATCAATACCATCCCCCATTTGGGGTCTGGGTCGGATAATGAGCCTGTAAGTATTTCAATTCTCTGAGCGCCGACATACCACGCAGCTCCTAGTGCACAAAGCAACCCAAAAACCCAAACCCACATAGATTTAGCCAATTGCTTCGCCCTTAGATCAAAAGCCCCAGCCAAGCCTTTGCTTGTTGTTATTCGGTATGCTTCCTCGCAATTTTCTACTAATTTATCAGTTTCAACTTTGTTTTCTCTAACTGAAGCTAATAACTTATCGGTCTCTTCTTTTGCAGTTGACACTTTGGCTGATATTTTTGTGATCTCCTGACCAATAGAATCAACTTTTTTGCGAGCTATTTTTAAATCTTCTAAATCAGAAGGAAGAGACTCTGCTGTTTCTGTTGCTTCGTTGATTAATTTTATCTGACTTAGTAACTTTTCTTGATCGATATCGATTTGGTCAATTTTTGCTTGAAGCCCTTTAATCCTACGAGAAATTGCTGGAGGCATAGCTTTAGGATCATTTGAAATCACCCATGATAAATGTGGCTCTATTACACTAGATATCCAATTTAGCGTCGTAATATATGCAGGAATTGCCTGATGACCGTTTCCGCTAAAAAATTGAGGTAAAGTACTACTTTTCAATCGCTCTAATTTAGCGGGAATGCCATCTACGATCTCAAGAAATTCGTCATTATCAACTTCAAGATTAGCGTTTCGAATCTTTTCAGACAAAGCCTTTGGCATGTATGCCAATTCCATCCTGTCTATCGCTGGATGATGCCACCCAAAAACCTCATTTAAATTTCGTTTGTCATTCCACCCCTTTACCACTGCTTCGGCCAATGAATCTAAAGACTCGCAGAGGTTCTCTATTTCTTCATTCATCATCATTCCTTAAAATTGGCACTTGTTCAATTTGGCCGTACAACATTTTATTCGTGTGCATGCGCGTTTATCTCGTTGGACCAGTAAAAACGCGCACAGTTAACTATCTGTATGCAAAGAACTTATCAACTTTCTGCCAAATACACCATCAGGAAAAACGCGCATGCGCGTTTTCCAAACCTATTATCTAATCCATGCTGTTTATATATGCATGATTTTAAAAAAGTTTATTTGTAGTCAAATGTGAAAACGCGCACAAAGTTAGGATAAAAATTATCATTTTTCAAATATGACTGTATGCCTATCCAGCTTTTAGCCAAATAAACAGTTCAATGGTCGTAAAGGTTGCCATTGTTACAAGAGTGACCGTTGGCGGCATGGATGCCGCCGCCGAGCCTATAGGGACATATTCACGGCGTGCCACTGGGGAAGCAATGGCAATTAATCCTACACACCTGACGACAAACTTTTCTCGCTTTGAGGCAAAAGCTTTTAAAGGGATGCATATCTTCCTAACTCACCTTCCCTATCTCACTAAATAACCCCAACTCAACTATTCTCGGCAAATAGTTAAACGGCGAATTGCAAACATGCCCAGTAGCGAAAGGATTAATAGGGATAAACTGCCACCGCCGCTATAACCTTGTTTATGTTCAATGGTCGCAATATGTTCTTCTTTCACGCGGGTTTTAAAGCGGGCTAATTCGGCGTCTAAGTTAGTGATCATATCGTTTACCGCTAGCTCAAAGCCTTCGGCGGATTTTTCACGTAGCACGTTTGTGACGCTCACCGCGGTTGACGTGTCGGTAAGTTGGTTGATGCCTGGCGCCCTAAACAACATTTTTTGGCTGCGCATATCAAAAACGGCAGTATCGACAAAGGTTTGGATCGCGTTTTCATTGCCGGGCACCATATACATGCCGACTATGGTCCAATACAGCAGTGAAGCCTTATTCTCGCTGCTTTGTAACAGTTGATCGTAAGACACCAGTGCCATCACATCGACATCGTGCAAGCGGGCAACCTGCTGCAAGGTGCTAAAACCTTTGCCATTTTTAAGGTAAGTGCTGGGGATTAATTCGATACGGTCAATAAAGTCATATTTAACAAAGGATTGTTTTACTTTATCCAGCAAGGCGATTTGCGAGCTGCTATCGAGGGCTTCGGATTGCCAATGGGTGGAAGGTAAAAAGGCGATGCCAACCGTGATGGGAAGACGCAATACAGGAATACTGGGTTGCTGCGCCTCACGTTGTTTATCATCTGGATAGAGATATTCAACCAGACTGCTGGAAACCACGTTTTTTTCGGTGGTGTTACCGTTAAAAAAAGCACTGCAACCACCAAGCAAGATGCTAATTGATGCCAGCGCACCCACAAGCGCTATGAATTTTGTCTTCATCTGTTTCCCTACCGTATCCTTACTGCGCACAGGCCATGCAACCCGTGCATATTGCCGCTACCTTAGCGAGTCACTGCTGTAAAAACAAGCCGTTAACTTCACATATCGCGCTTTTGTTTGGCTATTTATAGGCTTAGAAACAACAAAGCCGCATCGGACTGCGGCTTTGACTTAGAGGATGACGACAATCAGTCGCGCAAATTCATCTGCTTAGGCGTATTTACGCACTTTTTTCAACGCGATTTGCTGCTTTAACGTCGATAAATGTTCGATAAACACTTTACCGTGTAAATGGTCGATTTCGTGTTGCAAAACAATGGCTAAAAAGTCATCGGTTTCGATTTCAATCGCTTTGCCCTGTCTGTCTAAGGCGGTGACTTTGACCTTTTCGAAACGGCTCACTTTGGCGCGATAGCCAGGGATAGAAAGACAGCCTTCTTCACCCACATATTCGCCAGACTTTTCAACAATCTCTGGATTAATCAGCACTAAGGGTTGATCGCGATTTTCGGATAAATCGATCACAATTACCGCATCTGTACTGCCCACTTGAGTCGAGGCCAGACCGATACCATCGTCGGTGTGGTACATGGTTTCGATTAAATCATCGATAAATCCCTGAATCGCTTCAATGTCTTTTACGGGTTGTGCTTTGCGCTTTAGACGCTCATCGGGAATTGTCAGAATATCGAGTACAGCCATGCCTGTTTCATCTCTTAGTGAGTCAAAAAATTTGGCACTATTATGAACTATTCCTGTGTTTTCTCAATATTCAAAACTAAATAGTTTAATAAAAATCATTACAATCGATTTTTTAGATTTAAATTGCAGCAGTATCAGCCGTCCGCTGTTTCACTTAGGCGCTATTTAACGCTACACTGGCTCACCTCATTCATGGTTTTATTTGGCATCATCATGCGGTTTGCAAAAGATAAATCCCCACTTTATCGCTACTTAGAGCAAGATAAGGCCATTACGCCAGACGAAACGAACAGCACACAAGAGACACAAAACACCCTCTCGCCGATGGCGAAGATTTGGCATATTGTCGCGATGATCCCGCCTGGCAAAGTCAGCAGTTATGGCAAGGTGGCCGATTTTGCTGGTTTACCCGGGCGTGCCCGCTATGTGTCAAAGGCGCTCAAATCAGCCCCCGAACATTTATCACTTCCTTGGCATAGAGTACTCAACAGCCAAGGGAAAATTTCCTTCGAAAAGCATTCAGTCTCCTTTCAGGAACAGATGGAATTATTGCGTATTGAAGGCGTTACAGTGAACTGTGGCAAAGTAGACTTGTCTGAGTTTGAGTGGCAACCGGATATGGCAACCTTAGTGATGTCAATCCCCTTCTAGTTTAATATATTGATCTATAAACTGTTTACACCCGATATGGCCTCAGCTATAAACAATTAAGCTTGGCAGTTCAGCCAATGGGATAAGCGGTGTTAGCCGCAATCTGTTTGCGATATAAAGGAGCATTACTTGCGCACAATTCCAACGTTATTCGTGAGTCTCGCACTCACCCACAGCGTATTTGCGATGGCGGCGCCAACGCCTTTAACGCCTCAAACTGCTGAATATCAAGTTAATTATGGTGATATTGAGTTGGGTAAGGCCAAGTATCAACTGCCCGCCATGGAGGATGGGATCTACAAATATCGCTTCGACAGCGATCTTAGCCTGTTATTGCTGACCGATGTGCGCCATGTACTGAGTGAGTTTGCTCAGGATGGCAATCAATTATTACCCCTGCGATATTTGCATGAGCGCCAAGGCGTCGGCCCGAATTTTATCGAGCAAACCGCCTTTGCCAAGGCGCAAGGGATGATCCACACCCGTTATAAGGATGAAAAAGGTAAATTCCCCTTCGAAGGCGATATTTTCGATCCGTTAATGGTGCAGCTGCAGTTTCGTCTCGATATCAGCGCTGGTAAAGAAGTGCTTGATTATAAGATGATTAAATCTAACGAACTCGATGAGTATAAGTTCCATGTGATAGGTAAGGAACGGATGACAATTGAGAGCGGCAGTTACGATACAGTCAAAATTGAGGTCGTGCGGGACAATAATAAACGCCAAACCTTCTTCTGGATGGCGCCGGATTTAGCCTACCTCCCCGTTCGTCTAACGCACTTTGAAAAAGGCAGTAAACAGTTGGATATCAAACTGCTGAATTATCATTTCGACGATGTGCCAGTTGAAGCCGTACCCGCAGCCGTTGAAGCCGCTACCGTTGAAACAGATGTTACGACGGAGCAGAAAGTACCTAAACTCCTCGGCACAGGCGCGAATTAAGCCTGATATACAGTTATCGCTGGTTTAAGACGGATTGAGTGCTGTTGCTAAGATGCCGTAACAGCGCCGCACAAAACATAAAAGGCCAAACGTGAGTGACTCCGTTTGGCCTTTTTGTCTCTGATTTAATGCCGTCAAAGTGGAATGGCTGCGACAGCACCTCAATTACAAATCGATAAGCAGCTCACCTAAGCGGAACAACTTCCAATTGCCAGGCTGCATCACCTGCCAGTCTTCGTTTTCGGTGAGCGGCCGAGTGGCAATGACAGTCACTACATCGTGTGGCGTGGTTTCTTTATCAAAATCAATCACGACATCGGTATCAATTAATTTTGCCTTGCCAAACGGCGCCCTGCGGGTGATGTAACACAGATTATTACTGCAATAGCTCATCAAGTATTCGCCATCGCTGAGGATCATATTAAACACCCCAAGGGCGCGGATTTGTTCGGCAAGCGTAGCCACAAATCGAAACACTGCTTGCATGTCCTCTGGGCGACGGTCGCCAAACTTGGCCGCGACTTGCTCCAATATCCAGCAAAAAGCCAACTCGCTATCGGTGTCGCCAACACTCTGATAGCGGGACACCTGAAACTTCGCCTGATAGTCGCTTAACTGACCATTATGGGCATAGGTCCAATAACGGCCCCACAACTCACGGGTAAAAGGATGAGTATTTTCAAGGGAAACACAGCCGCGATTGGCCTGACGAATATGGCTTATCACCACCTCGCTTTTAATCGGATAGGATTTGATTAATTTTGCAATGTGCGACTCACTACTCGGGCAAGCATCTTTAAACGTACGGCTACCACGACCTTCATAGAAAGTGATCCCCCAACCGTCGACATGGGGCCCAGTGACGCCACCACGCTGTGCTAAACCCGTAAAACTAAACACAATATCGGTCGGCACATTGGCGCTCATCGCCAGTAACTCACACATATTTCTCGCCTTTCTCAATCCAAATATCCACGGTTTTGCATTGTAACTAGTTGATGACATTTGTGGAATGATCAAAGGTGACAAAAAATTTAAACAATTGTTTGAAAAATACTTGTATTAAAACTGCCTTAGGTTTAACTTTTATGCGACACAGGTCAGACCACAAACTATAATTGTGATCGCAATCAACAAAACTCGTTATGACCTGTGATTGGCACTCGGTCATACTTAAGGAGAAATACAGTGACTACCCTACTTTGGATCATCGCCATGATCTTAGTGCTAGGAGCCCTAGCTTACCTTCGGGTATCTTTGCTCACTGCCACTATTGCAGCCGCTGTTGTGATGACAGCCGGATGGACACTCGATGTTGTTGGCCCTATCTCTTGGATTATCTTCCTCGTGATCGCGCTGCCCCTCAATATCAGTGCATTTAGACAAAATGTTATCAGTCGCCCACTGATGAAGATGTACCGTGGCATCATGCCCGAAATGTCTTCTACCGAAAAAGAAGCGATTGAAGCTGGTACCACTTGGTGGGAAGCCGATCTGTTTGCGGGTAACCCAAACTGGAAAAAACTCCACAATTACCCTGTCGCTCGTTTAAGTGCCGATGAGCAAGCCTTCTTAGACGGTCCAGTTGAAGAAGTGTGCCGCATGGTGAACCAACATCAAGTATCACATCAACTGGCTGATTTGCCTGCTGAAGTATGGCAATACCTGAAAGATCACGGCTTCTTCGCCATGATCATCAAGAAAAAATACGGCGGTTTAGAGTACTCAGCCTACGCCCAATCACGCGTGCTGCAAAAGCTTGCGGGTTTAAGCAGCGAGCTGGCATCCACTGTAGGTGTACCTAACTCCTTAGGCCCTGGCGAACTGTTACAACACTATGGTACGCCTGAGCAGCAAAACCATTACCTGCCACGTTTAGCCAAAGGTTTAGAAGTCCCTTGTTTCGCATTAACTAGCCCTGAGGCTGGTAGCGACGCGGGTTCTATCCCTGACTTTGGTATCGTGTGTAAAGGTCAATGGGAAGGCGAAGAAGTCTTAGGTATGCGCTTAACCTGGAACAAGCGTTATATCACCCTAGCGCCAGTTGCGACTGTATTAGGTCTGGCGTTTAAACTGCGCGACCCTGATCACCTGTTAGGCGATAAAGAAGAGCTGGGCATTACCTGTGCGCTGATCCCAACTGACGTTGAAGGCGTTGAAACAGGCCGTCGTCACTTCCCGCTGAACTGTATGTTCCAAAACGGCCCTACTCGCGGTAAAGACGTATTCGTACCATTAAGCTTTATCATCGGTGGTCCGAAAATGGCTGGCCAAGGCTGGCGTATGCTGGTTGAGTGTTTGTCTGTTGGCCGTGGTATCACACTGCCATCAAACTCTGCCGGTGGCGTGAAAACTGCCGCGCTTGCAACAGGTGCCTATGCGCGTATTCGTCGTCAATTCAAACTGCCGATTGGTAAGTTAGAAGGGATTGAAGAGCCAATGGCACGCATCGGTGGTAACGCCTACCTGATGGACGCAGTGACCTCATTAACCACCACAGGTATCGACTTAGGTGAAAAACCTTCGGTTATCTCGGCTATCGTGAAATATCACCTGACCGATCGTATGCAGAAATGCGTTATCGACGCCATGGATATCCACGGTGGTAAGGGTGTGTGTTTAGGCCCTAACAACTACTTAGGTCGTGGCTATCAAGCGGCTCCGATTGCGATTACCGTTGAAGGCGCAAACATCCTGACACGTTCGATGATCATCTATGGTCAAGGTGCAATCCGTTGTCATCCTTATGTATTGGCTGAAATGGAGTCAGCGTTTGACACAGAGTCTGGCCAAGGCTTAGCCAACTTCGATGCGGCCATCTTCGGTCACATTGGTTTTGCGACCAGTAACTTTGTCCGTAGCTTCTGGTTAGGTCTGACATCAAGCCGTTTCTCTAACGCGCCTTACTCAGATAAAACCAAGCGTTATTATCAACATATGAACCGTTTCAGTGCCAACTTAGCCCTGCTGTCAGACTTAGCCATGGCAACCTTAGGCGGTAACTTAAAACGTAAAGAGCGTATTTCTGCCCGCTTAGGCGATCTGTTAAGCCAGTTATACCTTGCTTCTGCGACCTTAAAACGTTACCAAGATGAAGGTCGTCAAACCGACGATCTGCCACTGGTACAATGGGCGGTTGAAGATGCTCTGTATAAGTTACAGGCTTCATTAGACGATTTACTGGATAACTTCCCTATGGGTCTAGGCGGCGTATTACGCGCCATCATGTTCCCATTCGGCCGTCCACTGAAACGTCCAAGCGATGTGTTAGATCATAAAGTGGCCAAGATCATGCAAACCCCTTGTGAAAGCCGTGATCGTTTAGGTAAAGGCCAATTCTGGACTAACTCTGAGCACAATGCTGTAGGCATCCAAGAGCAAACGCTGAAGGATATTCTGGCTGCCGAACCTTTATTCGACAAAGTCTGTAAGGCCAGTGGCAAGCGTTTACCTTTCATGTGGTTAGATAAAGTTGCCGCTGAAGGTAAAGCCTTAGGTGTATTGAGCGACAGCGAAGTACAACTGTTGGAACGTGCCGAAATCGGCCGTATGAAGTCTATCAATGTGGATGACTTTGACCCAGCAGAGCTGCGCCCTGAAGTCGTCGCAACGACGTCACAGGAACGCGCCGCTTAATAGCGAAGCTGTACTAGCTAAGCCCATTTTAATAAACAAAAAGGCACTACATATAGTAGTGCCTTTTTTATTTTCGCTGTCTCGTCCTGAAATACGTTGACATAAAGAGGATTTCTTTATGACAACATCAATTAACTCAAGCCGTAAGCGCACACAACGAGATTACACCTTAGCCTTTAAATTAGGCG
>NZ_JAKILE010000013.1:0-159277 GCF_023283775.1 Shewanella seohaensis
GACTTACACCACCGCTAACGGCTTAGTGATTGATGCGCAAGGTAACTGGAGTGTGGACCTGACCGGCACCGTGCTGCCTGACGGCACCTACCCTGTGGTCGCCACCGTCACCGACGTGGCCGGCAACAGCAAAACCGTCACCCAAGATGTAGTGATTGAAACTGCCGCACCAAATGCGCCAACGGTATTAATTGTCGATGACGGTAATCCAGGTGATGGTCTGTTGACGGCAGCAGAGATGGGCAGTGATGGCGTACAACTGACAGTATCAATCAATGGTACTGATTTTGAAGCCGGCGGTTATGTCACGCTTACCATCAATGGTGGTGCCGCGATTGAACTGAACTTTGCTGACTTCACTGATAATGGCAGCGGTACCCTTACCTTCGGTAACTTTACCTACGCTAACGGCGTTATCAGCTGGAGCGAAACCGCGCCTACTGCTGGTCAAAGCATCACTGTTACTGCAACGCAAACCGATGCTGTAGGTAACACCTCTACACAGGGCTCTGACACTGCGACTGTATATCAACCTAACAATTGCAACGTTATAGTTAATGAAAGCAGTCTACGCGATAATATTCCTGATACCTTCTCTAATACTATTAGCTTCACTGCGGGTAATCAGAATATTACACAATTCCGTTTTAACGACTCCTCTATCTCTACGGCAACTAACCTTGCTGTAGGTGTCAGCATCGTTTGGGCGCTAGCCGCAAATGGTGCGTTAATAGGCACCATCGGTGGTATTGAAGTAATTAAAGTCACTCTAAGTGGCACTCCTGTGACATCAGGACTTGCAGCTGGCGAGACGGGCCAAGTTACTGTTAATGTTGAGTTATTAGACAACATCAAGCAGGTTAATGGATTAAGTGGCGAAAATCTCAGTTCACTGATCAGTGGAATCATCATTGAAGCTGTGGGTGCTGATAGCAGCGTATTGACTGGTAATGTAACTATTACCATCAATGATGACGTCATTAATATTGCCCCAAGCACTGGCTCAGGAGTCAATAGTGCTACGGCAGCCGATATTGTTGGCGCCCTCAATATCTTAGGCGCAGATGGTAATGATCATACTGCGACGGATAACTACAGCGTAAGCCTGAGTGCAAACGTGACTGGCTGGAATGGCACAAGCACAACCTTTGCGTCCTCAGGCATTACAGCAGGTGGACTTAAAGTTTACTACTATGTTGACCCAGCTCACCCGAATGTCCTGATCGCCTATACCGATACCAACGGTACAACTTCCGCTTATACCGGTGGCGCAAATCAGGCATTAATCTTTACCTTAACAACCAACGCCACTACAGGTCAGTACACTCTCGATATGAATCAGGGTATTGATAAGCTTTCAACAATCCAAATTGCTGGACTCGTTGGAGGACAAGGCGGTATTGGTGAAGCGGTGTATGTCACTTATGATCCGGTCACTCATGGTTATGGTGTTTACAACGACATCACGAAGGTTCCCTCTGGCGCAAATATTGCCTTTACACTTACTGCGCGTGATGAAGATGGTCACGTTGGTCGCGTGAATGGTACTAATAATGGATTCGGTGTTGATAATCCAAGTGTTAGTGGCCATGAAGTATTAATTGTCGATTACTCAGAAAATGCAGCTAGTGCAAGCTTCAACTTTACCGGAGCTTCACAAATCCACTTTAAAGCATTCGATGAACAAGGCCACCTATTAGGCGAAGGCAATATTTCTAGTGGTCAATTGATCCAAAACTTAGGTTCGATTGCTTACATTGAGCTATCTGCCTTAGCTGGAACCAGCTTCCAGTTTACTGGCACCACTGCACAAACCATTGTCAGTTCAAGCCAAAGCATCGATTTGAGTTTTGTTGTGACTGCAACTGACAGTGATGGGGATCATTCATCAGGTAATCTGAATGTACATTTAGATCCACCAAGTACAACACCGCTTGCGCCAGTAGCACTGACGCCGAATACTTTTGCAACCTTGAATGAAGCTGATCTACAGGCGGGTGCTCCTGATTCAAGTGTTCAAACTCTGAGCTTTAAGTCTGGTAGCAACTCGATTGGCAGCTTCCAGTTTGGTGATATTAGTAATATTTCTGTGGTGGGCATCAACGCTCAAATTCATTGGGCACTCAATGATCAAGGCCAATTGATCGGTACGGTATACGGGCGCGAAGCGATTCGCTTAACCCTAGATTGGGACCGTATTAATGCGGGTGAGCAAGGTGATGTGACTGTTACCGCAGAATTGTTAACGAACCTGCCACACAGCGTAAATACCAACAACCTAACTGTAAATGGTATTCAGGTGATTGCCGTCGACGGCGCCGGCAATACCGCACATTCCAACGTGACAGTGACTGTCGCAGACGATGTAAACTTGGCCCAGAACGACACGGCTCAGCTTGATGTGGTGGTTGATTCCTTTAACTTCTCAGGCATTGTGGCTAACTGGACCAGTACCACAGGCGGAACCTATGTCAACAAATATGATGGTCCTGACAACGATAGCGGTTACGACCAACTCCGCTGGGGTTCTACCTCTGGTAGTCAATCAGGTTATGGTTTTGCCGATAATGATGCCGCATTAAATGGCTCATTATCCTTAAACCAAGACATAGTGTTAGGTACTTTTACACACTACAACTATTCGATTAGTTCAGGCACGTCTATCACTGCCGCCACAATGCAAGTGACATTTAACGTGACAGATGCCTATGGCGTAGTCACACCAGTCACATTAACACTTAACTTTAGCCATAATGAAACTCCAAATAGTAACGACCCTATTGCGTCTCGCGATATCGTTACTGTCGGCCAAACTAGTGTAACTTTTAACTACGAAGGCCAAATGTACACAATGCAAGTGATTGGTTTCAAAGATAGCAATGGTAATATTGTTACCTCTATCTACACCAATGAGGATGCCGCTACTAGCTATGAGTTAGTCGTACGCATGGTGGCTGGAAATGGCTACACTCTGCCTCACACTGATGGCAATGTGCTTACGAATGATGTGGCAGGAGCTGATGGTGCGCTGACCGTAATTGGCGTTGCAACGGGAGACCACACTAATACTGGCGTTTCTGGTCAAGTTGGCACAACGATAATAGGAACCTACGGTAATCTAGTCCTTAATGCTGATGGTACTTACCACTATCAGTTAACGGCGAGTGCAAACACCATTCCAGCCGCAGGAGCAATCGAAACCTTCACCTACACCACTCAAGATGGCGACGGTGATAAAGCAAGTGCCACCTTGAAGATTGATGTTAATCCAGTCAATGCTGATGGTATTAATATTGCTGACGCTAACTTGGTTTCAACTCAAGGCTCAAGCTTAAATGACACAATCATTGTCGAGCATGGAGAAAGTGCATCCAATCGAAGTCAGAAAATATTAAATGTCACACTTGGTGGCTCACACGGTGGTTTTGTTACTAATAACTCTGGTGAGGAGATATCTGCTGGTTTTGGTAACCACAAGAGTTATACCAATAGTAACGCTCAGGTGGTAAGTAGTGGTGACGGCAATGATCATATCGAAACAGGTAAAGGTGACGATGTTATCTACGCAGGCAGGACGGGTACCGCTAACTACGGTTCTGACGATGACCTAGAGTTATCAGTTAATGACTTGCTGACTCACCATATCATGACAGGTACCTTAGGTGGCTCTAATAGTATAGTTGATGGTGATGGCCTGCTTTTAACCAACGACGTATCTTCCCAAAGAGCTGATGTGGTCAATGGCGGTAGTGGCAACGATCGAATTTATGGTCAGTCAGGTTCAGACATCCTCTACGGACACACTGGGGACGATTATATTGATGGTGGTAGCCACAACGACGCACTTCGTGGAGGAGCAGGTAACGACACCTTGATTGGTGGTCTCGGTGATGACGTTCTACGTGGAGATAGCGGTAATGATACCTTCCTGTGGCGCTATGCAGATGCGGACCAAGGTACAGACCACATCATGGACTTTAATGTGAGAGAAGATAAGCTGGATCTTAGCGACCTACTCCAAGGAGAAACCGCTAATACTCTAGAAAGCTATCTGAACTTTAGCTTAGATAACAATGGTTCAACTGTCATTGATATCGATGCAAACAAAGATGGCGTATTCGATCAACATATCGTACTGGATGGAGTTAATCTGTTTAGCCAATATAGTGCTACCGACAATGCAGGCGTCATCAATGGACTACTGGGTACTAATGGTAACGGCCCTCTGATCATCGATGCGGCGCCTGTCACACCTGATGCACCACAGGGTGTTACATCATTAATAGACCCTCATAACAACAACGGTACTATCATTCCTTAGGAAATCAGTTCATATGGCCTATAGAAATATAGGCCATCATGACCCATACTTCTGATAATAAAATAAAAATCAAAGGATAGATAAGTAGGTGCCTGTTACAGCCTCAGAAAAAGTTGAGCAGTGGACTATTTCCGCTTCACAGCGGGTAATAGTCGACCCTCTACTTGATTGTTTAGTGTTGCTCACTGAACACTTTGGAAATCCATGCTCGAGTGATTCACTTGCGGCAGGTCTGCCCTTGTCTGGGGCAGCATTAACTCCCGATTTAGTACCGCAAGCGGCATCTCGTGCTGGATTAGCGGCAAAACTATCGCGCAAAGGGTTAAACGAAATATCCCCGATACTGCTGCCATGTATTTTGCTCTTAAAAGACAAGAAAGCCTGTATCCTGCGTGAACTCAACCTCGAGTCCGATAGAGCGGTTATCCAACTGCCTGAAACCGGCGGTGAAGAAGTGCTCACAATAGAGTCACTTGAAACCTTATATGTCGGCTATTTATTCCTTGTAAAACAGGAATACCGTGGCGATATGGGGTTCGACGTTTACTTACACGACAATAAAACCCACTGGTTAGTACAAACCTTAAAAGACTCCGCGCCCATTTATCGAGATGCGTTAATCGCTTCGGTGCTAGTCAACATCTTTGCGTTAGTCTCCCCGCTGTTCATCATGAATGTGTATGACAAGGTTGTGCCTAACCTAGCCTTCGAGTCCCTATGGGTATTAGCCATAGGTGCATCTATCGCTTACCTATTTGACTTAATCATGCGACAACTTCGAAGTTATTTGATTGATGTTGCAGGTAAAAAAGTCGACATCATAGTGTCATCTCGACTGTTTGCAAAAGCGATTGGTATCCCGCTTGAGCGGCGAGCACCGAGTATTGGCGGTATGGCCAAGCAGCTGGGTGAGTTTGATAATATTCGAGAAATTTTAACCTCGGCGACCATCACAACCTTGGTCGACTTACCATTTGCACTCTTCTTCCTCATCATCATCTACATTGTGGCGGGGGATTTAGCGGTTATTCCCGTGGTGGGTGGTTTGATTATTATCGGCTTTACGCTTTATACCCAACCTAAGCTAAAAGCAGCGATTGAAGAAGGTAATAAGTTCTCTAGCTTAAAACACGGTCATCTGATCGAAAGCCTCTCAGCTCTGGAATCAATTAAGGCCAACGGCGCCGAAGGGATTGTTCAGCGCAGCTGGCAGCAAATGATCGGCCATAGTGCTAACTGGCAATTGAGATCGAAAAAACTCTCTAACTCAGTCTCCAATATGGCTAACTTCATCGTGCAATTTACGGTTGTATGCGTAGTGATTTTAGGGGTATACCGAGTTGCTGATAATGCCATTTCCATGGGCGGTATTATTGCCGCAGTGATGTTATCGAGCCGAGCCATAGCACCGATGGCACAGCTAGCCGGTTTGATGACCCGCGCGAACCATACCGCTAGCGCACTGCGCCAGCTCAACGAACTAATGGTGCAAGAAGACGAATTCGAGAACAAGGGCCACCTCGTCAGCAAACAACGTTTGATGGGTAAAATCAACGCCGATCACGTGGGCTTTAGCTATCCCGGTTCAGAAAAACCTGTGCTCTACCCTATGACGCTCACCATCAATCCAGGTGAACGCATCGCTATTATTGGCCGCAATGGTTCGGGCAAAAGTACCTTAGCCAAACTCTTGGTTGGCCTATTTCAACCCACAACCGGAAGCCTGCGTTACGATGGCGTCGACTCGGCGCAAATTCATCCTAGCGATCTGCGCCGTAACTTTGGCTATCTGCCGCAGGACGTCACCCTTTTCCATGGCACTATCAGAGATAACATTCTATTCGGTACTCGCCAAGTGACCGAGCATCAACTGATCCGTGCAGTCCAACTGTCCGGTGTTAGCCAGTTCACTCACTTAGAAGCAGAGGGTCTGGATCAGCAGGTGGGCGAAGGCGGCATGTCACTGAGCCGCGGTCAAAGACAAACCGTTGCCCTTGCCCGTGCCACACTTAACGATCCACCAGTACTGTTAATGGATGAACCCACAGCCAGTTTGGATGCGCGTGCCGAGCAGCAATTTATTCGCTCTATGCAAAATGTCAGTAAGGACAGAACCTTACTGCTGATCACTCACAAAATGCATTTATTACAACTGGTTGACAGAATTATTGTGCTGGAACGTGGCCATGTGGTTGCCGACGGTCCTAAAGCCGAAGTGTTAGAAAAGCTCAATTTTGGCCTAGTGACTGGAGGCCCTAAACAATGAGTAAAAATCTAACCGCAAACGATTTGGACATGGTGGATGACGTTTATGGCGCCATGATGACGGATGCCCCCAGTGGGCACAGACTCATTATTTGGGCCTTGGCTGCTATGGTTGTCTGCTTCTTGTTATGGGCAGGCTTTGCCAAGTTGGATAAAGTCACCACGGGTTCGGGTAAGGTCATTCCCTCTTCGCAAGTGCAAGTGATCCAGAGCCTCGATGGCGGCATCATGCAGGAGCTGTATGTGCGAGAAGGCGATGTCGTCACTAAAGGCCAACCTTTGGTTCGCATCGATGACACACGTTTTCGCTCCGACTTTGCTCAACAAGAGCAAGAGGTTTTTGGTTTAAAAACCAATGCCATCCGTATGCGTGCCGAGCTAGACAGCATATTGATCTCAGACATGACCTCAGACTGGCGCGAACAAGTTAAAGTCACCAAGAAAGCCCTAGTCTTTCCTGAAAGCCTAATCGAGGCTGAGCCAGCGCTAGTGAAAAGACAGCAAGAAGAATACAACGGCCGCTTAGACAACCTGAGTAACCAATTGGAGATTTTGGTACGTCAAATCCAGCAAAGACAGCAGGAAATTGATGATCTCGCCTCAAAAACCACCACCCTAACGACCAGTATGCAGTTGATTTCGAGGGAACTCGAACTCACTCGGCCACTCGCCAAAAAAGGCATAGTGCCCGAAGTCGAATTACTCAAGCTTGAGCGTGCCGTTAATGATGCCCAAGGAGAGCTAAACTCCTTACGATTACTCAGACCTAAGCTGAAGGCCGCATTAGACGAAGCGATTCTTAAGCGCCGTGAAGCCGTATTCGTTTATGCCGCCGATCTTCGCGCGCAGCTTAACGAAACCCAAACACGCTTATCACGTATGAACGAGGCTCAAGTGGGTGCGCAGGATAAAGTGAGTAAAGCAATTATTACTTCCCCTGTTAACGGTACCATCAAGTCTGTGCATATCAATACCTTAGGAGGTGTTGTTCAGCCTGGTGTCGATATCGTGGAAATCGTTCCCTCAGAGGACCAACTGCTGATTGAAACCAAAATCCTACCAAAAGATATTGCGTTTCTGCACACAGGATTGCCCGCGGTCGTCAAAGTCACGGCCTACGATTTTACTCGTTACGGCGGCCTAAAAGGTACAGTCGAGCATATTAGTGCCGATACTTCACAGGACGATGAAGGAAATAGCTTCTACCTTATAAAGGTAAGAACAGAAGAATCCAGTTTAGTAAAAGACGATGGCACACAGATGCCAATTATTCCGGGAATGTTAACGACCGTTGACGTTATCACCGGACAAAGATCCATTCTTGAGTACATTTTAAATCCAATTTTAAGGGCTAAGGATACCGCGCTCAGAGAGCGTTAAGCCTGTTATAAACCGGGAGGTTTGCAATGAAGACTTCAGTTAGACAACAATTTCAATGTTCAAAACTAGCGATTGTATTATCAGTTATCCTGTTACCGCTATCGGCTCACAGCCAAACGCTCGAACAAGCGGTAGCACATACACTTGATACAAATCCTGACTTGCGCGTTGCGTTTAACCGCTTCAAGGCCAGAGAAGAGCAAGTGAATCAAGCGATTGCGGGCTATATGCCAACAATTGATGTCACTGGTGGCTATGGCTATGAACAAACCGACAGTGTATCGACTCGTCGACGCCCGAATGTGGGTGATGTTGATAGCAAAGGAGTTGCTGAACTCAACCGTGGTGAGTTTGGTGTGAGCTTAAAGCAAATGCTATTTGATGGCTTTTATACCAGCAGTGAAGTTGATCGTTACAGCTTTGAAGCCAGCGCAGACCAGTGGGCGCTTCTTGCCGCAGCAGAAGACATGGCACTTGATGTCAGTAAGGTCTACCTCAACTATCTGCGCACCGATGAAGTGCTCAAATTGGCTGAGAAAAACCTCAACAGCCACAAAGATATTTATGAGCAAATCAAACAGCGTACCGATTCAGGTTTAGGTTCGACGGCAGATCTCTCGCAAATCACTGGCCGTCTTGCACGTGCCAATGCAAACGTGATTTCTGCACGTAATAATCTGCTCGATGCCAAAGCACAATTTATTCGTGTGATTGCGGCCGATCCTGTTGATTTGATCCAACCCGTACCGGATGCAGACTTACTGCCGAAAGATCTTAACTCGGGTCTTGCCGACGCGCAGGAAAACCACCCGATTTTAAAATCCGCAGCCAATGATATTCGTGCTGCCGAGAACGAACGTTCGTCGGTGCAAGCCAGTTATTATCCACAAGTCTCATTAGAGTTAAACGGTAACTGGAACAACGATGTGGGCGGTGAAGACGGCGTTAGCGCGTTAGCCAGCCAAAACGTTGGCGGTTACAACAACGATCTGGTTGCTATGGTGAGAGTGAGATACAACCTGTTCGCAGGCGGTAAAGACCTCGCCCGCGAAAAAGAAACGGCCTACAAGTTAGGTGAAGCCAAAGAAATCCGTCAACGCGCGCAGCGTGAAGTGGTTGAAGGCGTGAACTTGGCGTGGAACGCCTATGAAATGCTGGCCCCACAGAAGCAATATATCCGCGACCATGTGATGGCAGCAAAAGACACCCAATCTGCTTATGCCCAACAGTTTAACTTGGGCCAACGCAGCTTACTCGACTTACTCGATACCGAAAACGAGCTGTTTGAGGCACGTAAAGATTACTTACAAGCCGAATACGATGAAATCATTGCAAAATATCGCGTACTCAACTCTACTGGACGTTTACTTGACTCCTTAAAAGTTACTCGCCCAGAAGCATGGCGTGGTGAGCGCAACTACGAGGGAGGAGCCAACCAATGAAAACCCTAATTCTATTTATGAGCGTGGCGCTTTTAGCTGGTTGTTCCATGCGGGATACAGTTAATATTGAAGAAATGACCACGACTCAGGCCTATGATCTGTCCGACAAGGACGGGGATGGCGTCATTGAAGCACGTGAGCGTTGCAACGACACCGCCAAAGGGGCAGGTACGGATAATTATGGTTGCGGTCAAGTAAAAGCAATTAATGAGCGTAAGGAAATCAATGTATTGTTTCCAAACGACTCAGCTTATATTGCACCAGAGTACTATCCACAGATTGAAGAAATTGCGATGTTTTTACATCAATATCCCACGACTAAAGTGACCATCGAAGGTCACACTAGCCGCACTGGGACAGATGAAAGAAACGCCGTACTTTCTCAAGAACGTGCTGATGCCGTAACAGCTGTGCTAGCAGACCGCTTCAGTATCGACAGATCTCGACTCACAGCCATTGGATACGGCTCTAGCCGTCCATTGGTACTCGAGCATACGCCTGATGCTGAAACCCGTAACCGCCGCGTAGTCGCGGAAGTGACCGGTGATGATACGACGACAGATATGAAATGGACGATTTACTCTGTCGATGAACCCACTAAATAAAGGCTAACAGACTAGGCTATGAACGGCAGGCTAAGGGATTACAATTCGTTTTTGCGGGCCTGTCGCTTAAGCCTAATCGCGTCTGCGCTTGCGGTCGGCTGTTTATATGCCAGCCCGACCCAAAAGCTGGATGAAGCCAAAATTACCTCAACGCTGGAGAAGCGTTATGGTGAGCGCGCGGGTATGCGTGCAAGAGCTTGGTTTAAAGTGGTGGCCGAAGCCAGCACGCTCGACGAAAAAGATAAACTTTTAAAAGTGAACAACTTTTTTAACTTATTCCGCTTCGTCGATGACATCAAGTTATGGGGAGAATCAAACTACTGGGCGACTCCAATGGAGTTTATTGGCGTAAATGGTGGCGACTGTGAGGACTTTTCCATTGCCAAATATTTCACGCTACTCCAATTAGGTGTGCCCGAAGATAAGATGCGGATCACTATGGTTAAGGCCACGAGCGTGAATCAGTATCATATGGTGTTGGCTTACTATGACACCCCTTCGTCAGTCCCTTTAGTTCTCGATAACCTAGACCATGTCATTAAACCTGCGACTCAGCGTAAAGATCTCATCCCTGTTTACAGCTTTAACGGTAAACAGTTATGGCTAAATAAAGAACAGGGACGAGGTGTGTTAGCAGGCTCGTCGACACGACTCGAAAAATGGAATGACCTTAACCATAGGTTAGGGGTTGACCGACTCAGGCAGCCCAAATTAAAACTGGAGTAGCACCAAAGATGACACTGTTTAGACAGATATATTCGCTGCTTTTTAGCCTGTTCTTGCTGGTTGTTGCAAGCCTTGGCTATGTGCAATTTACTGAGACACAAAGCTTTTTGACCAAGCAAATGGAATCGGATCTAAACAATACCAGTACCTCGCTTGGACTCATGCTTACTCCAGCACTGCAAGCAGGCGATACCGCCGCAGCCGAAACCTTAGTTAATGTGATTTTTGAGGGCGGCTATTACAAGAACATTAAGCTGACCTGGATGGTTGATGGCAAACAACAAGAATGGAACAACCCACTCAAAATTGAAGACGTGCCTCAATGGTTCATCAATCTCAATCTATTTAAAACCATCAAAAAAGAAAGCACTATCACCTCAGGATGGTTACAGCTCGCTCAGCTAGAAATTACCGCGCACCCAGGTTTTGGTTACCATGAATTGTGGCGAATTATGTCTAATACCATTATCGCCTTCTCATTACTCTTTTTAGTCGCCATTTTTACCGCGAGATTAGGCTTAACCTGGATCTTAAAACCACTGCATGCCTTATCTGATCATGCCAAAAAGATTGCCGCCCGCCAGTTTGGCCCCGATATGCCGCTGCCTAAAACCACTGAACTCAAGGACTTGGTTACCGCATTCAACAGCATGTCAGCCCAGCTCAAGCAATTGTTCCAATCACTCGATGAAGAAGTCGGCTCTTTACGCAAAAAGAACCTCACCGATCCCGCCTCTGGGCTGCCTAATCGCCAATATGTGGTCAGTCGCCTCAATGGTTGGCTAAGCGAACCGAGCAGTGGTGCCCTATTCTTAGCTAAGCTCGACTGGCTCGAAGAAGTACACAGCAAATATGGCTATCAAGTTCGGGATGAAACCATTCGCCTATTAGCCGAAAAACTGGTTCAGCAACTCAATGAGATCACCCCATCCGTGGTGGCGCGTATTGCCGCGTTTGAATTTGCTTTCCTCGTTACCGATGTCGAGCACGATCAAATCAGTAAGTACCTGCAAACCCTGATCCGCACCATCAACCAAGAAATCTCTAAAGCAGGCTGTAAGCCCAATGAGAACTTTGCCATCGGTGTCGCTGAACGCATCGGTCAGATGAAGGTGTCAGACATTCTGGCGCAGGCGGATAACGCGCTGCAAAAAGCCCTGAAGGAACATAAATCCTTCCATTGGTTCGAAACTACAGAGCAACAGCTGTTTACCCGTGAACAGTGGCGCGACAACTTAAGCCATGCCATCAGCAATAAGAAGTTTAAGTTCCGTTGGCAGCCTATCCAGTTTTGTAATGGTGATGGTGTCGCCCAGCGCGAGCTTTACTGTCAACTTGAGTTGGGAGATAAGGTGGCCCACGCTGGCCAGTTTATGCCCTATATTGAACTGCTATCCCTCGGCTCACTGCTCGATAAGTGCCTGATTGAGAAAGTATATGAGCAAAAACTACTTGAGCGTAACTATGAGCCACTGGCAATCAACCTGACGCATCAGAGTATTAGCGATACCCAGTTCCACGACTGGCTCAATCACTTCCTGCGCAGCATGCCACAGGTCGAGCGCATCTGCTTTGAAATCCCCGAAGCAGGCGTTTATAGCGATTTAGAGTCCTGTGTGCTGTTATGCAATATTATTCGTGATAATGGCGCTAAATTTGGTATCGACCACTTTGGTCGCCAATTTGGCTCAATGTCGTACCTTCAAGAGCTCAGACCAAGTTACGTCAAGCTCGACCAATCCTTCTCCTACTATGACGAGGCCTCACATAATAGCGAGCTCTGCCGCGCCATTATCAATGTCGCCAAAGGATTGGATATTCAGGTGATAGTGACAGGTATCCAAGAAAAAGCGCAGTTAGAACGCTTTGATGAGCTTAAAACTGACGCCTATCAAGGCTTTATCGTTCCGCCAGAGAATATCGACTAAGTCGAATATCTTTGTATTAAGGCTCCTACGGGAGCCTTAATTATTTGAGCGGGGAGAATCGCTTGGGGCATCACAAACTATGAAGTGCAATAACGACTGCTCGCAAGGCTTAAACAGAGGTATACAGCAGAGAGACAGATACAAAAAAGCCCCAGTGATTCCTAAGGAATTCTGAGGCTTCAATGTAATTGGTCGGTGATAGAGGATTCGAACCTCTGACCCTCTGGTCCCAAACCAGATGCGCTACCGGACTGCGCTAATCACCGTAACTGTTAACTATTTGCCTGAAAAATCAAGCGCGCTAGTTATGCGAAGAATGTGGTCGGTGATAGAGGATTCGAACCTCTGACCCTCTGGTCCCAAACCAGATGCGCTACCGGACTGCGCTAATCACCGAGATGTAAATGAAATGGGGTGACTGATGGGGCTCGAACCCACGACAACCGGAATCACAATCCGGGACTCTACCAACTGAGCTACAATCACCACTGACTTTCACTTTACTGCTAACCTTCAAGCTCACAACTCATTCGGAGAAATGGTGCGCCCAAAAGGATTCGAACCTTCGGCCTCACCCTCCGGAGGGGTGCGCTCTATCCAGCTGAGCTATGGGCGCTCGCCTTGGTTAGCGCCGCATATAGTATGGACAAATAGCCCTTGAGTCTATAGCTGTTTTGCACTTTTTTTACTGACTGCTCAAGTTTTGATACATTCGCATGCTTTTTCGACGAAACACCATCGTAAATATGGCTTGGATGTTACGGTATTTCATGTTAATTATAACGTTTGGTAAACAATTAACGCAGAACTGATTAGTGAGTATCATGTTTAGGGATGAAGATGGAACTACCCCGCCTCGAGCTCATGAGGTTGAACGCTTAAAAAAGAGACTTAATCGCCTCAAATATTTGGCGCATAAGTATAAGCGTGCCGAAGTCGTTCAAAATGCGTTACTCGAATTATCCCATATTGCGACTCAGGTTCCCTCCCTCGAAGAGTTCTATCTAGGTGTGCATCACCACCTAAAGCAACTGATCTCTGCCGATAATTTTTTTATTGCCACTCTAGATGTGAATAGCGGGGACATTTCGGTACCCTTCTTCGCCGATGAAAAAGACGCCCACCCCGCCCAACTCTATCCCGGGCAATCGCTATCCACCCTGCTACAACAGGGCTTAACAGGCTATGTCTTTCGCACTGGTGAAACCGTATTGTGCGATGAGACTAAAGTGGACGAGCTGGTTCAAGCGGGCGAGATAGTCAATCTCGGCTCGCCTTGTCACCTATGGCTAGGCGTCCCCATAAAACATGAAGGCATAGTGACCGCGGTACTCGTAGTGCAAACCTATGATACCAACGTGAGTTACGGCGATATCGAGGTCGAGTTAATGACCTTTATTTGCCATCACATTGCCGGCGTGATGGAAAGGCTTAAACATCAAGAACAACTAGAACAAGCCATTCAGCAACGCACTAAGGAACTCAGCCAAGCCTACGATAAACTCAAGCAAGAAGTGTATGAGCGCCGCAGAGCCGAGCGGTTACAAAAGTCGTTATTTGAGATTGCTGAGCTTGCAAGCTCAGGCTCAGATAACCCTGACTTCTATGCCCAACTGCATAATGTGATTCGCCATCTTATCCCAGCCAATAACTGTTATATCGCTCTGCTGAATGAAGAAGGCACTCACTTAACCTTCCCGTTTTACGTGTCGCAATTAGGTAACCAACATCCAGGTTCAAGACCCTTGCAGGATGGGTTGACCGAGTATGTGCTTAAACATAAGCGCCCATTATTACTCGACCAAAATGATATCAATGACTTAATCACCTCTGGCGAACTTTACGCTAAAGCCCCCGCACTAAACCACACCCAAACAATGCATCAATGGATAGGTATTCCACTGTTTATCCATGATGAAGTGCGTGGCGCCTTGACCATCTACAGCTTCAGCATG
Organism: Shewanella seohaensis; assembly: GCF_023283775.1. Lineage (NCBI taxonomy): Bacteria > Pseudomonadati > Pseudomonadota > Gammaproteobacteria > Alteromonadales > Shewanellaceae > Shewanella > Shewanella seohaensis. The sequence continues at coordinate 14,623 of NZ_JAKILE010000013.1, forward strand.
ACCCAAAACTACCAAACTAAAGATTTGGAATTGCTGACTTTTGTGTCCCAGCATATCGGCGCAGCCATCGAGAAAAAGCTAACGGCAGAATCTTTGCGCCGCAGCTATGAAGAATTAGAAGAAAAAGTCGCGGCACGTACCACTGCTCTTGCCGAGTTGAATAAGGATCTTGAAAAAGAAATCCGCCAACGCCGCAATATGGAAGCCAAGCTAGTCCATGATGCCAAGCACGATGCGCTCACAGGGCTGCCAAATCGCGCCATGTTTATGGAGCGACTCAACCAAGCCATAAAGCACGTGCGGCGCCATAGCCTAGAGCAGTTTGCCCTGCTCTTTATCGACCTCGACCGCTTTAAGCAAATCAACGACACTATGGGGCATTTAGAGGGGGACAGGTTCTTAATTGAAACCGCAACCCGCCTACGCGCCTGTATTCGCAGTAACGATACCTTAGCCAGACTCGGTGGCGATGAGTTTGTCATCCTGCTCGATAGCATTAATGGTATTAACGATGCCCGTGATGTTGCCGAGCGAGTAATTCAAAAAATCTCACTCTCCTATACCTTAGGGGCAATCGAGTTTCATTCAGGTGCCAGTATTGGCATCACCATCAGCGGCAATAAGCTAGATACCAGTGAATCCATGCTGCGCAATGCCGACACCGCCATGTACCAAGCCAAGGCGAATGGCAAAGGCTGTTATGTTATCTTCGACGATAGCGCCTCCCAGCAAAAGATGCAGGACATTGCCTTCGAGAATGATTTTAAGCAGGCTTTACAAACCGGTGAGTTACAACTGCAGTTTTGGCCGATTGTCGATTTACAGACACTGCAAACCCAAGCTTTAGAATGCCGTTTGACATGGGAACATCCACAGTGGGGCACCATTCCACAGGAGATCCTCAGCCAGTTAGCCGAACAAGCGAACCTGATGGTCGAATTGGATAAGTATACGATTAGCTTGCTGGATAAGAGTTATCATCAACTTCTTGCCAGCCAAGGCGATAAAGTCGAATTACACCTTATGCTATCGAGCCAACATCTAAAGCATAAGCACGCGCTGCGTGGACTCAAAAACGCCCTAAAGCAGACTAAGCTTGCGCTGCCACAGCTATGGCTGTTTTTTAATGAAAAGGCCTTAGTGCTGGAAACAGAGAATCACATTAATGGCTTTGAGTTGTTGAAAAAGCTGGACGTGAACTTGGGGATCAGCCACTACGGCAGTGGCCACAGCTCATTAAATAGCTTGTTATTCTTATCCATTAAGGGTTTAAAGCTCGATGCCAACATCACTAAACAATTGCAGGATGAGCAACATATTAAGCTGATGTCAGCTTACCAGAAAGCGGCTTCGACCTTAGACTTACAAACCTTTGTCGACGGAATACAATCCGCAGAGCAGATAAAAATCTTCCACGCATTAGGTTATCGCTTTGGCCAAGGCGGTGCCTTAGCCTCACCTTTTTTATTGTCAGACACCACACAACAGGTTTGTGCCTGAATGCAGTAATCACATGATGAATCTTGTGATTACTGCTTTTTAAACATATCCCTTAAATTTGAGATATGGCTGCGGCCAGTCTGCATGCGTTCCTGTTCGGTTTGCTGCGGTTTACGGTTTTCCCAAATAAGGTCATCCTGCGGTAACTCATGCAGAAAACGGCTCGGCTCGCAGCGCATGGTTTCACCAAACTGGCGACGCTCACGGCAAAGAGTAAACCACAGCTCGCGCTGAGCACGCGTAATCCCCACATACGCCAGACGACGCTCCTCGTCGACGTTATCTTCATCTATGCTGGTTTGATGCGGCAGAATGCGCTCCTCAACCCCCACCATAAACACGAAGGGGAATTCCAGCCCTTTAGAGGCATGCAGCGTCATTAACTGCACCTGATCGCCGCCTTCATCCTCGCTGTTACGCTCCATCATATCCCTAAGCGTCAAGCGGTTAACCACCTCAGGCAAGGTCATGGGTTCTTCTAACTCATCCCCCGAGAGCATTTCCGTCACCCAGCGATAGAGCTCGGAGATGTTTTTCATCCGCATCTCAGCGGCCTTGGCGCTGGTACTGGTCTCGTATAAATAGTCTTCGTAATTAATCTTACGGATCAATTGTTTTACCGCCTCAACTGGCTCGCCTCGCTCGGCGTGCTCCCCGGTATCGACAATAAAACGGCCAAATTGATACAAGGCCGACATGGCATTAGGCGGTAAATGATGATTCAGCTCAGGGTCAAAAATTGCCTCAAACATGGAGATATGTTTCTCGTTGGAGAAGTTACCCAAACGCTCTAAGGTCGATGGACCAATGCCGCGCTTAGGCAAGTTTACCACCCGCAAAAAGGCGTTATCATCATCGGGATTTACCACTAATTTGAGGTAGCCCATGATGTCTTTAATCTCGGCACGGGCAAAAAACGAGGTGCCGCCACTTAGCTTGTAGGGGATACGGTTAGTCATCAGCGCCCGTTCGAGCAGGCGAGACTGGTGGTTCCCCCGGTACAGAATCGCGTAGTCACCAAATTGGGTACGACCAACAAACTTGTGGCGAATGATTTCAGCGACGACACGCTCAGCTTCTTGCTCTTCATTGGCGGCAAACAGCACCCGCATCGGCTCACCATAAGCCAACTCGCTAAATAACGACTTATCGTACACATGGGGATTGTTGGCGATAAGGATGTTAGCCGCCCGCAAAATACGTTGGCTAGAACGATAATTCTGCTCGAGTTTAATCAGCTTAAGCTTGGGAAAATCTTTGCCCAACAACACTAAGTTCTGCGGTTTAGCCCCGCGCCATGAATAGATGGACTGGTCGTCGTCCCCCACCACGGTAAAACGCGCGCGCTCGCCCACCAGTAACTTGACCATTTCATACTGGGAAGTGTTGGTATCCTGATATTCGTCCACCAGCAAGTATTGGATCTTGGTTTGCCAGCGCGTACGCACTTCCTCGTGATGCCTTAGTAATAAGGTCGGTAGCAGAATTAAGTCATCAAAATCTAAGGCGTTGTAGGCTTTCATATGCTGGGCATAACGCTGATACAACATGGCAAACAACTGCTGTTGTTCATCCTTTGCTAACTTGCGCGCTTGGTCGGGAATAATCAGCCCACCCTTCCAGTTGGAAATCGCCCCCGCAAGAGCTTTGAGTAAGTCTTTATCTTCCTGTAATTCTTTTTGAGTCAGCTCTTTAAGGAGTGCGAGCGTGTCTTGATCATCGAATAACGAGAACCCAGGCTTTAATCCCAGCACTTTATGCTCACGTTTTACAATCTCAAGCCCCAGTGTGTGGAAGGTCGAAATCCACAACCCTCTAGCCTCTTTGCGCCCCATAGATTGTGCGACCCGTTCCTTCATCTCGCGCGCCGCTTTGTTGGTAAAGGTTACCGCCGCGATATTTCGCGCATTGTAGCCACACTTTTGTACTAGGTAGGCAATCTTGTTGATAATTACGCGTGTTTTGCCACTGCCCGCGCCCGCTAACACTAAGCAGGGACCCGAAACATAATGAACAGCATCATTTTGGGCAGGATTGAGTTTCATCTTCGCGCAATATCCAAACAAGTCTTCAGAAGGGGGATGGGATCATAGCAGAAGCTAAGGTTTTAAGGCCAACAAATCCCCTTGCAATCGTTATCACACCGCCGTGACAAAGCGCGCAATCGTGGCGATGAGCAGGGCCCAATCCGCGGCTTTACTTTTGAAAGCTAACGTACTGAGTTACAATTCATCCATTCAGCAAAGAGGCGGACAAGATTATGATCAATCCAAAGAAAATCGAAGAAATGGCGAAGCAACTGAGCGATAGTTTGCCCAGCGGTCTTAAGCAATTTGCCGGTGAATTTGAAGAACGCAGCAAGCAAGTGCTGCAAAATCAATTGCTCAAGTTAGATCTGGTTTCCCGTGAAGAATTTGAAGTACAGCAGCATGTACTACTGAAAACCCGCGAGAAGTTAGAAGCTCTGCAGGCGCAAGTTAATGAGCTTGAGAAAAAGCTGAACGCCGCGGACTAACTGATAATGCATGTGTGAAAGAGCACAGTTAGCGATAGCGCAGCTGTGCTTTTTTGTTTTTAACAGTTCAAGCATTGAGTCACTTAGGGAAATAATGCAACAACTCGCCAGCTACATTCTCGCCATTCAAGGTTATCCTAGCCCGGTTTCAGTGGTGAGCCACACCCAAGAGCAGCACAGTTATCAGGATGCTAATGCTGAAATATGCGAATCCTTGACCTTGTATCACTTCGACAACGGGGTTGTGGTCAGTCTGTTAAGCGAGCAAGATACACAGATTGATGAGTCAGACGCGGTTTGTGCCGATTATTGGCTCAGCTATCGCGTCGTGACGGCCGATATCGCGATTTCGCCGCAGCAAAAGTCCTTTAGCAATCTGTGCCAACAAGGCTTTTGGCTTAAGATGCAGCAAGGGCTTACCGAGTGAGAAAGTTGTGGGCGCCAAGACTTAAGCGCTCGAGTTCGAATCGTCAGGGAAGAAGACAATGGATACCGCAAGCACCACTTTCTATCAGGACTATCTCCTTTGGGGATTGTTACTCCTTGGCGGCCTGCCACTGCTAAGTTATCCCTTTGTGGTTCTCGCAAGCCTGATGGGGCTTGCCAGCCAAACCACGATTAAAGTGCATTGGTTTTACCGGCTGATGAATAAAAGCTTTTTGTGGGGAACCCTAGCTTATCCCTTAGTGTACATTCCCAGCTATTGGCTCGCGCGCAGTGAAAACAGTTCATTATCCTTGGGCTATGCCAGTCTGCCACTGCTCTTTTTAGCACTGCTGTACCTGTGCTTTCACTGGATGGATGTACCATCTAAAGACAAGCGCCCAGATAACGATAAAGCTCCCGATTAGATCTTCTGCTGCCGTGCGTATTTTTGTTTAAATGCCTTATGGTTAGCCTTCACCAGTTTCCAGCGGCTACAGCCATTAAAGCGCGCATACTCAGTGACTGCCACCTCAAATGCCGCACAAAAGTCATCATCCATGCCATCGAATTCAGCTTCTAGGGTCAGCTGCTGTAATAGTAGTAAACCGCTTTGCCGCTCGGCTTTCACATCTACTCGACCAACGAAGCGGTCGCGCCACAGAATCGCGAGGGAGTAATAGCCATATTGGCGTTTTTCGGCGGGCACATAGACTTCAATTTGATAATCAAAATCAAACCATTGCTTTAATCGTTGCCGCTGAATTAATAGATTATCGAAGGGATTGAGTAACCAGACTCGGTTAGGCATTGCAGCGGTTATTTGCAGCTCGGGGCGATAAAAATACCATTGCCCTTCGGCCTTAAAGCTCGCTAATTCACCTTGGGACAGCATTGCGGCTAATTGCTCATTCACATTGGCTTTTATGCCTTTGCGCAGATACGCGATTTGCGCCGCCGAGCCAAAGGCATGGGCATCGAGGTAACGCTCAATCAAATGGCGGGCAAATTCGGCCTCGCTAGGCGCTTGGGTATTGATATGCTCGGGCAGCACACGTTCGGTAAGATCATAGCATTTTTGAAATTTCTCCCGCCGCACCACCATTAGCTCGCCGCGCATAAACAACTGCTCTAGCGCTTTTTTGGCGGGCTTCCAGTCCCACCAGGCACCGTTTTTACCTTCTGCATGCTCAAAGTCACTGGCTTTAAGTGGCCCTTCGGCGCGAATGCGGGCGCGCACTTCCTGCATCACCTTATCGTCTGGCTCAAACCAATGTTTGCCGCCATTTTGTAGCAACTGTTTACGCTGCAAACTAAAGCGGTAGTCGGTAATCGGCAAATAGGCCGCCGCATGGGACCAATATTCAAAAATCTCCCCCTGCGCTAACGCCATATCCAGCATCATGGTTTGATACTGCGGCATCCGGCTATGCAGCACATGGTGATGTGCCCGCTCGACCACATTGATGGAGTCGATCTGCACATAACCAAGGCGGCTAATCAGCTCGCTCACCGACGAGTGAGATTGCAGTAAACCTTGCTGCTGCATATTCAGCTGTAACCACTCGCGGGGTGAAAAAGGGCTCGACATGCACTCTCCAAAGGTACTAAAAGCGAATAGCTATCTCAAATGGATACCCTTATCGGCTAAATATCAAAGGGATAGCTGTCTCACTTTTGTCGTATATTTCGCAAACTTGGCGCCAATTTGCCAGCTTGCCGACAACTTCGGTTAACATAAGGCATTTCCTGGCTAAGGGCTATCGCTTTACCTCGAGGCGAGCGATGCACTCTCCAAGGTTAGCCCCTCATTAAGGATTGATGAATGAATATCTATTACCGCGAAGCTAAACTCTGCGGCCGCAAAACTGGCAATGGCACTAAGCTGCCTTTTTTGATGAATATGCTGTACTCACTCGCTGACAAAAATGGCGATTTACAGCCTTTTGCCATAGAGGATATTAAGGCAGTCCTGTTTAACCAGCATCAATCGATTGGCTGCTCCATCAAAGCACCTTTGCCCATAGTCTCTTGGCGTAGCGAAGCCATTTGGTACGAGCTCTTCAAAGGTGAGCAGTCCGTATATCTACCCCAATGCATTACTTTTACCAATGGTGCCATCGACTATGCGATTGTCGTGATTGGCGATGAGTATGAGCTACGTATTTGGCCTGACGCCAATAATCGTGAGCGTGAAAAACACCAATGGTTTTCACACCATGCCGCCGTCTATTCGGAGCAAACCGACATCTTTAAGGAATGTCTTGAGACCTTACTCAAACATATCCGTAAGGAAGATGACTTTGAGGCAAAACACCCCAAGTTTGGCCAAAAGCCCCAAGCAGCGACCTAGGATTTAGCTCGAATCTGGGCGATTGCCATAATTTTGCCACTATTGATCAGCAACTTGCCCGCAACTCCTGCGGGCAAATCTGTTTTAATAGCCGCCGTAATATCGAGTTAGCACCACAGAATACCGTGGCGACTCGCGCGTATTTCATAGGGAATGAAATCCATGTTTAACATTATTTTCTGGGTGCTCACGTTACTGAGTTTGGCGCTATTTGGCGGCGCCATCTATTTAGTGGCGCGCGCACTCCTTAAAAAACTCAATCGTGATCAAGGAACAGATATGTCAGCACAGGAACAGCCTGCCACAGCAAAGGGAGCGGCATTGAAAAACACCACGCTATTAAAAGCCTTAACTATTGGCATTCTATCGATTGTAGCCTTGCTACCACTTGGGATCATCATGGACATGACGTCCGATCGCGAAGCCCTGTACCACAGTGTGGTCGATGAAATCGGCCGCTCATGGGGCGAACAACAAACGCTCTCAGGCCCAGCGTTGGTGATCCCCTACAGCTATTTTGTGATGCAGGAAGAAGTCAGTAACGATGGCAAAACTCGCCACGAAGTAAAGCGCACCTATCAGGACGAGCTGGTTATCCTGCCGAAAAAACTCAGCCTCGATTTAGATTTAAAACATGATTTCCGCACCCGCGGCATTTATCAATCCTTAGTGTATAACGCTGCACTTAATGGGCAGGCGGAATTTCGCTTAAACCGTTACGATATTCCAAACCTTATCGCCTTCGATAATCAAAATGCCCGCTTAGTCTTTGGGGTGTCATCGAATCAAGCAATTGATAAAGTGGAAAAAATTGAGGTAACAGGCGATTCAGTCCTACTCTCTGGCTCGCTGATGTCGGGCACAGGCTTGACGACTGGCGGTCTAGAGAAAGGTTTTAACCAAGGGATCCAAGTCGGCGAAGCGAGTGATTTTAGTGTGAACTTTGCCATGACGCTGCGCGGCTCACAGTCAATTAGCGCCCTGCCATTAGGCGAACAAACCCTGCTGAATATCCATGCCGACTGGCCGCACCCGAGTTTTAAAGGCTTACTCCCGGCAGAGCGCGAAATCACCGCTAATGGATTTACTGCCAGCTGGAATATCAGTCACTTAACCCGTAACTATCCGCAAGAATTTATTAAGAGTAACCAGTCGACACTCACAGAAGTCGTGGCCAATGCCATGCTGTTTGAGCCTGTGACCCATTACGGCAAGATTGAGCGCTCAGTCAAATACGGTCTGCTGTTTATCGTACTGACTTTTATCATGTTATTTATTTTCGAGCTGGGTCAAAAGACCAGCCTAAGCACAGTCCAATACATGCTGGTTGGCAGCGCCATGGCCCTGTTCTACCTGCTGTTATTATCACTCTCGGAGCACCTTGCCTTCCTGCAAGCCTATTTGATCGCCGCCTGTATTCCAGTGTTGTCGGTATCCGCATATGTGGGCAGTGCCACCGCCAGCCTTAAGCGTGGCGCGATTGTCGGCACTATGCTGGTGAGCTTGTATGCGGTGCTGTACTCGATACTGCAACTAGAAGATTACGCCCTACTGATGGGCACTGGATTGTTACTCGTAGTGTTACTGATTTTGATGTTCGTGACCCGCCATCAACCCAAGAATACGGTGCAATAGCACCTACCGCTCCACCCTTGAAGACCCCCGACAGCGCACTTTTTGCTGTCGGGATTTTTTTATTGGCAAGCCCAAACGTGGCATGTAGCCTATGTGGTTTACTCGGAGGCGAATATTTTGACTCATCCAGCCTATCTTCTACGTCGTTTAGCCCTTGTCTGGTTACTGTTGGCAACCATTCCAAGCTTACTGTTACTCACTCAAAATCAATTATTTCCACTAATCGACCTGCAATCGCCCTTAGCCAAGGCCTTATATTGGCTCACCACCACAGGCACGGCGCCCTATGGAGTGGCGACCGTGTTAGTGGTACTGGCACTCGCCTATCGCTATATGCCAAAAGCGCTGTTTATTAGCCTGTTTTTAGCCATTAGCCTCAGCCAAGTCATCAGCCTGAGCACCAGTCATACCCTTAAAGCCTTGTTTAAAGAGCCAAGACCGAACCTAGTATATCTGTCCGACCAAGGCCTCCCTGAGGAAGCGCAACTTAATCCACACACTTTTTATCAATTAGCCAAACCTGAGCGTTCACAGGCCATCGCCGAGGCACTAACCGAACTACACACCATGGAGCCCGAGGTCAAACTCGCTCCTAACATTCACCAACATTGGGAGGATGAAATCGGTTATTCCTTCCCTTCGGGTCACACAATTTTCGCAGTCACCTTAGTGCTCACCGCCAGCTATTACTTGCTAATCGCGGGTTTGCCGCTATTTGCCAACGCGTTATTTACTTGGGGATTATTAATGGGCCTCAGCCGCATGTTACTCGGCATGCACTGGCCGCAGGATGTGCTATTCTCGACTGTACTCGCCGCCATCATTAGCAGCTTAAGTATATTTTTAGTGGAAAAGTTCAGACCAAGAAGTAAAGAGCAGCCCATCGGATAAAAAGTATAAAGCCAGCTTAAGGGCTAACTCAGTGCGACAGGCGGCATCTGCAACTTATGTAGATGCCGTTTTTATTAGGATGAGCCTAAGCGAGCAATCACTTCAGCCATGCGTAAATGCCACGATTTCCGTCAACAGCAATGTGGCCAAGACAGCTGATATAAAAAGCGCCATCACACCAATAATCAAATGACTGTATCTTGCGAGGAACTTGTGTTCGATAGCCGCTTCTGGATGTTGAATAGGCACAGATAAACTCACCTTATCACCTATTTTCGGCCCAAAGCGGTTGTAGGCATGCTCGTTGTAATTCATCAGCGCGCCACTGGTATAGCGCTGCCCTCGCCAAAAATATTCAATCACCGGATTAATAAACACTTGCTGATCCCTAAAGTGCTCAGGCTCATCGCTATATCGATTATTCTCTTGCAGCGAAACAACCGTCCCTTCAACCAGCTCATAAGCTAACAGTTGCTCTTGCCTAAATCTTAATATCCCAGCAATCCCAATCAGCCCAAGCACCAAAGAAAACCAAGAGATTAACAGCAGCCCGCCAATATCCTCGAATACAAATGCGCCAATAATTACGGCAGGAATAGATAGGATAAAAACGAGAAATAAGATTAATTTACTCACTTAGCACCATCAAAGTAACTCAGAAAACTCTTAATGAATTTATATGAAATTAAACTTCATTGAAGCTCAAAGCAAAGTGCGTTTTGCTTAACTCCGCTTGAAATGTGGGAATATTTTTATTTTTTACCAAGTCTTTAATTTCCTCAATGTCAGTCGGAGAAGTCCTACAACCTAGAAACACTGCAGAGATACAATCAACAGGCAATTGAAATAAAAAAACAGAGGAAGGCATTACCGCTAATGAACCATATATTTCATTAAGAATTGTTTCACTGGGACTAAACTTCATCTCTTCATTATCATCAGTTGAGTTTCCGTCATACTCTTGATTGTCAAAACGTTCATACTCATCTGGATTAACCTGAAATGTTATAAATTTGTCATCTTCTGAAATAATTTTAAATAATCTAACATATAGATCATCATAAAAATCATGCAGCTGCTCGAACAAGACCCTATCTACCCGAACAAAGTCAGCATCACGTAATTTAGGTAAAATACGGTGCTCTTTCTCATAAATCCAGTCATCACTTTTGGTAAGCAACAAATCTTTTACACAAACACCTTTCTGCAGGGGTGAAAACCGCTCTCTGTTATATAGAACACGTTCAATAGTGTCTGACATTGATAGCTTGTAATTAAAATAATATCCCAATTTTTCATAATCAAACTCAATAACAATCCCCTTATGCTCATTAGCATAGTGTGACCACATTAGTAGGTTATTGTAGTTTTCAGTAAATGAAATTACACCAACTTCGTTAAAATTAGCATCTGATGAAAACTGTTCCGCTTGTTCAAAGAAGTCCTCCCCTAAACCATCACGAAGTACCTTATCAATTAAGTCTTGTGCAGGACTTAGCTCAAATGGATCATTTAGGACACCTCGTTGACTTGCTCGGGGACAAAAGCTAGAAAAAAATTCTCGCCGATAAGGCATATATTTGTATATTTTTTTCATATATCCCCGTAAAAAATATCTATTTATGTTTTTGAAATGATGAACATTAAATATTAAGAACATATCATATTCAATGTAATAAAAAACTTTCCAGCAACGCGAACCCTAAGAATTGTTAACGTGTTAACAAAGGACTACATGGTATACCAAGGGCTTAACCGGATTAAGCACTGCCATGGAAGTGACCGTTGGCGGCATGGATGCCGCCGTCGAGCCTATAGGGACATATTCACGGCGTGTCACTGAAATGACTGTGCTTAATCAATATTCCCAGCACTAAAGAACGATACTGTCTTTATAAAAAATCCCCGCATTACGGGGATTTATAAACAATCAAAGACGACTAGAACTCACCGATTAAACACACTTCTCATCCGATTTATCATCGGAAGAAAGTGCTCGGCTAATACTGCCGAAGATCGCGGTTAAAATCCCAATGCCCACATCCATCTGCCTGGCATTGCTATCATCACCGCTGGCCTCGCGTTGACTCTGATTGCCTGCTGTACCTCGCACAAAATCACAACTGGTATTACTCATATTGCTGGAGGCGCAACCACTTAAGATCAGAATCAAACCGCCAATCAATAAACGTGAGCTCACTGAGCGCAAACTCACACTGCGTAACATCCTTATACGCGAAACTGACATATTAGTTCAGCACCTCTTCTAGGGCGCGCAAACAGAGCGCGACATTCTCACGGCGGGCACCAAAGCCCATTAAACCGATGCGCCAAGCTTTACCCGCTAGAGCACCAAGACCGGCACCGATTTCAAGGTTGTAATCCTTGAGTAGACGCGCACGCACGGCGGCATCATCAACGCCTTCGGGGATGTAAATGGCATTAAGTTGCGGCAAACGCGAAGCTTCGGCGACCACAAATTTCAGGCCGAGTTTTTCAAGGCCGGCGCGCAGCACTAAATGCATGTCTTGATGACGCTTCCACGCATTTTCTAAACCTTCGGCCGCCAATAAACGCAGCGACTCGTGCAGGGCATAAAGTGCATTAACAGGCGCGGTATGGTGATAACTGCGCTTGCCACCAGCGCTCGTCCAATAGGCCATGACCAGACTTTGATCGAGGAACCAGCTCTGCACTGGCGTTTTACGGTTTTTAAGCTTTTCCACCGCATTGGGCGAGAAAGACACAGGCGATAAGCCCGGCACGCAGGAGAGACATTTCTGACTGCCAGAATAAATGGCATCGATTCCCCATTCATCGACTCTTAATTCCACACCGCCGAGGGAAGTGACCGCATCGACAATCGATAAACAGCCGTATTGTTTTGCCAGCGCGCACAGGGTTTTAGCATCACTCAATGCGCCTGTTGAGGTTTCGGCATGCACAAAAGCAAGGAATTTAGCATCGGGGTTGGCTTTAAGCGCCGCTTCAACGGCAGCAGGGTCGACAGGCGTACCCCATTCATTATCCACCAGCACCGCAATCGCACCGACGCGCTCGACGTTTTGGCGCATACGCTCACCAAACACACCATTGCGGCACACAATCACCTTTTCGCCGGGTTCGACTAAGTTTACAAAACAGGTTTCCATGCCCGCACTGCCGGGGGCCGACACCGCCATCGTCATTTCATTTTTGGTCTGAAACGCATATTGGATCAGGCTCTTAAGCTCATCCATCATGCCAACAAATAATGGGTCTAGGTGACCAACGGTAGGCCTTGCCTGCGCGGCTAATACTTCAGGATAAACATCCGATGGACCTGGCCCCATCAAAATGCGGCGAGGCGGATTAAAGGCAGAAAAATGCGGTGCAGGTAACATCATGTCTCCTTAATGCGTAGGGTCGAGGTCTGATTATTGTGGGACTAGAGCATTCACTCTTAACTTGTTAAACCAAACTACCACAAAAAGGGGCGCCTGTGCGCCCCTCCTTTAGCCTAAGTTGTAACCTAAAGCTAAGTGACTACAAAGGCAGGTTCTTTTTTCCTTTTCCGGCATTCAAAAACAGTTGATAAGCAGGGCTTTGCGTCTCTTCTTGATAGACAAATCCCAGCTCAGTTAAAAACTGCTGAAACGGCAAGGCATCGCCCTCGGGGACTTCAAACCCCGCCAGCACTCGCCCAAAGGCCGCGCCGTGATTACGGTAATGGAATAAACTGATATTCCACTTGCTCTGCAGGGTGGTTAAAAACTTCAGCAGCGCACCGGGATGCTCGGGAAACTCAAAGCTAAATAGGCGCTCCTCTAACGGCTCTGGCGGATGACCACCGACCATATAACGCACATGTAATTTCGCGGTTTCGTCACCGGATAAGTCCTGCACCTCGAAGCCATTATCTTCTAAGGTATTGATGATCTGCTCTAATTCGCCATGGCCTTTAGTCAGGCGAATACCCGCAAACACCACCGCCATATCGCGACTGCTAAAGCGATAGTTAAATTCGGTCATCACCCGCTTTTCGAGCAACTCACAAAAACGCAGGAAGCTGCCGGGACGCTCGGGCACTTTAACCGCCAACACGGCTTCTTTTTGCTCACCCAGCTCACAGCGCTCAGACACATACCGCAGGCTGTGGAAGTTCACATTCGCGCCACTTAAAATCGCCGCGACTTTTTCACCCTTACCACTCTCGCCTGCGGCATTGGTACTGACGTATTTTTTAAGCCCCGCAAGGGATAAGGCACCCGCAGGTTCGGCAATAGCGCGGGTATCCTCAAAAATATCTTTTACAGCAGCGCAGATTTCGTCGGACGTTACCGTCACTACTTCATCCACAAACCACTTAGCTAAGCGAAATGGCTCAGTGCCGATACGTTTAACCGCGACCCCATCGGCAAACAAGCCGACTTGCGCAAGTGTGACAGGCTCGCCCGCCTCCATCGCCGCTTTTAAGCAGGCCGCATCTTCAGGCTCTACCCCAACAATTTTAACCTTTGGCATCACCGCCTTGTAATAAGCAGCAATCCCGGCAATTAAACCACCACCGCCCACGGGCACAAATACCACTTCAAGGTCGCGCTGCTGTTGCAGCATTTCTTGGGCGATAGTGCCTTGGCCTGCGATAACGGCTTCATCATCGAAGGGGGCGATATACACCCGACCTTCCTGCTGTGCCATCTCCATCGCAAAGCCATTGGCCTGATCGAAGGCTTGGCCGTGCAACACCACGTTACCGCCCAAACGACGCACCGCATCGACTTTGATATCCGGCGTAGTTTCGGGCATCACAATCACTGCATCCACACCACGACTGGCCGCCGACATGGCCACGCCTTGAGCATGGTTACCCGCCGAGGCGCACACTACGCCGCGTTGACATTCGGCTTGGCTTAACTGGGCGATACGGTTATAGGCGCCACGCAGCTTGAAGGAATGCACAGGCTGCATATCCTCACGCTTTAAAAATACTTGGCAGCCCAAACGCGCCGAGAGTTTATTCAGGCTCGAGAGTGGCGTCACTTTCGCAACGTCATAAACCGACGACAACAGGATTTTTTGCAGGTAGCTTTGCGCAAGCTGACTCTTTTCTAAGGCTGAAGTGCTCGATTGCGCCTTATCGGACTGAACTTGAGAGGATTGAACTTGAGAGGCCTGCGCCTCAGCCTGCTCCGTTTGCGACGATGCGAGAGATAACATATCAGTCCTCCAACTTACTGCGATCGCGCACCGCGCCCTTATCGGCACTGGTGGCAAGCATGGCGTAGGCTTTGAGCGCCATCGACACATAACGCTGACGCGAAAGCGGTTTCCACGCCATTGGCCCACGGGCGAGCATGGTTTCACGACGCGCAGCCAATTCGGCATCACTCACCGCAAGCTTAATACTGCGCTTAGGAATATCGATTTCGATGCGATCGCCGTTTTCAATCAAGGCAATCGTGCCACCCGCCGCCGCCTCAGGCGACACATGGCCGATGGATAAACCTGAGGTTCCACCAGAGAAACGGCCGTCGGTGATCAGCGCGCAGGCCTTGCCTAAGCCGCGAGATTTTAAGTAACTGGTGGGGTACAACATTTCTTGCATGCCTGGGCCGCCTTTTGGCCCTTCGTAACGAATAACCACCACATCACCCGCCACCACTTCGCCACCTAAGATGCCAGCGACAGCATCGTCTTGGCTTTCGTACACTCGAGCGCTGCCAGTAAAGGTCAGGTTAGACTCATCCACACCCGCCGTTTTAACGATACAGCCATTGTCGGCCAGATTGCCCGATAACACGGCCAAACCGCCCTCTTGGCTGAAGGCAAATTCGCGGCTACGGATACAACCTTCACGCCTGTCATCGTCCAGCGATGGCCAGCGGCAGTCTTGGCTAAAGGCTTTAGTGGTAGGAATGCCCGCAGGTCCCGCCATAAAGAATTGTTTTACTTTGTCATCTTGGGTTTGCATGACATCGTACTTGGCGAGCACCGACTTGAGATTGCCCCCCGCATCGGCGGCAACGTGTGGCACATCGGTATGCAGCAGTCCGGCGCGGTCGAGTTCGCCTAAGATGCCCATCACACCTCCGGCGCGGTGCACATCTTCCATATGGTATTTAGCGGTCGACGGCGCCACCTTACACAGATGCGGCACTTGGCGCGACATACGGTCGATATCGTCCATAGTGAATGCCACGTCCGCCTCCTGCGCCGCAGCCAATAAGTGCAACACAGTATTAGACGAACCGCCCATGGCGATATCCAGCGCCATGGCGTTCTCAAAGGCTTTAAAGCTGGCGATGTTGCGCGGCAGTGCCGAGGCATCATCTTGTTCGTAGTAACGTTTGGTCAGCGCCATTACGCGGCGGCCCGCTTCTAAAAACAACTCACGGCGATCGGCATGGGTCGCGAGCATGGAGCCGTTACCCGGCAGCGACAGACCTAAAGCTTCGGTTAAACAGTTCATCGAGTTGGCGGTAAACATGCCCGAACAGGAACCACATGTAGGGCAAGCGCTGCGTTCGATTTTAGCGCTATCTTCATCGCTCACACTCGAGTCGGCCGCCGCCACCATGGCATCGACTAAATCGAGTTTGATAAGCTTGTCCGACAGTTTGGTTTTACCCGCTTCCATCGGCCCGCCCGATACAAACACCACGGGAATATTGAGGCGCAGCGCCGCCATCAACATGCCGGGGGTGATTTTGTCGCAGTTAGAGATACAAACCAGCGCATCGGCGCAGTGGGCATTGACCATATACTCGACGCTATCGGCGATAAGCTCCCGCGAAGGCAGACTGTAGAGCATGCCACCGTGGCCCATGGCGATACCATCATCCACAGCGATAGTGTTGAATTCCTTGGCGATACCGCCCGCCTCTTCGATGGCGCCCGCCACCAGAGAGCCCATATCTTTTAAGTGCACATGGCCGGGGACAAACTGAGTAAAGGAGTTGGCAATCGCAATAATCGGCTTACCAAAATCATTGTCTTTCACCCCTGTGGCGCGCCATAGCGCACGGGCACCCGCCATATTGCGGCCTTCGGTACTGGTTGCTGAACGTAACTTTGGCATTGACTCTATCCCTTATCTCAAATCGAAAATCGTGCCCTTAGGGCGTTGCTGCAGTGCTAATACCGCAGCCACTGGATGCTTATGCGTGTACTTTTTGTTGTTGCAAGTTTAGCGGTAACAAGACCTTGCATTGAGTGACATCAATCAATTTATTCAATTGATTGCTGAGCAGCTCGATGGCGCGCTCGCTGTCCACTTCCATATCCAGCGACAGACTCGCATCGTCGTTCATCCGCATTTGCATTTGGGTGACAGTAAAACCACGGTGACGAGTCACACGTAGTACACGTTCTATCACTTCTGGGCGTTGTTGAACCGTTAATTCTAGGGAGTGGATCATGTTTGTTTCTCCATTTCGTCCATCATATCGCTGTTTGATGCGCCGGGGGGCACCAGTGGCCAAACGTTAAAAGCATCGTCGATTGCTACGTGTAACAAATAGGGACCCTTAGCCGCTAACATTTCGGTTAAGGCCTCTTCCACTTCGTCGGAAGAGAAAATCGTGCGGCCGGGAATATCGAAGGCCGAAGCGAGTTGCACAAAATCGGGGTTGTCTGACAGATCGGTTTCGCTGTAGCGCTCTTCAAAGAATAGCTGTTGCCACTGTTTCACCATCCCCAGTTTTTGGTTGTCGATTAGTAGGATCTTCACCGGTAATTTGCGGCGCTTGATGGTGGTCAGCTCTTGCACGTTCATCATAAAAGAGCCATCGCCAGACACTGTGACTACAGTTGCATCCGGGCGGGCGACTTGGGCGCCGATAGCGGCGGGTAAACCAAAGCCCATAGTGCCTAAACCAGCGCTGGATAAGTGATCTTCAGGGCGGCGGAACCACATATGTTGGGCGACCCACATTTGATGTTGGCCCACATCGCAGCACACTACGTTGTCTTCGGGCAGTTTATTAGCAAGGCGGCGCAGCATGGCAGGAGCATAAATTAAGCTGCCGGGATGTTGATAATCCCATTGATGTTTACGGGCAAGATGTTCAACCTCTGCTTGCCAAGACGTGATGTTCAGTGACATAGCTAAAGCGGGGAAAATCTGACGTAAATCACCGGCGATGGCCACATCGGGCTGGCGCAGTTTGCCCAGCTCGGCGGCGTCTATATCTAAATGGATGACTTTAGCCTTATTGGCAAAGGTTGCTAAGCGGCCTGTCACTCGGTCATCGAAGCGCGCTCCAGCAACCACTAATAAATCGCAATCCTGCACCGCTAGGTTGGCCGCCTTTCCGCCGTGCATACCCAACATGCCTAAATAACCTGGAGTGCCATGGGCAATACTGCCTAAGCCCTTTAACGTCGCGACCGATGGCATACCCGTGGCTTTGATAAATTCCCGCAGTTGATCGACGGCGCCCGCCATCCCGACGCCACCACCCACGTACAACATAGGCTGCTTCGCCTCTGCTAACAGGGCGCGGGCCGCCTCAATCTCACAGGCGCTCGCCTGTGGCTCATTGGTCACCGCCAGCAAGGGAGTGCGATATTCCAGTTGCGCGATTTGGATATCCTTAGGGATATCCACCAGCACTGGGCCGGGTCGACCCGATGCCGCGATTTCGAAGGCTTGATACAGGGTCGGGATCAGATCGTTGACATCCGTCACCATAAAACTGTGCTTAGTGCAGCTTAAGGACATGCCCAATACATCGATTTCTTGAAACGCATCTGTGCCAATCACGGCGGTTGAAACCTGACCCGTGATAGCGACAACTGGCACAGAATCTAATAACGCATCGGCAAGTGAAGTGATTAGGTTGGTGGCGCCTGGGCCTGAGGTGGCAAAGCACACGCCAGTTTTACCACTGGCTCTAGCGTAACCTACGGCGGCAAAGGCGGCGCCTTGTTCGTGGCGGCTTAAGAGATGTTCGACAGGGCTTCCATAGAGGGCATCGTAGATTGGCATAATGGCACCACCTGGGTAACCAAATACTGTGGTAACACCATGTGCTGCCAACACTTTTATTACTGCGTCTGCGCCTCTAATCATCTGCCCTGGTTCCATATTCTCTCTCGCTACCTTGATCCTAAATTGCCGAAAATCGACTCGTAATTTGTGCTATTTCGAAACCTCATTTCCAAAACCTCGGGCCTGAAAACGAAGAACCCCCCGGTCCTTTCGGAGCGGGGGGTTCTTTCGAAACTTTTAACCTTTTAGGTCTACCAGTTTGCCATGCGCCGCCCCCGCTGTGATTTAATAATCACTACGGTAATAATCACGAGAATGAGCTTGGCAGCTTGGTTAAACATCAATATGGGTTCCTAATCGGTGTTCTGTATGTGTATCGCTGAAATTCTTATCGCTCCTCACTTTTAAGCCTGAGCGATGCTTGCCTTGGGAACCTTGTCCCGCCGCGAGTTATTAGCTTTACCATAAAGCGACAGCCAAACACAATAAAAAATTATCTAATGTCAAAAAAATTCAGCTTCCCTGCCGAGACAATGCAAAACAACAAAGTGAAACGTTAACAAACGCGCGTTAGTGAACCTTATCGCCAACTAACCCATGTCGGTTTTGCCCGCTCGACAACCTACGAAGCAGGAATAAATTTGCCACGCCGAGCCCCACATCCTTAGGGGCCTGGCCTTTATCGATTAAACTCCAACAATACTTTTCATATCAGTCATATAACCACGAAGTTCCGCACCAATGTACTCAACAGAGGTGTGGCGAATCGCATCATTGATGGCGATTAACTGCAGGTTATCGACGTTGTTAGAACTGTCCTTCAGACCCGCACCTAAATACTCTGGCGACATGGCATTTACATAGTCACGCAGCATAGGCACGGCAGCATGGTTGAACAGATAACAACCGTATTCTGCGGTATCCGAGATCACCACGTTCATCTCATAAAGACGTTTACGGGCGATGGTGTTAGCGATCAGCGGCGTTTCATGCAGTGATTCGTAATAGGCTGACTCTTCAACAATCCCCGCCGACACCATAGTATCGAAGGCTAATTCGACACCGGCTTTGATCATCGCAACCAGGAAAATCCCCTTGTCAAAATAGGTTTGCTCGTCGATATGCTCGCTCGAAACTGGGGCATTTTCGAAGCCTGTTTCGGCGGTTTCGGCGCGCCAACGCAGCAGGTTAGCGTCGTCATTGGCCCAGTCTTGCATCATAGTGCGAGAGAACTCGCCGCTAATGATGTCATCCATATGTTTTTCGAATAAGGGTTGCAGGATTTCTTTTAAATCTTCTGCAATTTCAAACGCTTTAATCTTGGCTGGATTAGAAAGTCTATCCATCATGTTGGTGATACCGCCGTGCTTAAGCGCCTCGGTCACGGTTTCCCAACCTTGTTGGATTAACTTAGCGGCATAGCCAGGTTCAACACCATCGGCCACCATCTTGTCGTAACCTAAGATGGCGCCCGTCTGCAACATACCGCACAGAATTGTTTGCTCGCCCATCAGATCCGATTTTACTTCGGCGATAAAGGAAGATTGCAACACGCCAGCGCGGTCACCACCTGTGGCACTCGCATAGGCTTTGGCAATCTCTAAACCATCTCCATTAGGGTCGTTTTCTGGGTGCACGGCAATCAGTGTTGGTACACCAAAACCACGCTTGTATTCTTCACGCACTTCAGTGCCTGGGCATTTAGGCGCGACCATCACCACTGTGATATCGGGGCGGATCTGCATGCCTTCTTCAACGATGTTAAAACCGTGGGAATAAGACAGCGTTGCGCCCTGTTTCATCAGTGGCATCACAGCGCTAACCACATTGGAGTGCTGCTTATCAGGCGTTAAGTTCAGTACCAAATCCGCCGTTGGGATCAGCTCTTCAAAGGTACCCACTTTAAAGCCGTTATCTGTGGCTTTTTGCCATGAGGCACGTTTTTGAGCAATGGCTTCAGGGCGCAGGGCATAGGCAATATTCAGCCCTGAGTCGCGCATGTTCAGACCTTGGTTAAGACCCTGAGCACCACAACCTAAAATAACAATCTTCCAATCTTTGATGTAATTGCAGCCGTCGCTGAATTCAGAACGGTCCATGAAACGACATTGGCCAAGCTGTGCTAATTGTTGACGTAAATTCAGAGAGTTAAAATAGTTAGCCATCTGAGATACCACCTTTCAGTCGGGAATTTGGGACTCAACCAATATCAACTTTTTGTTAATGACTGGTTGTGATTGAAATCACTATAACCTATGGCTATCGTTGCTTAAAATGATATATTCGAAACCTCACATTGCGTTTTATGCAATGTCATTTTCGGTTACAACAGCCTTGATAAGCGGCCAATAGGACGAGGTTATGGACATACGCACCCTCAAATTGTACCTGCACTTATGTGACAGTTTGCACTTCGCCAAGACGGCGGAGCAGATGCACGTCAGTCCCTCGACCTTAAGTCGCGCCTTGCAGCGGCTCGAAGAAGAAGTGAACGCCAAGTTATTCGAACGGGATAATCGCAGCGTGACCTTAACCCACGCGGGGCGCGAGTTTAAATTGTTCGCCGAGCAGACCCTGCACCATTGGCGCAACCTGCGACACAGTATCGATCTCAAACAGGATGTACTGCGCGGCACCTTAAATCTCTATTGCTCAGTAACTGCCGCCTACAGCCATTTACCGCAATTGCTGGAACGTTTTCGGCAGGAGCATCCCTTTGTTGAGATAGCCCTGACCACAGGGGATGCCGCCAATGCACTGGCCGAAGTGCAACAAAATCGCGCCGATATTGCCATTGCCGCGCTGCCGGATCCCTTCCCTGCCACCTTGCATTTCGCCAAGATTGACGATGTGCCTTTGTCCTTAATCGCGCCAACCATGCGCTGCGCGGTGCAGCAACAGATAAGCCAAGCCCCCATCGACTGGTCGCGGGTGCCCTTTATCATTCCCGACCATGGCCCTGGGCGGCGCCGCGCCGATAATTGGTTCAAACAGATGGGAATAAGCCCCAATATTTATGCGCAGGTGTCGGGACAAGAAGCGATTGCATCCATGGTGGCGCTCGGGTGTGGCGTGAGCATCACCCCAGAGGTAGTGATCAATAACAGCCCGGTGCGGGATAGGATCCAGCTATTAGCCTCCCCCGTGAACATTGCCCCCTTTGAGCTGGGTTGTTGCTGCAAGGTCAAACGCTTGGACGATCCAATAGTGAATGCGTTTTTAGAAGCAATCTAAATTTTAGTAGCGATGTAAAGAATCCACCTTCTGAAGAAGGTGGCTTTGTTTTAACCCCCTAAAAGGGGGCCTTTATTCAAGAGCAAGTTGACCCTGCTCTTGCCGCTCTACTTTCTCTTGATGCCTAACGTATCTACGGATTATTTCCTCGTTAATTCCAATCGAATCGACGAAGTATCCTCTCTGCCAAAAATGATTTCCCCAAAGTTTATTCTTACGTAGGTAAGGAAATTTACTGAATATTTTCAACGCTATCTTACCTTTTAACGCCCCCATTACATTCGATATCGATATCTTCGGAGGTACCTTCACCACTAAATGAACATGGTCAACTTGAACATTTAGCTCCATGACTATGCATCCCATTTGATGGCAATAAACCTGAATGCATCGATAAACCTCTTTTCCGACATTACCTTTCAATATCCGAAAGCGGTACTTTGGTGTCCAGACTATATGATATTGACATCGCCAGAACACATGCGATGCTTGCTCGTATCTACTCATGTTATTTGCCTCTTTTGACTTCGCTAAAAATCAAAGATGCATTTAACATGGGTAGGTATACAGGCAAAGCCTCAAATGATGATAACCACCTACTGAAGTAGGTGGTTTTGGGCTAAAAATAAAAAAACGGGACTGAGTCCCGTTTTTTATGATGTTGATAAGATTAGGTATCTGGCGACATCAACTTATCGTTGCCATCGATGCGGGTTACCAGCAGTTGGTCGACCTTGTAGGCGTCGATATCCACCACTTCAAACTTGTAACCGGCATAGTTAACAAAGTCGGTACGCTTAGGAATTTTACGCAGCATATACATCATAAAACCGGCGATGGTTTCATAATTTTGGCTGTGGGGGAACTCTTCGATATCGAAGGCGCGCATCACATCGGTAATGGGCGTGACCCCATCTACTAACCAAGAATTACCGTCGCGAGCAATAATCTGCTCTTCGCTCTCGTGTAGCGACCAGGCCCCCATCACAGCGCGCTGCAGATCGTTGGTGGTGACAATCCCCACAACTAGGGCGTATTCATTCATCACCACGGCGAAATCGGCGCGACTATTTTTGAAGTATTCCATCGCCTCGGACAGGCTTAAGGTATCGGGAATAATCAAAGAGGTATGCACAAGACTGTTGTCCTTTAAGGTGATGTTCTCGCCGTTGATCACCCGGATCAGCAGCTCCTTCGCATCTACAAAACCTTTGACCATATCCAATTGGCCATCACAGACTAAAAACTTAGTGTGAGGATCTTCGGCAATCTTACGTTTGATATCCTCCTCGCTGTCTTGCAGCAGGAAATACACTAAGCTCTCACGGGCCGTCATGGCAGAAGTGACTGAAACGGTTTGCATTTCAAACACGTTCTCCATCATCTGTTGCTCTCCCCTATCGAGTACACCAGCTTCTGCCCCCGCGTTCATGACCGCGTAAATATCATCGGAAGTAATTTCATCATTTCGGGCCGTGGGTATTTGCAGCAACTTAAAAATCGCGCTGGCCATGCCATTGAAAAACCACACCAATGGACGAAGGATCGCGATACAGAAACTCATAGGGCCAACGACAGCCAAGGCAACTTGCTCAGGCATCGCCATCGCAATACGCTTAGGCATTAAATCGGCCACCAAAATAAAGGCACTGGTAACGAGTAAAAACGACATCAAAAAGCTCACCTGACCCAACCAAGGATCGGCTAACCAAGGTGAAAGGAATTGATAAAAATACGGACGAAATGCAGATTCACCCACAATACCGCCCATGATGGCCACGGCATTCAGGCCAATTTGCACCACAGTAAAAAAGCTGCCGGGATACGACTGTAAATGCAGTACCTTTTCAGCTCTGGCATCGCCTTCATCGGCTAACTGACGTAAACGGATTTTCCGTGATGCGGCCAAAGCAATTTCTGACATGGAAAAGAAACAACTCGCGGCAATTAAGCACAATATAATCATCACGTTATCTAAGAGACTCATGTAACACCTTTTGTTTCACACTAGACTTACTTGCACCAACCCGCGCAGTGATTTTCGCGGATCAGTTGAATTTTGCCCAATAAAGCGGCTCTAGCCTGTGGCAATAAAGAACCCTGCTGCCGCTAAGCCCTTTGCTACACTTTAAAAAACTCGCCACTGCGTTTAAAAAGTATGATGCGTTTATTATATCCGCTAATCGCCTTGTTATGCGTGATTCTGCTCTCGCCTGCTGCCTATGGCGCCGACGAGCTTTCCCCATTAAGGTTACGCTTTTGTGTCGAAGAGACTGAATATCCACCGTTTAATTATTTTATTCGGCAAGATGGCATTAAGACTTCCACGCTTAGCGGCTACGATATCGACCTGCTAGAACGCACCTTTAAACCCATTGGAATTGATTATGAAGTACAGGCTTTGCCTTGGTTACGCTGTTTGAAGGACGTTCAAAATGGCAGCATAGATGCCGCAATGAGCGCATCGCTCAACCGACAAAGGGCGACTGATTATATCCCATCTATTGCTTATTATTACCTCACCCCCAGTTATTTTTATTTGAAAGCCGAACTAGACCCGCAATTTCATATAAATGATATCAATCAGTTGGCTGATTTTGGCACGGTTTGCGGCATCAAGGGCTTCAATTACGATAACTTTGGCTGGCGAAAAGAAACGCCCATCAGCGAAATCAATTCTCTGCAACATCTCCCAGAAATGTTGTTGAAACACAGATGTAAATTCTTCATCGCCCGTAAGGAGATTTTAGCTGGTAGCCTCGCTTTAACTCAGTCGGGCGAACTGCCTAAAACGCTCACCTCTAAGGTATCCCCCAACACCCAACTGGAGCCTTTTTATATGCTGATCTCAAAACGTTCAGCCAATAAAGACTTGATTGCGCGTGAATTTAATCGGCAGGTACAAGCGATGCGAGACAGCCATCAACTCGAAGCCCTGTACCAATTCCATATTCAAAAGCTTACTCACGGGGACGATAAGGGCAGTGATTCGCTTTAGGGCCGATTTGCGGATGATTGCGGCAAGTTTCGGGGCGTTGATGATAAATGGTGCAGCGACGGGTTTTGCTGTCGAGGTACAGGCAATCATCGTTCGCCATGCGGGCCAAGGTAAAAATGGCGGTTTTGTGGTTGAAGTTGTCGATGATGCGCGCTTTTTGCAGACGCTTGGCGATGACTTTGAGATCGCCCTCGGCTTCAAACTCGTCCACTAAGGCCATGCGCACTAAGTCGCTCACAGTGACTTCTACGGGCAGGGTACAGCAGGTTGCATGGCAGCTATCACACAAGCCTTTGCGATATTTTTGCCAAGTGGACAAATCATCGATATTGAAAATCGACACTGCACTTGCCGTATTTTTGCCCCGTTTTGACACGCCAGAACCTAGAGTTAGAAATTAAAGGGCGGCAATTATAGCAGGCCAAAAGCAGAAATAAATCGGCGCCGCGCCATGCTCAAGACAAGCAGTGATGCCGTGCCTCAATTATCAGTCACTTATGGTTCGAATCAATCACCACGGTATTGCGCCCCTGATCTTTAGCGCGATACAGACAAATATCGGTACGGCGCAGCACCTCCGACAACGTTAAGCTATCCTGGCTCTCCTTAGGAAAATACACCCCACCAATACTGAGGGTGATCTTGCCCTTTGGGGAGCTTCGATGAGGGATCTCCAAGGCGGCCACCTGGTAGCAGAGCTGGTTGGCTATCGCCTCCAATTGAATTGGTGAAATCTGTTGCAGAACAATCGCGAACTCCTCACCACCAATACGGGCAAGCAAACTCTCCTGTGGCAAGATATCGCTCTGAGTTAACGCCTGCGCCACTCGCTTAAGCGCCGCATCGCCCTCGAGGTGGCCGTAGGTATCGTTGTAGCTCTTGAAGTAATCGACATCCAACATGAGCAGGCCGAACGGAGTGTTTTGCTGGAGCAAGGTTTCTAGGGTTTGAGTGAAGGGGCGGCGGTTGCTTAATCCGGTTAACTCATCGGTGTCGGCCATCACCCGCAGCTGAGCATTCACCGACACTAAAGCCTGTTGCAGGCTGAGCATCTGTCGCTCTTTTTCCTCACGCAGTAATAATTCGTTCAGTGCCGCGGCAAATTGAGTCAGCATTACCTTCTTTTGCACGTTCCAGTTTAATGGACGACTGACCATAGAAAACGAGAGTAACCCCAAGAGTTGATTGCTATTTTTAATCGCATAGGCGGCAATTGAACAGATGCCGACCGAGCACAAGGCTTGATATTCCTTTGGCGATTCATTCGCCAGTTCAGCAACTGATTCAATGACTAAGGTCGACTCTGAGGTAAATTTTTGTGCCAGCACAGCCACACTGTCGATGGAAATATCTTGGACCTTGCCCGCCTGCAACTCGCAGCTCCAAAAACTCCGATAACGGGCGTGCTGCTGGGTAAATTCAATAATGCTCACCCGTTCAACATCAAATAGGCAACCAATGCGGCCACAGACATCGGCCAAGTATTCATCTAATAGAGAGGTGTCTGTCGTTAAAAATTGCAATGACATCTCGGCTAACAGCTGGTTTGCCTTGGATTGCCAATTGAGTTCTTGAGTCCGCTCATCGACCAGCTTCGCTAACTGGTTTTGCTGTTGTTGCAGCGCCCGTTGCTGGCGTTTATTGATTGCCAAATCGTTGCGGATGCGTTGATACATGGCCTGTAGTGACTGGGCGACATGGCCAATCTCATCGGGGCTTTGCATCACACTCATGGGCACATTGAGCTTAGGGAGGGAGTGCAGGTTAATTTGATTGGCAAACCGCTCCAGTGCCGAGAGGCGATTGGTGACTAGCAAGCGCACCAAAGAGAGGATCAAGTAAATCATCAACAGCGTTTTCAGCCCGTTGCCTAATACTATGATGATCAATTGCTGCCACAACTCGTAATAGAGCGTGTCCGTATCTAAACCGACCGTCAGCATGCCAATCTGCTGATCTTGATAGTTAATGGGATAGAGAAACAGGGTTTGCCGACGATTATCCAAATGAATCGACTTACCCAGTTGCATGGCAACGCCATCGATACTCTCTAAATTAACGCTCGCCACCATGGGCATCATCCCAAGGCCAGACAGCAAATCCGATAACAAACTATGGTCAACATCCCACAGCGACTTAGCCACGCTGGGTAAGATGGATTCGGAGTATTCACGAATATCCGCCGTGGTTTTATCTATGCTCTCCTGATAGTTCCATATCAACTGTACCAACATAGTTAGGACAGCAAAAAACGAACTCACCCCAATAATAGTGAGCGTCATTCTATGACTGATGGAATGATTACGATGCTTCATGGATACCTATTTATGATTGTGGCAACTTATCCAAAATCTGTGTCTTAAAAATCCCCGCCCAATCCCTAGCGACTAACAGTCGATAAAACTCCGAATCTGGATTAAGGACACTAAAAAGTTGTATGTCCGCATCGGGATAATATTGCGAAGTTTCTTGATAATGCCTCAGCTGCACTAACCCCAATGCGCCCGCTAAAAAGTGCCCTCCGCCCAATGTGCTGATCTGCTGTGATTGGCGAAGCTGTAAAATCTCTGCGGAGGTATTCACTGAACTCACCAACACATCACGCCCGGGCTGAAGTCCTTTTTCCCGCAAGGCTTTTAGTACTCCAATAGCCATATTATCGCTGGCCGTCCAAATCAGATTTAAATCGGGATAGCGGGAAAGCAAAGTTAAGGTTTGCCCATAGGCAATATCTTGGCTCCACTGGCCATAGACGGTTTGAGTCACAGTGGCATTGTGCTGCATAAAAAAGTAGTCATTGGCGCCTTGGGTGCGCAGCACTGAGGCAGGCGTCGACTTATCGCCCGAAATTAATAAAACCTTCGCGTTTTCATCCTTTAAACCACTTAATAGGATTTTGGCCGTTTCGGCGCC
Source organism: Shewanella seohaensis (assembly GCF_023283775.1). NCBI lineage: Bacteria > Pseudomonadati > Pseudomonadota > Gammaproteobacteria > Alteromonadales > Shewanellaceae > Shewanella > Shewanella seohaensis. The sequence continues at coordinate 42,059 of NZ_JAKILE010000013.1, forward strand.
AATCGCGTAATTATCGGGAATAATGGCTGGTAATAAATAGGTTTTCCAATGTGGATCCGTTAATAAGGTTTCTCGCTCGGCCACTGAAATATCATTCAATATCAGCTGCACATATATGGGATAGTGGTAGAGCAACTGCAACATTTTTATTGCTGACTGCTTCTCATTTACCAAAATAATATGGCTAGGGATGGATGAGGTAGAGCTTAATAATACCTCTAATTGGTTAATCATTTTAAAATGATTACGGTCTGAATGGGTTATTTGTAAATTAATATCGAGTTGAGTGGCAGCCACTTGCATTAATTTATCGACATCACCCCAAAAGCTATCCGTTGCGGCGCCGGGGTTAAAAAAAGCCACTTCTAATTTGGCCCATGCAGGCGATGCGGAACACAGCAGGCCTATAAATAAACAACTCAAATACCATAGACGCAAAAGCGAGTTCTCCTCGACGGTGTTTCCCCAAATGTGTTCCGTCACTGGAGGTCACTTTATTATTTCGATTCACAACCTTGTTACCGCATAATTACCAAAGCATGTCGCTGGTAACCAATTATTTGATTAAACCACAAAATAATAAAAAGTGAACTTGGTAACTAAGAATATTTATTTTTGCCTAAGTTCAGCGCAACCAATTATAGGATATTCATTTTAATTTTAATAAGATAACTTAAATGTTAACGGCTAAGTTCATTCTTTTGGTGTAACGCCTCTCCGCCAGTTAACCCATCGCCATTTATCCTTTGGCCAGCGCCAAGCCCAAGATTGCCTTACGCTTATACTCTGTTAGTATATGTATAAATTCACAGTGATTGAGCGCTAACGACTTGCAGCAATTGGATCTTGTTCCGATCACCGACCTCAAAGGCGTCGCCAAAAGGGTGGCGGAAAAACTCGCCAAGCTCGGCATCACAACAGTACAAGATCTGCTGTTTCACTTACCCCTGCGCTACGAAGACCGCACTCAAATTTATCCTATTGCCGCCTTAATGCCGGGAAATTACGGCACCATTGAAGCCGAAATCCAGTCGACGCAAATCATTCAAGGCCGTAAACGCATGCTGGTGTGCAATGTGCGGGATAATACCGGCAGCATGAGCCTACGCTTCTTTAACTTTTCGATGGCGCAACGCAATGCGATGCAAAATGGCTTAATGATCCGCGCCTACGGTGAAATTCGCCGTGGTAATCATCAGGCAGAAATCGTCCATCCCGAGTACAAAATTGTGTATCCCGGTGAAGACATTCATTTAAGCGATACCCTTACGCCGATTTATCCCACGACGGAAGGACTCAAGCAGGCGAGTTGGATCAAGCTCACCGAGCAAGCCCTCGAATTATTAGAAGACGGCGGTTTGACCGAGTTATTACCCACCAATTTGCAGCCCAACAGCATGAGCCTGAAACAAGCACTGCAAACTCTGCATCGCCCCCACGCTGGAATATCACAATTTGACTTAGAGCTCGGCCAGCATCCGGCGCAGCAACGGCTGGTGCAGGAAGAACTGCTCGCCCATAACCTCAGCATGCTCCGACTCAGGCAGCGCAGCAATCTCGACGCCGCCGTGACCATGCACGCCAGCGGCCAGCTATTGAATCCCTTTCTCGCCTCATTGCCCTTTAAACCGACGGGCGCCCAGCAACGGGTCGTCGCCGAGATTGGTAAAGATTTAGAGCAACCGCACCCCATGATGCGTTTAGTTCAAGGTGATGTGGGTTCGGGTAAAACCTTAGTCGCCGCCCTCGCCGCCCTGCAAGCCATCGAAAATGGTTACCAAGTGGCCATGATGGCGCCTACCGAATTACTCGCTGAGCAGCATGCGGCTAACTTTGCCGCCTGGTTTGAACCCTTGGGATTAAAAGTCGGATGGCTGGCGGGCAAACTTAAAGGCAAGGCGCGGGCGCAATCCTTAGCCGATATTGAATCGGGCGCGGCGCAAATGGTGATAGGTACCCACGCCATCTTCCAGCAACAGGTAACCTTTAACAAACTAGCCTTGATCATCATTGACGAGCAGCACAGGTTCGGGGTTCACCAACGGATGGGGCTGAGGGAAAAAGGCATTAACCAAGGCTTTCATCCCCACCAGTTGATTATGACGGCAACGCCGATCCCACGCACCTTAGCCATGACGGCCTACGCCGATTTGGACACCTCGATTATCGATGAGTTGCCGCCCGGCCGCACGCCCGTGACCACAGTCGCCATTCCCGATTCGCGCCGCAATGAAGTGCTCGAGCGCGTCCGCAACAGCGTAGTCACGGATAAACGCCAAGCCTATTGGGTCTGTACTCTGATTGAAGAATCCGAAGTGCTCGAGTGCCAAGCGGCTGAAGATACCGCCGAAGAGCTGCGCCAAGCGCTGCCGGAACTGAGCATAGGTTTAGTCCACGGCCGGATGAAAAGTGCTGAAAAGCAAAAAATTATGGCCGATTTCAAGGCGGGAAGCATACATCTCTTAGTGGCAACCACAGTGATTGAAGTCGGCGTCGACGTCCCCAACTCCAGCTTGATGATTATCGAAAACCCCGAGCGACTGGGCCTTGCACAGTTGCACCAGCTGCGGGGCCGCGTAGGGCGCGGTGCCGTGGCGAGCCATTGTGTGTTACTCTACAAGGCGCCATTGAGCCAAACCGCGAGCCAGCGGTTAAATGTGCTCAGGCAAAGTAATGATGGTTTTGTGATTGCACAGAAAGACTTAGAGATCCGTGGGCCGGGCGAAGTACTGGGCACTAAGCAAACGGGACTGGCCGAGCTGAAAATCGCCGACCTTGTCCGCGATCAGGCGCTTATCCCACATATCCAAAAACTGGCGAGCCATGTGATGTCACAGGCCCCAGAATCGGTCGATGCCATTATTCATCGCTGGCTTGGACACAGGCAACAATACGTTCAGGCCTAAACCTTAAGCTAACCCCTTCAAGGTAAAATAAATTCAGCCTGTTCAGCTCACCACTATGGACAAGCGCGTGGAAACTTGCACAATGAACCTGCCACCGACAACTCGTTGGCACTTGCACTTTAAATGTTAGCTGCATGTATTCACCCCGTTACCTTGACACTTAAGCGAAGGATGTAAAATGCAAGTTAATCAAGATGATAGAATTACACCTCAAGAAACCTCTTCAAGCAGTAATCGCTTTGCTTTGATTGCGATTGTGCTCGTCGTGCTGCTCTCTGCAGGAGGTTATTATTACTACACTAAAGATGACTCACCCAAGCTCATCCCCAATGCGCCGATAGTGCTGCCTGAGCCGCCTTCATCTGAACCTATGACGCTCGAGACAAGCACAGAGCCTGAAACTGCGCCGGTGGAAAATGAAGCACCAGCGGTGACCACGCCGGAAACCGAAACCACAGTCACGCCAACCGAGCCTGCGATGCCTGAAGAAGTCGTCCCTAGCCTGCCCGAGAGCGATGCCTTTGTGCATCAAAAAGCGCTAGCGATCATCAATAACAACGTGGTCGGTTCCTCTTTAGTGAACCAAGATTTGGCCCGTCAGTTTGTGGTGTTTGTGGACAACTTGGCCCAAGGCGATCTCGCCCGCAAAGTCAGCCCAGTCAAAGGCCCAGAAAAGCTGTTCACTGTGTCTGAAATCACTAGCAAAGTGTATTTAAATCCAGAGAGTTACCACAGATACGATGCCTACGCGACTGTACTTGCCAGCATGGATGAAGCAAGCTTAATGCACACTTACAAACAGCTCACACCGCTGTTTGATGAGGCCTTTGCCGAGTTAGGTTACAGTAACGCCAAGTTCAATGACAGAATGCTGCAAGCCATTAAGATCATGCTCGCCGCCCCTATCATCGAAGAGCCTATCGAGCTGAGTTCAATCAGCGTGAACTACCGCTTTGTGGATCCTAATTTAGAGGCCTTGCCGAGCGCGCAAAAACTGATGATCCGCATGGGGCCTGAAAACACCCGTAAAGTCAAAGCGGCGCTGCGTAAATTGGAAAACCAACTCGCCCAATAATGCTCCAAGCTTGTCTAAAAAGGCGCCTAGTGCGCCTTTTTTGTATCTTAAAAATACTACCTATAGACTTGTTCAACTCAGGTTCAGTCCAAGGTTTTATCCTCTATCCTCCCAATACCTCAGCTGCAACGAATGTTACTCTTGGGTGATAAATTCGAACTTGATTGCATTTTGTTAACCATCACAATGCAAATGGCTTCATTAAAACTAAGGACTTAGTGTAGAATAAGCCACTCAATAAACGGGGGAATTGTGCTCGTCAATCCAGCGAGAAAATAGCGATAAGCCAATCAATTCATTAAAATTTTCGCTTAGTTAGGGATAACTAAGACAGCTGTAAATAGTGTCGAGGCAAAGTAGTGCAACTCAGATTCAGCATCCTTTCTTGGGGCGCATGGGCGCCAAAGTATCCACAGCGTGATGACTGGCAAACTTGGTGCAAGCACTCGGCTGACACAAGCAAAGAAAATGACCTCGAGGGGATTTCCCCTGCACTTTCCCAAGTTCCCGCCATGCAGCGCAGACGTTTTAGCCGTTTAACCAAGATGATGCTGGATGTCAGCTTCCAATGTGAGGCCGCGCCTAACTGTCGCTCGATATTTGCTTCTCGCCACGGCGAGCTGCACCGCACCATTGGCCTGCTCGAAGATATTATTGAAAAACAACCGCTTTCCCCCTTAGGTTTTAGTCAGTCGGTGCATAACACTGGCAGTGGTATTTTTGGCATTTTAACCAATAACACCGCCCCTTCGACCTCGATTGCCGCGGGCACAGAAACCCTTTCCCAAGCCATGGTAGAAGCGTTCGCCCAGCTGCACCAATCGCCTGAGCCACTGTTGTTGGTGTTTGGCGACGATCCCGTCCCGCCAGTCTATGATGAATTTACCCAAGAGTTTGAGTTGCCCTTAGCCCTAGGATTGACCCTAGCGCCCGCAGATGAGAGTGCAACCGTCACCCTCACCCTAAGCCAACTGACAGCCGAGCAGCAACAAAACGCCACGCCGCTATCCTATGGCATGTTGATTCATGCGCTGGCAACCTCACAGAATATTGACGGCTGCTTGTCACACTGGCACTGGAGCCTAACGCATGCCTAATCCAGTGCCACACAATGCCGAATTTAATGTCGCTTATACGCTGCCCGAAAAACGCCGCGCGGGAATCAACTATATTCCCCGTTGGTTCGGCGGCGTCAGTTGCTACATCGCCTTTGGTCTCGGTGGACTGTTAAGCTCGTTAACCATATTGCCGTTACTGCGTTTTTGGCCGGGCACGCCCGAGGCGCGGATTATCCGCGTGCAAAAAGCCGTGCACACTATGTTTAAAGGCTTTGTGGCCATGTTGACTTGGGCGGGAGTTATCCGAGTCAGCACCCATAATGCCGAGCTGCTGCGAAATGCCAAGGGCGTGATAGTGATTGCCAATCACCCGAGTCTGGTCGATGTGGTGGTTTTAATCAGCTTGATGCCCAATGCGGGCTGTATCGTTAAACAGGGCCTGTGGCGCAATCCCTTCTTACGTGGCGTCGTCTCCTGCGCGGGATATATCCCCAATCGCGGCGCCGAACTCATGCTCGAAGATTGCCGCGAAGTCCTCGCCCGCGGCACGAATCTGATTATCTTTCCCGAAGGCACACGCACAGTATTTGGTGCAAGCATTAACGAATTTGCCCGCGGTGCTGCCAATATTGCTATTCGCACCCAAGCCGATATTTTACCTGTGGTTTTGCGCACTAATGTGCGTGGTTTGACAAAGGAACAACCTTGGTATGAGATCCCAAGGCAAACCATGGGAATGGCCGTCGAAATCGGCAACACAATTTCTCACCAAGGCTACCAAGCCCCTTTGGGTGAGCATGCGAAAATGGCTCGGCAATTAACCCGAGACCTTGAACAATACTATCAACAACAACTCGAAAATAATTATGACTTTACATAACGAAATTAAACAGTTGATCATCGACTGCCTCGACTTAGAAGACGTCAGTATTGATGATATCGATACAGATGCACCGCTATTTGGTGAGGGACTTGGACTCGACTCAATCGACGCGCTCGAGCTGGGTTTAGCCATCAAGAAAAAATTTGATGTAAAAATCGAAGCCAACTCGGATAGCACTAAGGCGCATTTTTACAGCGTCGCCAGCCTAGCTAACTTCATCGAATCACAACGTCCGTAGGAGAGGAAGATGCAAAACCGCGAACAAATCCTCGCTATGTTGACCACGATTTTGGTGGATGAGTTTGAAATCGATGCCGATGCGATTACGCCAGAGGCGAATCTCTATCAAGAGTTAGATCTCGATAGCATCGATGCCGTCGACTTAGTAATTAAGCTACAGCAACTCACGGGCAAAAAAATTCAGCCCGACGAGTTTAAATCTGTGCGCACAGTCAACGATGTCGTTAACGCCATCGAAGGCCTAGTTAAAGACTAATGCGTGTCCTGCTACAAGTACTAACCGCACTCGCGCTGATTGCTTATCCAGTCGCCGTGTATTTAGGACTGAATTATCTGCCAGCAGGCACAATAGCCCTAGTGCTATGCCTCTTGTTGGTAGTGCGTTTAATGCTGCAAAAGCAAAAGGTTAAAACCTTAGTTTTGCCTTTGCTTGTGGGGATTGCGCTCACAGCGGGCAGTTTTGTCGCCAAACGCAGCGACTGGCTCTTGTATTACCCCGTGGTGATAAACCTCACCATGTTAGCCCTGTTTAGCTACTCGCTATACCAAGGCCCGAGCATGATTGAACGGCTCGCACGGCTCAAAGAGCCCGACTTGCCGGATGAAGCCATAGGTTATCTTAAAAAAGTCACCCTACTTTGGTGTGGCTTATTTATCCTAAACGGCACTGTGGCGGCCTATACCGCCGCGTTTACCAGCCTAGCAACTTGGACCTTGTATAACGGTTTGATTGCATACGTACTCATGGGACTGCTCCTCGGTGGGGAATGGTTATATCGCAGCTTTTGGTTGAAGAAGACATGACACAACTACTCAAAAACTGGTTAACCCAAGGGCCATTCGCCCAACAACTGATCAGCTTTAATCACCATGACATAGTCACAGGTGCCCTGTTTACCAATCAGGTTGCGCATTTCTACGAGCAGCTGCGCCAAGCGCCTGAACAAAAATGGTTACTGGCGAGTGATACCAGCGATCTGTTTGCCGTGGGTTTATGTGCCGCACTCTTGGCGGGCAAGGAAATTATTCTGCCGCCCAACACCCAAACCGGCACCCTGAGTGAACTGACCCATCAGTTTGAAGGCATATTGTCAGACAAGCCCCTGTGCGAGAGTCACGCCTTTATCCTGCTGAATAAAGAGCTGAGTCTGCCCACCAAACCTTGGCCAGAGAGCGACAACTTTGGTGAACTAGTGCTCTTTACCTCGGGCAGCAGTGGCGAGCCCAAGGCGATTCGCAAGAGCCTAAGGCAGCTCGATGCCGAAGTGACAGTGCTCGAGCACACCTTCGCCGAGCATTTACCCCATTGCAGTGTGGTCTCGACCGTTTCCCATCAGCATATCTACGGCTTGTTGTTTAAGATCCTCTGGCCATTAGCCGCCAGTCGCCCTTTTTTAAGCGAGCAGATCGAATACCCAGAAACCTTAAGCTACTACACCGCACTGTTGCCGAATTTGTGCCTCATCAGTAGCCCAGCGCAATTATCCCGTTTGCCTAAGGCACTAGAGCACGAACGCCAACTGCGATCACCTAGCTTAGTCTTCAGCTCCGGCGGGCCGTTAAGTTTCACCGCCGCCCAAGGGGTTGCCCAGTGCTATGGCCATTTACCCATAGAGATATTCGGCAGCACCGAAACTGGCGGTATCGCCTATCGTCGCCAACACGAGGCCGACGAACCATGGCAAGTGTTTGAACAAATTACCATAGACCAAGATGCTGACGATGGCGCCCTGCTGCTGAAGTCACCCTACTTGGCCGACGATCAATGGTTACGTTGCGAAGATAAAATCGAGCCGACGGCCAATGGCCAATTCAGGCTCAAGGGAAGACTCGATCGCATCGTTAAGATTGAAGAAAAACGTCTTTCACTGGCGCAAATGGAGACCTTGCTCTGTAGCCACGCCTATGTCGAGCAGGCTGCCTTGGTCGTATTGCCCCAGTTTAAATCCCAGTTAGGGGCGGTGATCACCCTGTCGCCATTAGGCAGAAGTGTGCACCAAGAGCAGGGCAAACTCAGTATCAACAACGCGTTAAAAGCGCATCTACTGACTCAGTTCGAGCGCGTGACTTTACCACGCCGCTGGCGTTACCCCGAAACCTTACCGTTAAACACTCAGGGCAAGCGCGTCGTCGCCCAGCTAGTTGAGTTATTTGACCATGATTAAGTCGAGTTTACCGCCGATCCTCGCATCAGAGATCGGCCCAGAGAGTATTGAACTGCGTCTCTTTGTCGCCGCCGATCTCGAATATTTTAACGGCCATTTTCCCGAGCAAGCCGTGCTCCCTGGCGTGACCCAACTCGATTGGGCCGTGCGCTTAGGTTGCGAGCATTTTGGTTACAACGCTGCGGTCGCCAATTTAGAAGTGCTAAAGTTTCAGCAGCTTATTCTGCCTGGGCAGGAAGTCACCTTAGCGATTAGTCATAATGCCGCCAAAGAGAAGTTAACCTTTGCCTACAGCGATGGCGACCACCGCTATGCCTCCGGGCGTATCAGCTTTGCTAGTCAGCAAGATGATGGAGCATCCCTGTGAGCGACGGTATGAGCGACACAATGCTAGTCCCGCCGAGTGATTTAATGGGCACTTCGCCAATCAAGTTAGCGCTGGTGATCCCCAATTACAATCATAGCGCCGCGATCGCCCAGACCTTAGTCGAGCTCGCCGCCCTCAATCTGCCCTGCTATTTGATAGACGATGGCAGCAACGATGAGACCCGCTATCTGCTGCAATCCTTGGCTGAGCAACACGACTGGGTGACCCTGCTGCAACACCCCTACAACCGCGGTAAAGGTGCGGCTGTGATGACAGGGCTTCGCCGCGCCTATCGCGATGGCTTTACCCATGTGCTACAGGTCGATGCCGATGGCCAGCATAATTTGAGCGATATCCCCGCCATGCTCGCCAAGGCGCAGGCCAAGCCGGATGCGCTGATCTCGGGCAAGCCCGAGTACGACGAGTCCGTCCCCAAGGGGCGACTCTATGGCCGTTACCTCACCCACTTTTGGGTATGGGTCGAAACCTTAAGCTTTGATATTCAAGATTCGATGTGCGGATTTAGGGTATATCCCTTGGCTGCCACCGAGCGGCTATTGAGCCAGCACGCCCTCACGGAGCGGATGGATTTTGATATCGAAATCCTCGTCAAACTCTACTGGCAAGGGGTGGAGATCCTGTTTCACCCCACTAAAGTCATTTATCCCGAAAACGGCGTCAGCCACTTTCAAGGTGTGGCCGATAATGTGCGCATCACTAAGCTGCATACCCGATTATTTTTCGGCATGTTAAAACGCCTGCCACAACTGCTGCGCCGTAAACAGAAGGCTCAATCACCCCAAAACGATAAGGCCTCAACCCATTGGTCGGGGATGAAGGAGCGCGGCAGTTATTGGGGCATAAAACTGTTGGTCGAAAGCTACCGTTTCGGCGGCCATTGGCTGTGCCGCGCCATTATGTATCCGGTGATTTGTTATTTCTTCTTGACGGGCAAAGTCAGCCGTGAGGCCTCGTTGGATTTTCTGCGCCGTGCGCAACGCCTCGAGCCGCAACATCCCCAATTGAATCAGCCCATTGGCTGGCGCGATAGCCTGAACCACTTTCTCGCCTTTGGTAATGCCGCGCTCGATAGAATCGATGCCTGGTGCGACCGCATTCAATTAAGCCAAGTGGATTTTCCCGATCGCCAAGTGCTGGCTGATCAACTAGAAAGCGGCAAAGGCGCGGTGTTATTGGTTTCTCACTTGGGCAATCTCGAACTGTGCCGCGCGATTTCAATCCACCAGCGTAAGGTCAAAGTGAATGTCATGGTGTTAACTAGCCATGCCGAAAACTTTAATAATGTACTCAAGCAATTAAACCCCGATAGCACGCTGAATTTGATCCAAGTAACCGAGCTTAATCCCGCCACCTCTATGCTGCTGCAGCAAAAGATTGAAGACGGTGAGTTAGTGGTGATTGCAGGCGATAGAACCTCATCCCACTCCCAAGGACGCGTGGTATACGCGCCATTTATGGGTGAAGAGGCAGCCTTCCCGCAGGGGCCATTTATTCTAGCCGGCCTCTTGGATTGCCCTGTGTATCTGATGTTCTGCCTGCGCGAACAAGGGCGATATCGCGTGCATTTAGAGCACTTTAGCAACAGCCTCAAAGGGCCACGTGCAGGGCGAATGGAAAGACTACAACAGGCGGTGCATAACTACAGCGAGCGCCTAGAACACTACGCAAGGCGTGAGCCTTTGCAGTGGTTTAACTTTTTTGATTTTTGGCGGGACGATAGCAAGGTCAACCGCGCGACACCCGCCCCACAAACGACAGCAGCACTCCCGGAGCAGGAGCGCACTACAGACAGGACAGAGCATTTATGAGCCACGCAGTTACTCACACGACAACCGCTGAGCCGCCAATCGAATTTGGTCGTCAGTTACTCACATTAGAGCAAGTCGTCGCCGTTGCTAAGGGTGCTAAAGTCAAATTCTGTGATGATGCCGATTACCAAGCGTATATCCAAAAGGGCGCCCGCTTTATCGATAGCCTGCTGCACGAAGAAGGTGTGGTTTACGGCGTTACCACCGGCTATGGCGACTCTTGCACTGTCAACGTGAGTCTCGACTTAGTCCATGAGTTGCCACTGCACTTATCCCGCTTCCATGGCTGTGGCCTCGGCGAAATCTTGAGCGTGATGCAGGCGCGCGCCGTGATGGCTTGCCGTTTAAACTCCCTCGCGATTGGTAAATCCGGCGTGACCTACGAGCTATTAAAGCGCATCGAAACCTTGCTTAATCTCAATATAGTGCCAGTGATCCCAGAGGAAGGTTCGGTCGGCGCCAGCGGTGACTTAACGCCACTGTCTTACCTTGCCGCCGTGTTAGTTGGCGAGCGCGAAGTGATTTATAACGGCGAGCGCAGAGCCACCCAAGAGGTTTACCGCGAGCTGAACATCACGCCCCATGTGCTGCGCCCTAAGGAAGGCTTAGCCCTGATGAATGGCACGGCGGTGATGACGGCATTAGCCTGTTTAGCCTTTGATCGCGCACAATATTTAGCGCGTTTAGCCAGCCGCATTACCGCCATGGCGTCCTTAACCCTCAAAGGTAACTCGAACCATTTCGACGATATTCTGTTTGCCGCCAAACCCCATCCGGGGCAAAACCAAATCGCGGCTTGGATTAGGGAAGATTTGAACCACCATGTTCACCCCCGCAATTCAGATCGTCTGCAGGACAGATATTCCATCCGCTGCGCGCCGCACATCATTGGCGTATTGCAGGATGCGCTGCCCTTTATGCGCCAATTTATCGAGACTGAAGTTAACAGCGCCAACGATAATCCCATAGTCGATGGTGAAGGCGAGCATATTCTCCATGGCGGCCATTTTTACGGCGGACACATTGCCTTTGCGATGGATTCCTTGAAAAACACTGTCGCCAACATCGCCGATCTCATCGACCGCCAAATGGCATTAGTGATGGACCCTAAGTTTAACAACGGTTTACCCGCTAACCTTTCGGGTTCAACTGGGCCACGCCGCGCCATCAACCATGGCTTTAAGGCGGTGCAAATCGGCGTATCAGCTTGGACGGCAGAGGCGCTCAAGCACACTATGCCCGCGAGCGTTTTTTCTCGCTCAACCGAATGCCATAACCAAGATAAAGTCAGCATGGGCACTATCGCCGCCCGTGACTGTATGCGCGTATTGCAACTCACAGAGCAAGTCGCCGCCGCAGCCCTGCTTGCCATGACTCAAGGCATTGATCTTCGTATTAAACAAAACGAGCTAGACGAAGCCTCGCTGACCCCTTCGCTGGCGACCACACTCGCCCAAGTGCGCGCCGATTTTGAGCCATTAGTCGAAGACAGACCGCTCGAAGCCGTGCTGCGCCAAACCGTTGCGAAAATCCAAGCGGGCGAATGGGAAGTGTGCCGATGAAAGCCTTGCTCAGCATAGAAATGGACATGCAGATCCCCTTCCACGATGTGGATTCGATGGGGATCACTTGGCATGGTAATTACCTGCGTTATTTCGAGATTGCCCGCTGCAAATTGCTCGACGAGTTAGGCTACAACTATCGCCAAATGCAGGCCTCGAACTACGCTTGGCCGATTATTGATTTGCAGATCAAATACGTTAAGGCCAGCACCTTCGAGCAAAACATTACCGTGCGCGCCGAGTTGGTCGAGTGGGAAAATCGCTTAAAAATCAATTATCAAATCCGTGATACGGCAACTGGTGAGCGTATTACCAAGGGCTATACCATTCAGGCGGCGGTGGATATGACGAGCCAAGAAATGTGCTTTGTGACGCCAGAGATATTCCGCAGCAAAATCGCCCCGCTGCTGGCAAAGGCGGATAGCGAATGATTTCCCTCCTTGCACGTTCTAAGTGGTGGCTAGGGTTCTGCCAAAGCCTACTCTTAAGCTGCACACTGCTGTTTGGCTCGGCACAGGCGCAGAGCCTCGCCGATTTGAACCTCACAAGTTCGAGCCAATATCAGCCCCTATTTAACCAAGGAGCCGATAGCGCCGCATTACTCGCCCTTAGCCAAAAACTTAACCTTGGCGAGACGGTGCGCGGCCACTTTGTGCAATCGCGCCAGCTTAAAGTGCTGAAAAAGCCGCTAGTGAGCCAAGGCCAGTTTGTATTCGACAAAGACCAAGGGCTGATCTGGCAGCAACTTAACCCCTTCGAATCCCTGCTAATTTTAAAAGATAAGCAACTGATCCAAAAAGATAGCCAAGGGCGAGTGCAAATCAGCCAAGCCGATGCTTCGGCAAGCGCGGCGGCCATGGGGGATTTGTTACCGAGTCTAGTGAATGCCATGCTGGGCGGCGATATTTCGGGCTTAAGTGCAAACTTCGAACTGCACTTTTTAGCCCAAGAACCCTTAGCGCAAGACAAGTCGTCACAAGAAAGCTCAAGTTCAAGCAGCGCAGACTGGCAGTTGGGATTAACTCCAAAAGATCCGCTGATGAAGAAGGCTATCGCCCACATGGTGCTCGAAGGCAGCGATACTTTACACGCCTTAGTGCTACTCAGCGCCAAGCCGAGTGTGAGTCCGCAGGATATCACCCGTATCGATTTTAGCGAGCTGCGCCAAGGTCCACTGAGTGAGGCTGAGTTAGCCCAATATGCCATCAGCCAGACGAGTTCTAAAGACGCGGGTTCAAGGGAGTAAGGCAGAATCATGGCGCCCAAGATTGCCACGCGTATTGGCCATAGCCTGATGCAAACCTCGACTAAATGGCGCTTCGCTATTTGGTTGTGTTTGATGCTGGCGGCAAGCCTGTGGACGCTGCAACAGTGGCAAAATGGGGCTAAGGTACAAAGCGATATTCTCGCCATGTTGCCCCATCTGCAGCAGGATGCACTCACGGCGCGCGCCCTCGAACAAGTGGAATCGACACTCGCCGATCAAGTGTATCTCGCCCTGATTGCCGAGGATGAACCTCAGGCGATTGCGGCGGCAACACTCCTGATGGAGCAGCTTAAGACTCAACATACCGCTTTTACCGATATTCGCAGCGCCGATCTGCAGATGGGTGAAGCCCTAGGGCAATTTTATTTCCCCTATCGCTTTAAACTGCTCACCCCTGAACAAACCAAAGCCTTAAGCCATGATGGCCTCGAGCACTTAATCGCCTCGGCCACTCAGCAGCTCTACAACGCCTTTAGTTATGCCAATAGCCAACTCTTGACCCAAGATCCTTTGCTGTTGTTTCCCGACAATTTGCTCGCCCTTGCGCCTAGTTCGAAACTGAGCGCCAGCCAAGGGATTTTACTTGCTCATCCCAACCAAGGTGTTGATACCAAACAAGGTGTTGATAACAGTGAAGGCGTGGCCGCCATTGTGATGGCAAAAGGCACAGATAGCGCCTTTAACCCTAATGCGCAGTTACGCCAGCAAGCGGCACTCACTCAAGCGCTGAATGCCGTCAGCGCCCAATATGCCAGCGTTAAAGTGTTACAGGCGGGCGCGCTGTTCCATGCCATAGAGGCTACCAATACCGCGAAGAGCGAAATCTCTGTTCTCGGTCTCGCCTCTTTGCTCGGCGTAGTGTTATTTGTTTGGCTCGCCTTTCGCTCCGTGATGCCACTCTTGCTGGCGATGGTGACCATAGGCAGCGGCCTGCTGCTGGCGGTGACCTTTACCTTAAGCGTGTTCGGAGAACTGCATTTACTCACTCTCGTCTTTGGCACTAGCCTGATTGGGATTGCCATAGACTACAGTTTCCATTTTTACTGCGAGCGGTTAAGCGATAATGAGCGTAGCGCGCAGGCGACCGTGGCCTATATCTTCCCCACAGTGTCACTCGCCTTTATCACCAGCGCCTTGGCCTATGTTGGTATCGGTTTAGCGCCGTTTCCCGGCATGCAGCAGGTGGCAATTTTCTGCGCCTCGGGCTTACTCGGCGCCTACCTGACGTTAGTGCTCGCCTATCCATTATTGGCGGGCAGCAAGTTGCCTTCGGGAGAACGCCCGTTAACTCTGGCACAGGCTTATCTTGCGAAACTCACTGGGTTCTCCAATAAACTGGTCTCGCCATGGGGATTGAGTCTGTTTGCCTTAGTGCTCGCGGGAGTTTGTCTGCTGGGGATCAGCAAGCTTAACGTCGATGATGATATTCGCCATTTACAGCAAAGCCCTGCGAGCGTGACTGAACCTGAAGACAAGCTCAGAAAATTACTCAGTGGCGGCACGGATAATCAGTTTTTATTGGTGCGCGCCTCCAGCGAAGAAGCCTTACTGCAACGACTCGAAGCCCTCAGTCCGCAGCTCGATGCCGCCATTAAACAGCAAGAGCTGGGCAACTATGTCAGCCTTAGCCGTTATCTGCCAAGCAAGCAAAAGCAGGATGCAGCGTATCAATTACAGGGCAAGATTTACCAATCGCAATTAACCACAGTGCTAAACAACATTGGCCTCGATGACAACCTAGCACCTGAGCTTTCTGCCGCCTATCTTGCCGCTAAGGATAGCTATATCACCCCGGCGGATTTTTTCGAGCTGGGCCTAGGCAAACAGTTAGCGCCACTCTGGCTTGCACCGCAGGGATTCGCACAGCTTGAGCACTCAACAGAGTCAGCGACCAGTCTAGATAATACCAACCTAGGGAATGATAGCCATGGCGCTATAGTGCTGCTTGGTGGTATTGAAGATATTGCGGCCCTCAAGGCGCGCTTTGCCGAGGATCCGCAGGTACAGCTTATAGATAAGGTCGCGGATATTTCCACCGTGATGGGCCACTATCGCCTGCTTACCCTGAAGTTATTGGGGCTAGCACTCGTTATCGCCCTCTTACTATTTAGCCTGAGCTTTGGCGTTAAAAGAGCCGCCCTAGTGGTCGCCGTACCCGCGCTGGCCGCCTTACTCACCTTGGCCATTTTAGGCTTAGTCGGCTCGCCCTTAAGCTTGTTTCATGCGCTGGCGCTGATTTTAGTCTTCGGGATTGGGATAGATTACAGTTTGTTCTTTGCCTCTGCCCAGCAACATGGCAAGGCAGTGATGATGGCGGTGTTTATGTCCGCCTGTTCGACCCTATTGGCCTTTGGCTTACTCGCCTTTAGCCAAACCCAAGCTATTCATTATTTTGGATTAACCCTGTCCCTCGGCATAGGGTTTACCTTTGTACTTTCGCCATTGATTTTGACCACCAGTCAGGTTTTAACCACCAACAAGGTCTCGATACCTACAAGGAATGTTATTTAAATGTCCACATCTACCGCTGCAAGCTCCGCACAGTCCCACTCCCTTTCCGTCGATGTGGCCATTATTGGCGCAGGCCCCTCGGGCTCGATTGCCGCTAGCCTATTGCATAAGCAAGGCAAACGGGTATTAGTGCTAGAAAAACAACACTTTCCACGCTTTTCTATCGGCGAGAGCCTGCTGCCCTGCTGTATGCAATTTATTGAAGAAGCGGGCATGTTAGAGGCGCTGAATGCGGCGGGATTCCAGTATAAAAATGGCGCCGCCTTCCGTCGCGATGGGGTGTATACCACCTTTGACTTTACCGACAAATTTACCCCAGGACCGGGCACAACCTTCCAAGTGCAACGGGCAAACTTCGACAAATTGCTCGCCGATACCGCAGCAAGCTTTGGGGTAGAGATCCGTTACGGTGAAACCGTTGAGGCAATCGATTTAAGCGCCAACCCGCGCTTAAGCGTGCGTAACGAGCAAGGTGAGCTGTACCAAGTTGAGGCGCAATATGTGCTCGATGCCAGCGGTTTTGGCCGAGTATTGCCACGACTACTCAACCTCGAAACGCCGTCGTCGCTGCCGACCCGCAGCGCTATCTTCACCCATGTGGAAGATAACATCAGCGATCCCGACTTCGACCGGAATAAGATTTTAATTAGTGTTCATCCGCAGCATCAGGATATTTGGTACTGGTTAATTCCCTTCAGCAACGGCCGTTGCTCGCTCGGCGTCGTGGCAGAACCGCAATTACTCGCGCGCCTCGAAGGCGATTTAGAGCAGCAGCTGCTGACCATAGTTAAAGAAGAACCCGGCCTGAAAGCATTGCTGGCCAATGCTAAAGTCGCTCAGCCCTGTGCAACACTCAAGGGCTACTCCGCCAACGTATCGCGCCTCGCCACCGACAAGTTTGCCCTGCTGGGCAACGCGGGCGAGTTCCTCGATCCGGTGTTTTCATCGGGCGTAACTATCGCCATGCAGTCGGCATCCATGGCGGCGAAATACGTGCTTAAACAGCTTAATGGCGATACCGTCGATTGGCCCGCCGAGTACTCGGCGCCGTTAATGCAAGGGGTGAACACCTTCCGCACTTACGTGCAGGCTTGGTACGATGGTCGCTTCCAAGATGTGATTTTTTACGAAAATCCGAATCCTAAAATCAAACAGATGATCTGCTCGATTTTGGCTGGCTATGCTTGGGATGTGCAAAATCCCTTTGTTAAAGAATCCGAGCGACGTCTAAACATGGTGGTAGAGCTATGTCGGCAACAAGCCGAACTCAGCGCCGAACCTGACGTTAGCGAATTAGCCGAGGTGTAATTCGATGCACTTAAGCCTTAAAGCCAAAGGTCGCCCCAAAGCGATAGCAACCTTTTCCCTGCTCCTTATCAGCCTAGGTTTGATGGGATGCAGCGAACTGCTCTATCGGCAAACCTGTGTTGGCTTGGCGAAAGATATGCGTTATTGCTTAGCGCCACTCCCCCGTGATTTCGGCCCTGCAACAGATAAACCGCTCACCAAGCCGCTGACGAATGACCCTAAAATTCAAGGCAATAGTCAGCAAGGTGACAGCAAGGCTGGAGTATCCTCACCCCAGTCCTTTAGTCAAAAGGTGAGCATTAAGGTGGGCGATAATACCCACGAGCTACTCACCCAGCTCGAACTCGAAGGAGAACGGATGACACTGGTCGGGCTCGCGCCCCTAGGTCAGGCATTGTTTACCTTGGTTTACGATGGGAATACACTCAGCAGTGAACAGAGTCTCTTGCTAGGGGATGAGTTTAAGGCCGAATACCTGATGGCGATGATTCAACTCATCTATTGGCCGGAGCAGAGTATTAAAAGCCATTTAGAGGGCGGCGAGTTAGTGACAGGACTGTGTGACGCTATTCCCTGTCGCCAGTTTTATAGCCAAGACACGCTGATCAGTCGCAGTGATAATCAGACTCAAGTGATACAAATTCGTTATCAGCAACAGAGCGATGATGCTCTCTGGCAGGCGCACATTAATTTGACCATGCCACAGGCAAAGTTTGAGTTAGAGATACAACCCATTTAATCGTCTTTTGACCATGCCATAGGCACCCGTTAACAGCCAATCGATATGAGCTTTTAGCATTGCTCGCATCAAAGGCCATAGGTATAGCAAGCAGCAATGAACAACAGAGTCGCCATTACACAGATTGGATTGTGTACCCCGTTAGGGCAAACGCCCGAACAGGTGTTAGCCCGCTTGATTGCAGGCGATACCAGTGCCATGCAAACCAGTGACACCCTGCTATTTGGGGAGTCGACACTGGTCGCGCCCGTCACTGAGCCGTTACCGACGATACCTGCCGCACTGGTGCAATTCGATTGTCGCAATAATCAATTACTCCTTGCTGCCGCACTGCAAATTCGCGATGCCGTAGAGCAAGCTAAAAGTGACTTTGGTGCCGACCGCATCGGCGTAGTCTTAGGCACCAGCACCTCGGGGATTTCGAAGGGCGAAGCCGCCTTGGCCTATCGCAATCAACACGGCCACTTCCCCGCCGATTACCATTACTTCCAACAGGAATTGGGCAGCACCAGCGATTTTTTACGCCAGTTATTTGCGCTCCAAGGCCCCTGCTACACCATTTCGACCGCCTGCTCATCCAGCGCTAAGGTATTTGCCAGCGCCAAACGCCTACTCGAGGCCAAGCTGTGCGACATGGTGATCGTTGGCGGCATTGACAGCCTGTGCCAACTGACAGTCAACGGGTTTCACGCCTTAGAATCGGTTTCCAAGGGACATTGCAATCCCTTCAGCGCCAATCGTGATGGCATCAATATCGGTGAAGGCGCCGCGCTATTTACCCTGACCTTAGCGACAGACAACATAGCAAATGAAGCCTGCGTTTTGCTTGCAGGCATTGGCGAGTCGAGCGATGCGCATCATATGTCGGCGCCGCATCCCGAAGGTGCGGGGGCGATTGCCGCCATGCAGGCCGCGCTTGATGATGCACAGATTTCGGCGCAACAGATTGATTATATAAACTTACATGGCACAGCAACGCCTAAAAATGATGCGATGGAAAGCCGCGCCGTACTCTCGGTATTTGGTGACACGCCACCACCCGCAAGCTCAACCAAACCGCTGGTTGGCCATACCTTAGGTGCCGCGGGCGCGATTGAAGCCGCATTTTGTTATTTATTGCTCTCACCCCATAATCACCATTTTGCCCTGCCTCCCCATAGGTATGATGGGCAGCCAGATCCACAGGATCCCAGCATAGCCTTAGTCGCGCCCAAACAATGCGCCGAGCATGGCAAGCTTAACTATGTGATGAGCAACTCCTTCGCCTTTGGTGGCAGCAATGCCAGCCTGATTTTTTGCCGTAAAGGGGCTTAAGTTTTATGTCCAGTTCTACTGACACTGCAATGGCACCCGCCGAGCCGATGTGGCTGCAACAATTAGCCGAGCAGAATATTGCCGATTTTATTCCGCATCGTGCGCCAATGATCTTGATTGATAAGATCATTCGCCATCAGCAGGATGCGCTCGAAACCGAAGTGCAGATCAGCCCTCAGAGTGCTTATTTTGACGAGCAACGTCAGGCCGTCCCCAATTATGTAGGCATCGAATACATGGCGCAGAGCATCGCCGCCCTCGCCGGTGTAGAGGCCAAACTGCGCCACGATAAAATCCGAGTGGGTTTTTTATTGGGATCGCGTAAATTAGCCTTGCACACAGCGCAGTACGAGCTCAACCGCCGCTACCGCACTCAGGTTAAACGCCTCTATCAAGAAGAGTCGGGACTGGCGGTATTCGATTGCCAGATTTATCTGTTGCCCGAGGCTGGAGCGGAGCAAACACCACAACTTGTGGCCGAGGCCAATGTGAACGTGTTCCAACCCCAGGACACCCAAGCGTATATCGCCTCCAGTCAGGCTTAATGTCTGGCCTAGCGCTCACAAGCGCCAAGCTTTAAACCGACGCAACGTCAGTCGCACTACAAAAGGATTTAGCCCTTTGATGCATAAACAACTCATCATCAAGCATCACGGGTGGAGAAATAAAGATGAATAACAGAGTATTAGTCACAGGTTCGAGCCGCGGTATTGGCAAAGCCATCGCCCTTAAACTGGCCGCAGCGGGCTACGATATCGCCCTGCATTATCACAGCAATCAGGCCGCAGCCGATGCCAGCGCCGCAGAACTTAGCGCCCTTGGGGTGAACGTCAGCCTATTAAAGTTTGATGTTGCCGACCGCGCCGCCGTAAAAGCCGCCATAGAAGCCGATATTGAGGCCAATGGCGCCTATTATGGCGTGATACTCAATGCGGGCATTAACCGTGACAATGCCTTCCCAGCGATGAGCGAAACCGAGTGGGACAGCGTGATCCACACTAACCTCGATGGTTTTTACAATGTGATTCATCCCTGTGTTATGCCCATGGTACAAGGCCGTAAGGGTGGACGAATCATCACCTTGGCCTCAGTCTCAGGTATAGCGGGCAACCGTGGACAGGTCAATTACAGCGCTTCTAAGGCCGGATTGATTGGCGCCACTAAGGCGCTGTCCCTAGAGCTGGCTAAACGTAAGATCACCGTCAACTGTATCGCCCCAGGTTTGATCGAAACCGATATGGTGGCGGATATTCCTAAGGATATGGTCGAGCAGTTAGTGCCGATGCGCCGCATGGGTAAACCCAATGAAATCGCAGCGTTAGCCGCCTTTTTAATGTCGGACGATGCCGCCTATATTACGCGCCAAGTGATTTCGGTGAATGGAGGCATGATCTAAATGACGCAGCGCAATCCCCTAGGCAGACGTGTCGTCGTTACCGGTATCGGCGGTATCAGCGCCCTAGGCCATGACTGGCCAAGTATCGCAAGCAGCCTTAAGGCACAAAAAAACTGTGTCGTGACGATGGCCAAATGGGACAAATACGACGGACTAAACACCCGCCTTGCTGCACCCATTACTGACTTTGAGGTGCCTAGCCACTATTCCCGCAAAAAGATCCGCTCCATGGGACGCGTCTCGATTATGGCGACTCGCGCCAGCGAACTTGCGCTGATGGATGCGGGGCTCTTGGACGACCCTATCGTCACCTCGGGGGAAATGGGCATTGCCTATGGTTCCTCCACTGGCAGTACTGATCCGCTGGTCGCCTTTGGCGATATGCTCAAAAATGGCGATATGTCAGGCGTCACCGCCACCAGCTATATCCGCATGATGGCACACACCACTGCGGTAAACGTGGGGGTATTCTTTGGTCTTAAGGGACGCATTCATACCACCAGCAGCGCCTGTACTTCGGGCAGCCAAGGCATAGGTTACGCCTATGAGGCCATCAAATACGGGCAACAGACCTTAATGCTCGCGGGCGGCGGTGAAGAACTCTGCCCGACCGAGGCCGTGGTATTCGACACCCTGTTTGCCACCAGCACTAAAAATGCCACCCCTGAGTTAACGCCTCGCCCCTTCGATGCCCATCGCGACGGTTTAGTGATTGGTGAAGGCGCTTGTACGCTGGTACTCGAAGAGTTAGAACACGCCATGGCGCGCGGCGCGAAAATTTACGCCGAGATCGTCGGTTTTGGCACTAACTCCGATGGTCAGCATGTGACTCAGCCCAATAGCGATACCATGGAAATCGCCATTCGCTTAGCCCTTAAGGATGCTGCGCTCACGCCCGATGCCATTGGCTATGTAAATGCCCACGGCACAGCGACCGACCGCGGTGATGTTGCCGAAACCCATGCGACCCATGCCGTCTTCGGTGCGGATATGCCGATTTCATCCCTTAAAAGCTACACAGGCCATACCTTAGGCGCCTGCGGCGCGTTAGAAGCTTGGGTGAGTATCGAGATGATGAATGCGGGCTGGTTTGCTCCCACGCTCAATCTCGACAATATCGACCCAGAATGTGCCGCACTCGATTACATTCGCGGCGAGCCACGTGCGCTCGACACCGACTATGTGATGAGCAATAACTTCGCCTTTGGCGGCATCAACACCTCACTGATTTTTAAACGCTGGAAAACGACATAAGGACATACCAATGAAACCACTAGTAGCAAGCATATTACTCGGCATCAGCTTATTTAGCTCTCCCCTATGGGCAGAGGAATACACGGTTGAAACCTATCAAGAAATTTTTAAAGGCGACAATCAATTTAAGCAAAAACAAGCCATCGAAGCCCTGACGATTGCCGGATTATCCGATCCCGCTATTTACGATGTGTTAGAGGCCAAATTGATCGAATCGCTGCCCCTCGCCACCGAGAAAAATGCCATCGACTACAGCGCTTGGTTAGTCAAAGGCTTAGCCTACTCGGGTAACGATAAGTACAGCGAAACTATCAACAGCATAGTGCGTGGCAACTTTCATAAGAAACTGAAAAAGTACGCGACCCAAGCACTTGAGAACCTAGATAAATACAAAAAATGGAACGCCATTTTAGCGGACAAGAGCCAATATGTGGCCGAACAAAGTCCTAAAAACAATGCCTATGCCAATGCATTAAAGAGCGACGATTTAGAGTTGATGCGCCTTGCCGCTAAACGCATGATGGACGATCAAAACTACGATGATTTTCTCTTAGAGCGTCTGAGCGTTGAACTTAAAAATCCACGCCTAATGAGCAACGACAAGTTAGCCATCGATACCTACGCCAATATGGCCAAGGCCCTCGCCGCATCGGGCAATACCCAATACCGCGAAGTCATTGAAAATATTGCCAACAACAACCCAAACAAAAAGCTGAAAAGCTACGCCGAGAGCTACCTGAAGAAGTACTACTAATCCCTTTGGATTCGTAAAAGCGTTAACAATAAGCCGAGAATCATCTCGGCTTATTGCTCTCTTTTGTAGGCAAGTCATCATCAAGTGAACCCATCTTTAGCACAAATCGCACGATTTAATCATTTTGACCATTTCGCTCAATAAACTATACTGCCACTGTATTTCCAAAACGGGGCTTAACTCATGCAAACCTTAACCGCTAATGACGCCAAACGAAATTTTGGTGAGTTGCTGCTAAACGCTCAACGTGAACCCATCAAGATCAGCAAAAACAGTAAAGATGCGGTTGTGGTCATGTCTATCCACGATTACGAACAGCTTGAGGCGATGAAAGCCGACTATCTGAAGCACTGTTTCAACGCTGCCAAAGAAGATTTAGCGAAGGGCAATGTGGTTGATGGTGAAGATTTTCTTAACGCCCTGTAGCCACTCACATGGATAATAAACGCTATAAACTTAGTAGGTTAGCTCAGACTCACCTACAACAGATTAAAGACTACACTCTTCAACACTTTTCTGAGTCACAGTGGCACAAATATAAAGAAAGCCTTATCTCCGGTTTGCAAATGTTAGCCAATAACCCCGGATTAGGCAGAAGCTGCAACGATATTTATCCCAACGGTTTCTACTTTCCTATAGGTAAACACACCGCCTACTTCACCAAAGAAGCCGACTTTATCCTTATCGTTGCCTGTTAGGTCAACCACAACTCCCCCAAAATCATCTGAAATAGCCTTACGACACTGTAAAAGAAGCCGTGGACTCTAAGTTGGTAAACGAGAGCTATGGAAGGTGGACAGGCAGTTAAACATAGATATTGTTCAGAGTGAGGCCAGCCATGGTACTGGCTCGACGACACGCAGCTAGTCCATCCCTGGATGCTCGACCGCCCCGTCCATGGGGCGGACGGTCGTCTCACCAATCACCATGGTTTGCCTTTCGAGCACAGACAACATCTGAAAGCTTAAAAGACTAGTGTCACATTCACACTATCAAAACGAAGTAGTTATAGTTGATAGTCAACATTATCGGTATTGAGCATTTTATTAATAAATATCAATTTATTACGATAACATTTGACATAGAGAATACTTAAATAATGCGCACTTTATACCCAGAATTATTTTTGCTATTGTAGAAATCAAATTTTTAAATCAGCTGCTTGCTTTACCAAATGCAAAGGGTGAATTTGTGTGTGATTATTTGACTAGGAAATGCCTGTGTTAGGAAATATATTTGATGTTTTCTCAAGGAGAAAACACTCCCACGAGAAAAAAGTAAAACCTATCGCTAAAACCTTCCGAAATCGTTATTTCATGATTTTTGAAGAATTTTTTTCTGATAATACATTTACTGCATTAACTGAAATTCATAAAAAACTGTGTTTTCTACACGGCAAATACCAATTAGTCGACAATGCGTATAGGGGAATGTCTCAAGCAGATGAAGTCTTAAATTTTATAATGGTATGTGAAGATAAGCACTTGCTAGACGTAATTGAATATACATTCCAAGTTATGACTTGGAATGAAAGAAATAGAGAAGAAGAACTGATTGTTCAAATCAACGAGTTTCTAGCCGTTGACGATCTTCCTTACTATTTAACAAAAACAGTATGGGAAGAAGTTCAAACTTATTTTCACGGTTCCCCTGCAACCAGTAAACAAATTCGAGAATATCCCAAAGTCATTCGAAAAGATTCAGACTTAATTCATGATAATGCAATAGAACCTGCACTTTCGTTATTGCGTAAGCCTGACCTACTGAATGCTAATGAAGAATTTATGCTTGCTTTACAAGACTTCAAAAAAGGTGATTACAAGGACTGTGTTAGTAAATGTTGTAGTTCATTCGAAAGTGTAATGAAGGTAATTTGTAAAAGGCGTGGTTACACCTACACTGAAAAACTAACTGCCGCCCCTTTATTGAATACAATTATTTCCAACTCGGAGCTGGATTCGTTTTGGGAACAGCCGTTAATATTGATAGCTACAATACGCAACCGATTAAGTTATTCACATGGCGCAGGCAACGAAAATAAATCCGTTCCTGAACATGTAGCTCAATACTCTATTAATGCTACCGCTTCAGCTATTTTGTTGCTGTGTGAAGAAGCGTATGAGTAACGACATATAATCGAGTCGCCGGGGGTATTTAGCCTCCAGTCCCCTACATACAACACCGAGTTGGGTGTAAAAGATCAGACTGACATAACTTTATTCATTAAAATTCGACCAATAACACCTGAGCCTAAGGAATACACCATCCCCTCGGAGTTGCCGCAGGGCTAATAGACAAATTGCGTGAGTCTCGCCATGGATGGCGAGCTAGCTTTCGCAGGTGCAGGGACGCATCCTTCGGAAGCGATAGCAAATTTGGCTATGAGCACAAGGGGCTTTCAACTCCGTTAGGGGCGTCTTGGAGCATCCAAGGAGGATAGGACGAGCAGTCCTCCTTGGTCGGGTGTGGGGTGAAGCCCCACGACTTTGATTTTATCTAAAAATCCAAACTAAGTTGGGAAAGATCTAGTGGCGACTTTTCTAGCATTTACTAGGCTCCATAGAAAGAAAACAAAATAAAACAGGAAGTTATTTCTCTTGCTATAAAGACTGATATTAACCTCTTCCCTAAATGTTGGCCTACCCTTTGCTTAGTCACCGCAGCGTGTTAACCCTAAAAACAACCAGACGCGATAACGCTATGATGGATAAGCGACAACACAGGGAATTTTAATCTTGAGAGCAACAATGAAAATAATACTAGATGATCTAAAAGGGCCTGAAATTGCAGCACTTTTAACTGAGCACCTTGAAGATATGCGGGCAACCTCGCCACCAGAAAGTGTGCACGCATTAGACCTTGATGGCCTGCGCCAACCCAATATTCGCTTTTGGACACTGTGGGATGGCCGCAATCTGGCAGGCTGCGGTGCACTAAAATGGTTAGATGCCGAGCATGCGGAGATCAAATCGATGCGTACCGCCACCACCTACAAACAACAAGGGATCGCTTCTAAGGTATTGCAGCACTTGATCAATGATGCCAAAGCCGCAGGTGTGCAGCGCCTGAGCCTAGAGACAGGTTCGATGGCCTTTTTCCAGCCAGCTCGTAACCTGTATGCTAAATTTGGTTTCGAGCTGTGCGGCCCCTTTGCCGATTACGTGCTCAACCCCAATAGCCTGTTTATGACCAAAAAGCTCTAGGCCTCTGCACACATCAATTCACTAAGGTAGCAAACCTCAGTCTAGACCTAGCCACAGCTAAGCTTTTGCCTGTTTAGTTGTGGTTAAGGCGCGATGCTTGTGCCAGTAATGCATTAAAAATCCGAGTAATAATCCCCAGAAGGCGCTGCCAATCCCCAATACACTCACACCCGATGCGGTGACGAGAAACGTAATCACCGCCACTTCTCGCTCGTCGTTATCCGCAAGCGCAGCTGTCAGACTGTTACCTATGGTGCCAAGCAGGGCTAATCCTGCAATCGCGAGTACCAACTCCTTCGGAAACGCGGCGAAGAGCCCCACTACAGTGGCGCCGAGTAGACCTGTCATCAAATAAAAAACACCGCCCCACACAGCAGCCCAGTAACGGGTCGCGGGATTTGGGTCAGCCTCTTTACCCATACAAATCGCCGCTGTAATGGCGGATAAGTTAAAGGCAAAACCGCCAAGGGGGGCAAACAATACGCCCATCAGACCCGTCACGGTAATTAATGGCGAGATAGGCGGGCGATAACCATGACCGTGCAGCGCGGCGACGCCAGGCATATTTTGTGAGGCCATAGTCACCACAAATAAGGGCAGCGCCACACCCACTACGCTGGTGACAGAAAACGCAGGCGCTATCCATACGGGAGCCGCGAATTGCAACTCAAGCTTATCGAGTTGCAGTAGATCCAATTGATAACTCATCCCTATCCCCGCAACGAGGGTGAGTAACATAATGTAACGCGGCGCCCAGGGCTTAAGCACAACAAATACTAATAACATCAATAGGATTAAGCTCAGTTGAGTCTGCATGGCTTGAAACAGTCCTAAACCAAACTGCAGTAAAATCCCCGCTAACATGGCCGAAGCGACTGACTGCGGCATGATACGAATAAGCTTATCCATCCAGCCCGCCAAGCCGCATAGAGTGATCAACAAAGAGCTGATCAGGAAGGCACCAACGGCTTCGTGGATACTTAATCCCGCAAGGCTGCTAACCATCAGCGCCGCCCCGGGGGTCGACCATGCCGTAAGTACCGGATTTTTATAGTAGAGAGACAGGCCAATACTGGTGAGCCCCATGCCGACACCTAAGGCCCACAGCCATGAACTCATCTGTGCCGATGTCGCGCCCACGGCATCCGCCGCCTGCAGGATAATCACCGCCGAACTGCTATAACCCACCAGCACAGCAATAAAGCCCGCCGATATTTTTGATAGTCCCAAAGCCTCGCGCCACATCATCCCTACTCCTACCTTTGCCTTGATCATCACATCATTAATTACTTGTGCGCTATAACGCACGAGATGGACAAGATAGCACCTGTGCGTTATAACGTACAAATAATTTTTTTAAGCGTCATAACCTAATGCAGACCATCAACAGCTATCTTGCCGCGACCCTAAAACAACTGCGCAGCCAAAAGGGTTGGAGTTTAGATAAAGCGGCACTCGAGACAGGCGTAAGCAAGGCCATGATAGGCCAGATTGAGCGCGGCGAATCTAGCCCCACCATTGCTACCCTGTGGAAAATCGCTAGCGGTTTTAATATCTCACTCTCAACTTTTCTGGAGCCAACGCCCGAGAGCCAAGGCGCGGTCTTTCGTAACGCCGATGCATTACGCCAAAAGCCTGCAACCGACGGCATGTTAGTGGCGTCGCTATTTCCCTTTGAGCCACGCTTTGGTTTTGAGATGTTTGAACTCACTCTATTGCCGCACTATGAACGCCTTTCCGAGCCCCATGAGGCGGGCGTGACCGAGCATGTGATTGTACTGAGCGGCACCATGGAAGTGTTAGTCGATGGCCAGTGGCAGCCATTACAGCAGGGCGAGGCCGTGCGCTTTGCCGCCGATAAACCCCACGGTTACCGCAACTTGAGCGATCACCCCGTGGTGTTTCATGATCTTATCCACTATCACAGGGAAGCGCCCGCCACCGAATAACGCCGACAAGCCAAGCGCCCAACAGATTGCCGCTTGCGCCCGCCAATCCATTAGAATAAACTTATTTAAAATTTTCTAATCATAGAGGCAAAGCTATGTTTCAATCTTTACTGGCTAAATTATCTGGCAGCAGCAACGGTGAAAAATGTTGGCAATTGATTGATCAAGGTGCGCGCGTTATCGATGTGCGCTCACCGGAGGAGTTTGCCTCGGGTCATTTGCCTCAGGCCATTAACGTACCGCTGCCAACACTCGACCAATGGTTGCATCAGGTCGAAAATAAACAGCATCCCTTTGTGCTTTACTGCGGCGCAGGCATTCGTGCCCAAAAGGGCTGCGATATTTTAAGGGCCAATGGTTTTGAATGTGTGGTCAATGGTGGCTCGCTAAAAGATTTAGTGTGCTGCCAGCCAAGCTAAGGCCTAAGCCAAACAACGATGCGTGAAGAGGTGCAGATGACAACAAAGTGCCCGCGCCCACCTAGCGGCGAACAACCGCCTCTGCCCAAAGTGGTTCGCGAAACCTGCTACAGCGTGAGCCGTAATCGTGGCCAAGCGAGCGCCAAAGTGCGTTATATCGAAACCAGCGCTATGTCCCTTGGCTGCAAACTGTGCGAATAATTGTGTTCTGCATAAACAAAAATGCCAGCTAAGATGCTGGCATTTTTATTATTTTTACGATTAAACCGCTAGCTTATCGATACTGGCTTTAGCTTCGCTGATCCCTTTTTGGTTGGCTTCTGGACCCATGTTCAGCGCTTCGCCATAAACCACTTCCACGTCGGTGATACCGATAAAACCGAGGAAGGTTTTTAAGAAAGGTACAATGTGATCCGTTGGACCATCTTTATGAGCACCACCACGGGTGGTTATCAACACGGCGCGTTTACCTTCCACTAAGCCTTTAGGACCGTTTTCGGTATAAGTGAAAGTCACACCGGCACGGGCCACAAAATCAATCCAGTTTTTCAGCTGAGTTGGAATGTTGAAGTTGTACATAGGCGCAGTGATCACGATAGTGTCGTTTGCTTTTAACTCTTCAACTAAGGCGTTAGACAGGTCGAGCATCTCTTGCTGACGTGCAGTTAACTCAGCGCCGCCACGCAGGCCAGAGGCAATTTCACCATCAACCATTGGCAACACATCTTTACCCGCTAAATCGCGAACTGTGATGGTCGCGCCTTGGTCTTCCCATTTACCGATCAGGTGGTCAACTAACAAGGCAGATTGTGAATAACCGCCAAGAATACTGGATTTTAACACTAGGACTTTAGACATAATCTGCTCCGAAAATTGAAATTCTTGAGAGTCTTTCAACTTGCTCTCGACTCTATGGGCTTAGTTTATTAGCCCATAAAAAAGAAAAAAAGCGGATAAAATTTGAGATTAATTTCGATTTTATAGAAAGGTTTTACATTTTAGGCACACTGACATACAAACCATCGAATTGTGCGCAGAGTTTGTCGTCACAAAAAAGTTGTACTTCGAGTTTTACCTTGGCTTTACGCCCCCGTTGCAGCGGGCTTAAATCCGTTTCAGGCCAACGCACTTTGACCTCGGGCGCACAGGTCACGGGCGCCATGTAACGGATATGGGCATCGGCTAACACTATGTCGCCATCCACCCGTTGAAGCTGCTGTTGCAGCCACACCATGCCCCAGCCTGTGAGGGTCATAAGGGTATAAATACTGCCCGCAAACATAGTGTTATGCAGGTTGATATTCGGCGTCAGTGGCGCACTCACGCGTAGCTCCCCTTCGGCGAAGGAAACTGGCGCTATCTGCATAAACTCGCTAACGGGAATGGTGCTATGCCAGGTCTGGCGCAATTGGTTCAATAATTCGTCCATGTGCATGTCCTTACTGCCGTTGGCACATTTCCTGTGGGTTATACCTGCAAATTGAAGGTCACTGGGCCATCGTTGACCAGCTCGACCTTCATGTCGGCGCCAAATTGTCCCGTTTCTGTAGTCACACCCTGCGCACGGCAAAAGGCGACAAATTCTTCATACAGGCCAAGCGCTTGCTCAGGAGTACCCGCCCCCGAAAAGCTCGGGCGCAGGCCACGGCCAGTGTCGGCGGCCAAGGTAAATTGCGACACCACTAAAAGCGAGCCCCCCGCCTGAGTTAAGTTGAGATTCATCTTGCCATTTTCATCGGAAAACACTCGATAACTCATCACTTTAGTGGCTAATTTTTCCATCTTCTCGCGGTTATCTTCCCGCTCAACCCCAAGTAAAACTAACAAGCCCTTATCGATTGCACCTATGGTTTGATTGTCCACCACGACGCTGGCGCGGCTCACTCTTTGAATTAAAGCGATCACAACTTTTCCTTTAAATTAAGACTTAACGAGGGGCATCAAGGGGATAGGACGCAGATACTGCTCCACACCTTCGGGTAATGACTGGGCAATTTCAGCTAAGCCGCCATCGGTCCATAACATAAAGCGGCGAAGTTCCTCGATTTCGACCTTATCGGCAAAGGTCACAGTGCCTTGGATTTGGATCACCGCGCCCTGCTCACGTAGCACGAATTTAGCAAAATTGAGCTTGGCATTCAGCTCGCCAATCACAGCGGGCAGTTCAGGATTGGCCTGCAACTGCGGATGCACCGCATAAAAACGGTTCATCAGAATACGGTCAATCCCCGCAGCATTCATACTGGGTTCGAGCATAAAATCATTATTGCCAAATTGCACCGCAACCTTATCCGCCCCAACTTTGGTGGCTAAATAGTTGGCATCGATTAAAGCCTGATACAAGGTATCGGCGGCGGCCTCGTTGGTCATTCCGGCCAATTGCACCACTTTAGGCGCCACGGGAGCGCGCGCCTCGGTAGATTCGACCACAGAAGAAGAGGATTGAGATTCTGGGGTAGAGGATGAGGTGGCCGCGCAGGCTGTTAATCCCAAAATGGCGGCAATAATAACGGCTAATTTCATGCTAGCTCCTGTCGCTTTATCCAAGTCCACATGGCTTGGATCTCGAGTGTGACGGCAAGTGAGAGTATGTCACTATTCAGCGAATGCCCACCATCGACAATGGTATGAATTTGTATCCTAGGGTTGTCGATTTTTGCCAAAAATGCGGCTAATAAGCGTGCCGGACAGACAGCATCCTGCGTGCCTTGTAATAGCAGGGTACGCGCTGCGACTTGAGATGTCACCCGTTGTAATACGCTGAACATATTGAAGTAATCGTTTTTTGCATAGTGCAGCTCGATTTGAGCTAAGGCCAATAACGGCGTTGTAAGCCGCTTAGGTAGACCAGTTGGTACGCCCGCTAAGGTTAATTCCCATTGGATCCAACGGCGGGCAAATTCATGACGGGTTGCTTCATCTTGGGCGTTCAATCCTAGCTGATAGTGCGTAAATAAATCCGCCAATCCAATAGAAGGTGCAGCAAATTCACGGTAAGCCTGCGGATATAACTGCGCCGCGCCAGATGGGCCATAGAGCCATTCAATACCCGCCTTGGAGGGAATAAATATTGCCCACAGCACTTGGGCAATCACTCGATGGGGAAATAAGCCACTGTAAATTAAGGCTAAGGTGGCGCCAAATGAGCCACCCGCTAGGCACCAATGCTCTATGCCTAAGTGAATGCGAATCGCCTCAATATCACAGATAAGCCCATTTAAATGGTTATGTTCCAACTCGCCAGCAGGCAGTGATTGTCCCGCACCACGTTGATCTAACAGTAAAATCCAATACTGCTCGGGGTTAAATAAACTCAGTTCACTGACCGAAGCCCCTGCCCCTGGACCACCATGCAAATACAGCAGCGGAATCCCCTGCGGATTACCATATTGAGCAAGATGCAACTGCTGCCCATTGCCCATCATCAGCCAATCACGGCGGATAAAAGGGGCAAGCTGATGGGCGTCAGTGATCATAGGTGGGATAAGGCTCGTTGAATGTCTTGGCGGATGACAACTTAGCTATGACTACAACTTAGCTATGGCTTATCCAGTGTAGACGATTGCGACACGGTTGCAGCGAGTTCGCCTGTCGTCTCAAGCACTTGGCTTGATTGGGCGGATGTGGTTTCTGGCTGCGCGGCGGGTGTATCCTGCGCAGCTAAAGGCTGACCATCGAGGTTAGTTTCGTTGATATCGCTACTGGACTCATAGTCCAAATACTCGGGCATGGCTGCAGTAATTTCGGCGCCCAGCAGTACTATCATCCAAGATAAATACACCCAAACGAACAGAATAGGAATGGTCGCCAGAGCGCCGTAAATGGCCTCATAACTTGGGAATTTAGTCACATACAGGGCAAAACCTTTTTTCCCCAACTCGAACAGTAAGGCCGCCACAACCGCGCCTAATAGCGCATGCCAAAACTTCACCTTTTGATTCGGCACCACCATATAGAGCAGTAAAAACGCCGCCACCGAAAACAGCATAGGCAAGCGCTCGATAAACAATGGCATCACCCCAGATAAGGCGTCGCCCTCAAACAATTTTAATGACACCACGTAGGAAGTCGCCACTAGGCTCGCGCCTACCAGCACTGGGCCTAAGGTAATCACCATCCAATACATGGAAAAGGCCACCACCACAGAACGCTTTTCCTTAGTACGCCAAATATTATTCAGCGATTTATCGATGGCGGAGATCAGCATAATCGCCACCACGACCAGAGCCGCGATCCCAACCGCCGTGCCCTTAGAGGCATTGCCAACAAATTCATTAATATAGACTTGTACCGTATCGCCCGCCGCGGGCAGAAAATTCTCGTACACGAAGGCTTCGATTTGGCCACGGATCCCCTTAAAAACAGGGAAAGCGGACAGCATCGACATAGTCACAGCTACCATAGGCACAAGGGATAACAGGGTGACATAGGCCAAGTGGCCGGCGCGAATATTGATTTGATCTTCCACTAAACGCTGACGTAAATGCAGCAGGAAGCGCCAGATCCCGAGGAATAAGACTTGAATTTGTGCCAGTTCTATCTTCTTAGTCACGGGTTTCTCTTGATTCTGTTGGTATTGACTCGTTATCTTCGTACAATAAACACTTAATTTACAAGTCTAAGGAGTGAATTGATGTCACAACAAGGATCTGCGGGCAATGTTATCGCCGCTATCGCTAGTCTGTTCTTTCCCGGCCTAGGTCAACTGGTTCAGGGACGAATTTTGGCTGCATTGCTGTTTTTCGTGGTCACTGTGGTTGGCTATGCCCTCTGGTGGTTAGTTGTCCCTGCTGTAATAGGTGCTATCTTTCACCTCTGGAGCATTATCGATGCTGCACGTTTTAAGGCCGACTAACTTCATTTGACTCAGTGACGGAATACCTAATGAAAAGATTGATCACCTCAAGCCTGATGGCGGCAACGCTATTGCTGACGGGCTGCCAGAGTGCCTATTACGGCGCCATGGAAAAAGTGGGCTACCACAAGCGCGACATCATGGTCGACAGAGTGAAGGCCGCAAAAGAATCCCAAGAGGATGCCCAAAAAGAGTTCAGTTCAGCACTCGAGGAGATGCAAGCCCTGCTCAACCACGATGGTGGCAACCTCGAAAAGGCCTATAACAAGGCCAAAGATGAATACGAGTCAGCCCAAACTGCCGCCGATGACGTGAGTAATCGCATCAATAAAGTCGAAGATGTCGCCGAGGCGCTATTCGATGAATGGCAAGCCGAAATCGGCGAGATCAGCAAAGCTAGCCTGCGCCGCAACAGTGAAACCAAGCTCAAGGAAACCCGCCGTTCCTACCAGCAACTGATGAAAACCATGCGCCGCGCCGAATCTAAAATGCCGCCCATTCTCACCGCCATGAAAGACAACATGCTGTATTTAAAGCATAACTTGAATGCTCAAGCGATTGGCGCGATTAAAGGAGAATTTGCGAGCCTACAGACGGATATCTCAGGGCTTATCAAAGAGATGAACAAGTCGATCAACGAATCGACCAAGTTTATCGAGGCCCTCGAAAACTCGAAAGGCTAACGCTCGCCGTCATCTTGCCTTGTCAGCCCCAAAGGCTGGCAAGGTCGATACCCTCTTAAACCTTCCATTACGCCTGCTGTTGACCGCTTACTTTGCCACGACTTCCACTCTTATCCATCGCCATCAGATCCCGCTTTATTCAACCCTATAACATCCCCTAACCTCGCTGATTTTTTTTCATTATCGGCACGCCACTGATACTTTATGGCATACTTGTTAGCTCAAGGTTAATAAAGAGAATCAGTATGGGCCGTGGGACATGGATGCGTTTAATCACATTGGGGGCCTTACTGCTCACTTGGGTGACATTCACAGTCAAGGCGCTGCCGACCCAGATTGAATGGCAAGAGAATACGGCCAGTCTTACTCAGTTTCGTATGGGGTATTTTATCGATACCTCGGAGAACATGCCCTTTGCCGAAGTGATTCAACAACCCTTTATCGACTCACCCAATAGCGTATCCCTCGGTACGGCGGCCATCAAAACTTGGGCCAAAATCCCCTTAGTCAACACCAGCGATAGCCCGCAAACCCTGTATCTGCACCATCCTTACGCCTATCATAACCGCCAGGTTGGCCTGTACGAGATGGTCGATGGTCAAGAAACGCAGCGGCGAATACTCGACCTCGACGACCCCAGCACCTATGGCTGGCTCTATGGCGGCGCAGCGGTGTTTGAGGTCACGCTCGCGCCACAGCAAAAGAAAACCTTATACGTCGAGAGCGTATCCTTTTCTCACCAATGGTTTTCTATCGATTTATACAACAAGGAACACTCACAACGGGCGCTGCTGGGTAGCTTTACCGATATTGCGGTTATGGTGGGCATGCTACTGGCACTGATTATCTACAACCTATTGTTATTTATGTATTCCCGCCAGCGGGACAACCTGTTTTACGCCTGTTACTTAATCTCGGGTGGGATCTGGATTGCACTTTCCTACGGGCTGGTCGCCGAAGTATTCGAGTTTTATGGCTCGGCGAGCCTGTATTGGCACCTTACCCTGATGACTATGCCCATCTTTTTGATTTTATTTATGATGGATATTTTCGAGACCCGGCAACATTATCGGTTTGAGCATTACGCCCTCGTGTTTGTGCTCGCCCTGTTAGTGGCCGAGTTTTGTTATGGGGTAATCGATATCACAAGCGCGTTGCATTACTCCAGCAGCTTAGCAGCCTTGATGATGTTTACCACCCTCTCGGTCACGATTTCGCTGGTGATAAAACGGCATCCCATCGCTAAATATTTTCTTTTAGGCCACAGCCTGTTCGTCGGCTTTAGTGGTCTCGCAGTGATGTTTTACAAAGGGCGCGCCGAGTTTAATTATTTATCCAGTCACGGTGTCGGTGTGGGCATTATGCTCGAGGCGCTAGTGCTTGCCCTCATCATCGCCTATCGCATTCGTTTGCTCGAAGAAATTAAAGCCTCGCAGGAAGAGCTTAAACATCAAGCGGCGACAGATTCGCTCACCCAGCTATTTAATCGGGGCCATTTCCATAAAGAAGCGCAGCGGGTCTACATGCAGGCCTGCATTGCCAAACAGCCGATGGCGGTGATGATCTGTGATATCGACCTCTTCAAACGGGTCAACGACCAATACGGCCACCTCATGGGGGACCAGGTCATTATCGAGATTGCCACCACCCTCAAACAGCATGCGCGTAAGTGCGATCTTGTGGCGCGTTATGGTGGTGAAGAATTTATTATGTTGCTGCATGACGTATCCCTCACTGAGGCACACCAATGTGCCGAGCGGATCCGCACCGCCGTCGCCGCGTTAAACTTTACGGCAGAGACGCAAGAAGTCTTTACTGTCACCCTCAGTCTTGGGGTGGCGGCCGTTGATTTTGCCCATCCCCTAGAACACACAATCAAACGGGCGGATGATGCCCTGTATCGCGCCAAACATCAGGGCCGCAACAATGTGCAATCCTGCAAAATCAATCTGTTGGAGATGCAAGAAGGTATCAACTGACCCTGTGCAGCTAGAGCTAACAAGATCACCTACTCTACAAAGCTCACTCGGTCTATAGGGTAAACCAGCGGCTTTGTGAGCTATCGCTCGCTTTTATCACGGCATACTGTAAATATCGGATCTGCCGCACAATTTCGCTTTTAGCTCAAAAACTTATCCCGTCAGTTCGACTCAGACTGAATACGTGTATTCTATTTGCAGTATTAACATGACTTTTATTGAATCTCTTACCCTGATGTTGGCCCTGATGTATATCGCATCCCTAAGCTATTGGAGCGGTAAAAAATGGGGGGCGGTGGCCACCTTACTCCTGAGTGCTGGCGCCGTGTCGATTAGCCTCTACTGGCCTTTGGCGCTCGCCCTAGCCATTGCCTTGCCGCTGTGCCTAATTGCCAACAAATTTGCCCCAGAGGAATTAAAGGGCGAGATAAAAATCAACACCCTACGTGAAGGCTGCCAACATCTGCTCGCGCTCTCACTGTTTATCGTCGCCATCCAATACTGCATCAATGCTATCCAACTTAAACAAGGCATAGTGCCTTGGTTGATGCGCCCCGATGTCGTCGATGCCTTCTTACCTATCGCGGGCGGGATTGAGCTAAAAGCCATAGTGACGCTCAACCTGTGGGACCAAACCCATCCCGCCGCAGCCGTAATGCTCGCCGCCGTGCTACTCACAGGCTTACTCTGTAAACGCGCCTTTTGTGGCTGGGCCTGTCCATTAGGGCTTGCCGGCGAATATCTCTACGCCTTACGCAAGCGCTTTATCAAGGCCGAACTGGCGCCACCCGCATGGTTAGACTGGCCACTGCGGATGCTGAAATACTTATTGCTGCTGGGGCTGTTTTACATCGTTATCGGTATGCCTAGCGAATCGATTCCCTATTATCTGCAGGGCAACTACCACAAGATTGCCGACCTTAAGATGGCGCTGTTTTTTGTCACGCCTGGCCTCATCACCTTAGCCTGCTTTGCGCTTATCCTCGCCTTAGCGGCGTGGCGTCGCCAAGGATTTTGCCGCTACTTGTGTCCCTATGGCGCCATGCTTGGGATCTTAAGTTTTGCCAGCCCGCTCAAGATCCGCCGCAATACTCAACATTGCCTGATCGAAGCTAAAGGCATGAAGTGCGACAAATGTACCCGCGCCTGCCCAGCCAACATCATAGTGCACACCAAAACCACGGTACGCAGCGACGAGTGCCAAGCCTGTATGCGCTGCGTCGCCGCCTGCCCTAAATCGGCGGCGCTCGGTTTTAGCCTAAAATCTGGCCACAGCGTTAGCCATAAGGACTTGTTAGTCTTGTTATTATTGGCACTCTTTGCCCTGCCACTCGGCGCCTATTTAGCCGGATTCTGGCACAGCCAAACACCGGACAGTATCCGCATGGAGCTTATCCAAGTGATTGACCGAGTCGGCCATTAACTATCTTATTTGTTGATAAGTAGACATAAAAAAGGTGCTGCCCAAGCTGCACCTTTTATGTTCACAATAAGCTTAAACGCTAGTGATTAGGCAAGATCGAACCTATCGGCATTCATCACCTTAGTCCAAGCGGCCACAAAATCATGCACAAACTTCTCTTTGGCATCATCCTGCGCATAGACCTCGGCATAGGCACGCAAAATCGAGTTAGAACCAAACACCAGATCGACGCGGGTAGCGGTCCACTTTACCGCGCCAGTTTTGCGCTCGACTATCTGATAAAGATTGCTGCCCGCAGGCTTCCAGTTGTAGGCCATGTCGGTCAGATTCACAAAGAAATCATTGGTTAACACACCTACTTTGTCGGTAAACACGCCATGATGCGTGCCGCCATAGTTAGTGCCTAACACCCGCATACCTCCAACCAGCACTGTCATCTCATGGGCGGTTAGTCCCATCAGTTGAGTACGATCGAGCATCATCTCCTCAGGCTGAACCACATAATCCTTTTTCTGCCAGTTACGATACGCATCATGCAAGGGCTCAAGCACGGCAAAGAATTCCACATCGGTCATGTCCTGCGTCGCATCGCCACGGCCGGGGATAAAGGGCACAGTCACTTTCACTCCCGCCTCGTGGGCGGCCTTTTCAATCGCAGCGGCGCCACCCAGCACAATTAAGTCGGCGATGCTGACTTTTTTACTCAGGCCTGCCTGCAACTCAGTCAATACTTTAAGCACCTTTTGCAGCCGCTCGGGTTCGTTAGCCTGCCAATCCTTTTGCGGTGCTAAGCGGATCCGCGCGCCATTGGCGCCGCCACGGAAATCCGAGCCACGGAAGGTGCGGGCACTGTCCCACGCCGTTGCCACTAACTCGGATACTCTGAGTCCCGAGGCTAATAATTTCGCCTTCAGGTCGACAATCTCACTGGCATCTAAGCGATAATCCACGCTTGGGATCGGGTCTTGCCAAAGCAAATCCTCATTCGGCACTTCTGGCCCCAAGTAGCGGCTCTTCGGACCCAGATCGCGATGGGTTAACTTAAACCAAGCGCGGGCAAAAACCTCGGAGAAATAGGCGGGGTCTTGATAAAACTTCTCAGAGATTTTGCGATACTCGGGGTCCATCTTCATCGCCATATCCGCATCCGTCATGATGGGATTAAACTTGCGATTGGGATCGCCTACAGAGACGACTTTATCTTCCTCTTTGATATTAATCGGTTCCCACTGCGAGGCGCCCGCAGGGCTTTTTTTCAATTCCCAATCGTAATTTAACAGTAGATGAAAATAACCGTTATCCCATTGAGTGGGATGAGTCGTCCAAGCGCCTTCGAGGCCACTGGTCACGGCATTTGCGCCAATGCCTGGGCCTTTTTTGTTGAGCCAGCCCAAACCTTGAGCCTCAAGATCTTCGCCCTCAGGCTCTGGGCCAAGATCCTGTGCCTTGCCATTACCGTGGCACTTACCCACAGTGTGGCCACCCGCGGTTAAGGCCACTGTCTCTTCATCATTCATCGCCATTCGCGCAAAGGTGACACGCACATCTTGGGCGGTGCGCAGGGGATCGGGTTTGCCATCAACCCCTTCTGGATTCACATAGATCAGCCCCATCATCACGGCGGCCAAGGGGTTTTCAAGGTCACGCTCACCCGAATAACGGCTGTTGGGATTTTCCGTCGGCGCCAACCATTGTTTTTCAGAGCCCCAATAAATGTCCTTCTCTGGGTGCCAAATATCCTCACGGCCACCGGCAAAACCATAGGTTTTTAGACCCATAGACTCGTAGGCCACATTGCCCGCGAGGATCATCAAATCCGCCCACGAGAGCTTGTTGCCGTATTTTTTCTTAATCGGCCAGAGTAAACGGCGCGCCTTGTCTAAGTTGGCGTTATCGGGCCAGCTATTGAGTGGAGCAAAGCGTTGATTGCCCGTTCCCGCGCCGCCACGGCCATCGGCAACTCTATAGGTCCCGGCCGAGTGCCATGCCATACGGATCATCAGACCGCCATAGTGTCCCCAGTCGGCGGGCCACCAATCTTGACTGTCGGTCATTAAGGCATTGAGGTCGCGCTTCACTGCGGCGAGATCTAAGCTGTTGAAGGCTTCGCGATAGTTAAACTTAGGATCCATAGGATCCGTCTTCTTATCGTGCTGATGCAAAATATCGAGGTTAAGTGCCTTAGGCCACCAATCCATATTGTTGCTGGCGACCGCTGAATTTGCCCCATGCATCACGGGGCATTTACCTTGGGAGCTTTGAGTCTTGTCCATTGAATATTCCTTTACTTAGCTTGCACTAACGGGAGTAGCGCGCCCTAAAACTCTTGCTAGACACACTACGGTCGAAACGAGAGCCTTCACAGTTTGCCAAGGCTTATTGGCAATCTTGTGACAGCAGAAAAGACAAATTTGGTAACAAAGACAATGCCATCACTAGGGATTGGCCTAACAATTAACCCTAGGCTACATTCGCTAAAACACAATCGAAATCGGCTAAAAGTCACCATTTTGTGAGCCCATGCAGGATTAAAAATTAGCCAATTGAGGATATCAAAAATGCTAATAATGAACAAAAAAACCGCACATTAATGTGCGGCTTTATTTGATTAAGTGTCGAGCAATTAGCTGAGCGTCTCTAGCTCGCCATTTCGCCAAGGCTCTATCACAACTTTAATATGTGGATTCGATTGCATTAATTGCTTGAATGCCCCCGATACCCCATCCATACCCACTTTACCCGTGAGCAGCTTACGCCAAGGAATAGTGCCTTGGGCTAGTTCCGCTAAACAGGCGGCAAATTCCGCCGGCTGATAATAGTAGGAGAAGCGCATATCCAATTCTTTGACCGTGGCATAGGCGTAATTGATATTAGCATTGGCAGTGTGAATGCCCGTCACCACTATCGTCGCCTTGGCGGGTGCACGCTGCACAAAGCCTTCGATAAGCCTATGGATCCCGACACATTCGAATATCACCAATCGCTTACCCGCCGCAAGCTCGGCGGCGAAGGCGACTTCGTCCTGCTCACTGGGGTTCACCGTATGAGTCGCCCCAAATTCACGGGCTAATTGCAATTTATCGCCCTGTAAATCCGCCGCCACTATCTTTGTCACGCCTTGTAAGTGCAGCGCGGAGATCGCCGCCAGACCAATAGGGCCGCAGCCCACAACCAGCGCCACATCCTCGGCCTGCATATCACCCCGATTCACCGCATGCAATCCCACGGCTAAGGGTTCAGTCAGTGCCACGGCCTCCGGCGGTAAATGTTCAGGCACAGGCATCAATAGGGCTTCATCGAGAATAAAATATTCAGAATAGGCCCCATTCACCCCAGGAGTGACTCCTACTCCCGCACCATTTTGGCTCATCAGAATGGGAACAGACGTCACCCGAGTGCCAAGCGCTAAGGCCTGTTGGGTCTGTGGACCAAACTCGACAA
This sequence comes from Shewanella seohaensis, assembly GCF_023283775.1. Taxonomy (NCBI): domain Bacteria; kingdom Pseudomonadati; phylum Pseudomonadota; class Gammaproteobacteria; order Alteromonadales; family Shewanellaceae; genus Shewanella; species Shewanella seohaensis. The sequence continues at coordinate 82,639 of NZ_JAKILE010000013.1, forward strand.
TTTCGGCACAAAACTCATGGCCAAGCATCACAGCGGCATGATTATCAACACCTTCGGGCATGACCCCAAGCTTACGATAAAAATCAAACACTTCGCTGTAGTGACGAGTGATATGAATGTCCGAGCCACAGATCCCACAGGCGAGGCTACGCACTAACACTTGGCCCGCCTGCGGCTTAGGTTGCTCGACCCGTTGCAGGCTGACGTCACCATCCTGCATCACAATGGCATTCATCATGCTCATAGCGGGCTCCTATTCTGCATCGCTCATGCGGGCTAAGGCTCCGGGCTTGATGTAGCGTGGATTAATCCCCTGCGCTTTTGCAGCCGCCAAGAGCGCCTGCTCAATCCAACCTGAATCCATAATAAACATTAAGTTACCATCATCATCAAAGTTAATATTCGCCCCAGTAATCACCATCACCCCATCGGCCCCCTCAGAATCCGCGGGGCAATGGAAAGTGTGGATTGAACCGCCTGGCTCATACAAGTAGCTGCCCGCTGTTTGCGGTTGGTCTGGGTATTCAACATAGTTCCAGCGCCCCGCTAGAGTATAGAAATGCACCACACCCGTGTGAAAATGCTTTGGCAAGGTGATGCCCGGCTTAAACTTGGCACGGATCACCCAAATTCCATTTTCAGGGTCTAAAAATAACGGGTACACATCGACGCCAGGTAGGGCATCTTTGATGATCTGTTCTTCGTTGGTATTGAGGGTTAATAAAAAGTCTTGATGATTAATCACTTCTGGTAGAGCCATGTTTGCATTCCTCATTGTTGTTATAGTGTTTATGGGTCGAGCTACCACTACCCCAGCAGTGGATATTTAAAGTTTTCAAAACCGTCGGAGGCGTTCACTGTGCAACCATTGATGCAGTTGGCTTCGTCACTGACGAGAAATGCCACCACATCGGCAATCTCATTCGGTTGGGTAAATTCTTGGCGCATTTGTTCTTTACGAATGTGTTCCCACAGCCCGAGCGCTTCGTATTGGCGCAGCATAGGCGTATCGACGCGGCCCGGCGCCACGGCGCAGACCCGCACACCAAGCGGCGCATACTCCAGCGCGGCGCATTTGGTCATCATGTCGACGGCCGCTTTACTGACGTTGTAGGTGAAGGTCATTTCTGAGGCGAGCTGCGCGTAAACTGACGAGGTATTTAAAATCACGCCCCGAGTACCTTGGGCTTGGAATTGACGGCCACCGGCGAGGATGCCGTGGTACACGCCTTTTTGGTTCACATTGGTGACAGGTTCAAAATCATTAATAGGATCATGCTGTAACAGCGGCTTAGCCAAACCGATGCCGGCGTTATTGATCAGAATATCGAGCTGGCCAAACTGCTTGGCCGCCTGCTTGACCATGGCCTCCACTTGGTTGTAATCAGTCACATCGACACTAAAAGTAGCGAGCTTGTCGCTGGGAACATCGTTAAACACCTTGAGCGCATCGGCAGACAAATCGGCGGCGACAACCCTAGCCCCTTCGGCGAGCAGTTTACGAATAATGGCCTGCCCTATGCCCCCGGCAGCCCCCGTCACCACGGCGGTTTTATGTAATAAACGCATAGCTGTCCTCTGTTTGTATTTATTCATTTAATTATTAAGACGATGTTAATTTAGACGCTTAATTACTCAGCATCTTGACTTTTTACGAGCCAAATTTGATATTTTACGAGTCTTATAACAAAGTGAACTAAGCGTCCCATGTACCTAGTCCGAAGTGGTGCCGTCGCTCAATTTGAGCAATTAGTCCTAGAATTGGGGCAAAACCCCATCGAAATGATCCAGCAAGCGGGGCTGCGGCAGGCGCAGTTTCGCGATCCTAACACCTATATCGCCTATATACGCTTAGCCGAATTATTGGAAATTGCCGCCCAGCGCTGCCAGCAGCCCTTGTTTGGCTTAATGCTGGCGCAGCGGCAAACCTTGCATGTACTAGGGGATCTGCCGATGTTGGTGTCGCACACGGCCACAGTGGCCGATGCCCTTGCCCGAGTGAATGACTATCTGTATTTACACGCCTCTGGGGTGTCATTGCAGCTACAGCCACAGACTGACATCGTGCGACTGGCACTGTCGATCAATGTCCACAGCCCAAGTGGCATAGAACAACTGATGCAAATGAGCGTGGCGCAGCTGGCGATGTTTGTCTCGAGCCTGCTCAATATGAATATCAGCAACATTCCTTTGTATTTGTGCCAAAACAAACCTAGCGGCCCAGAGCCACAACGCTTTATCCAGCCAGTGCGTTTTCGCGAAGCCTTTGATGGCGTGGTGCTCAAAACCTCACAACTCTTGGGGCGTAACTATCACGATGAAGAGGCACTTAACCGCCACCTCCAGTCACATCTACAATATTTACAGAGCCGCTACCCCGACAACCTTGCCGACCAAGCACGGGACTTAATCCATCGGTTGCTCCCCACGGGAGAGTGTTGTATCGAACGAGTATCGACGGCGCTGGGTTTACACGAACGCACCCTACAAACGAGGCTGAAAGAAACGGGTCAAAGCTATCGCCACTTGCTACAGGATGTCAGGCAAAACATCGCCCAGCAGCAACTCAGTTATGGCACGCAAACCATCACCGAACTCGCACTGCAACTCGGGTATGCCGAAGTCGCCGTATTTAGTCGCCACTTTAAAACTTGGACAGGATTTTCCCCTAAGCAATGGCAACTGCAGTATCGTAAGGGACAAATTGAGGATTGAAGCGCGTAGCGTAGGCTGTTAAGTTACTTAAATCGCAGCCAAATTGTTAGGAAAACATATGCACAAGCGAAAGGATTTTTGGTTTTGGTTCGGGCTAATTCTTGGCCCCATTTTAATTATGCTAGGGCTATTTAATGTGGGTTATTTACTCGCTGGTGCCGCCTATTCTTCAATCATATCCACAGAGAATCATTATCGAGAGTTTATTTTACTGATCTCAAGCACCATCTGCGGCGTTGCCATTTTGCGCCACGCACTAAAAAGAAAATCCTAACAACTCCGCTCAAATACAGCATAAAAAAGCCCCGCTAAGTTGCCTTAGCGGGGCCTTATTCATTCACTGGGCAGTCACTTTACGCGACCACACAACCACCATTAGCCGCGGCTAGCGCGCTTACGGTCGTTTTCAGTTAAGTGTTTCTTACGAACACGGATGCTCTTAGGTGTTACTTCAACTAATTCGTCATCATCGATAAACTCAAGCGCTTGCTCAAGAGTTAAGGTGATTGGCGTAGTCAGTACTTGAGCTTCGTCAGTACCAGAAGCACGCATGTTAGTCAGCTGCTTACCTTTCAGACAGTTAACTGTCAGGTCGTTAGAACGTGAGTGGATACCCACTACTTGACCTTCGTAAACTTCGGCAGCGTGGCCGATAAACAGACGACCGCGGTCCTGCAGACCGAACAGTGCGAATGTCAGCGCCTTACCGGTCGCGTTAGAGATCAATACGCCGTTAGCGCGTTGACCGATATCGCCACCTTTGTGAGGACCGTAGTGATCGAATGAGTGGTAAATCAGACCAGTACCAGAAGTAGCAGTTAAGAACTCAGTTTGGAAACCGATTAAGCCACGGCTTGGGATGATAAAGTCAACGCGAACGCGACCTTTACCGTCAAGCTGCATGTCTTTCATTTCGGCTTTACGGATACCCAGTTTCTCAATCACTGTACCTTGATGTTCTTCTTCAACGTCAACGGTCAGGGTTTCGTATGGCTCACACAGTTCGCCATCGATGGTTTTTAAGATAACTTCTGGGCGAGAAACTGCTAATTCGTAACCTTCACGACGCATGTTTTCGATCAGGATAGATAAGTGTAATTCACCACGGCCAGATACCGCGAAACGGTCTGGGCTGTCAGTTTCTTCAACACGCAGTGCCACGTTGTGCACTAATTCCTGTTGCAGACGCTCAAGAATGTTACGTGAAGTGACGTACTTACCTTCTTTACCTGCGAAAGGTGAAGTGTTGACTTGGAAAGTCATGGTCAGCGTTGGCTCATCAACTGACAGTGCAGGCAGTGCTTCAACGCTACCGGCAGCACACACAGTATCAGAGATTTTCAGCTCGCCTAAACCGGTAATAGCAACGATGTCGCCAGCGTTAGCTACGTCAACTTCGGTACGATCTAAGCCCATGTAACCTAATACTTGGCCCATTTTGCCGTTACGCACTTTACCGTCGGCACCGATCACGCTCACCTGTTGGTTTGCTTTGATGCTACCACGCTTGATGCGACCCACGCCGATAACACCCACATAAGAGTTGTAATCGAGCTGAGAAATTTGCATCTGGAATGGACCTTCAGCGTCAGCTGCAGGTGGAGAAACTTTTTCAACGATAGTTTGGAACAGTGGCGTCATATCTGCGCTCACTTCATCCGGATCTAAAGTTGCAAAACCGTTTAATGCCGAGGCATAAACGATTGGGAAATCTAATTGCTCATCGGTCGCGCCTAAGTTGTCGAACAGGTCGAATACTTGGTCGATAACCCAATCAGGGCGAGCACCAGGACGGTCAATCTTGTTGATCACAACGATTGGCTTTAAACCTTGAGCGAACGCTTTCTTGGTTACGAAGCGAGTCTGTGGCATTGGACCGTCAACGGCGTCAACCAGCAGTAATACTGAGTCCACCATAGACAATACGCGCTCAACCTCACCACCGAAGTCGGCGTGGCCTGGGGTGTCTACGATGTTAATGCGGTAGTCATTCCACTTGATGGCAGTATTCTTTGCCAGAATCGTGATCCCACGCTCCTTTTCAAGATCGTTGGAGTCCATCACCCGCTCAGTAGCTTCTCCCCGGGTTGCAAGGGTTCCTGATTGCGACAGCAGCTTGTCAACCAGGGTCGTTTTGCCATGGTCAACGTGCGCAATAATGGCGATGTTACGTAAATTCTCTAGCACGGATAAACCTCTTACCATCAAACAAAAATAGGGATATTTCAATATTCGTTATAGCAATCTACGTTGAGTCGCCATAAAAAAGCGTGACATTCTACTCCAGAGCGGCCTCGCCGCACAGGATTATTTTTGAACACTTATAAAACAATTTTTTGAGCACAGTGCTCAAAAGGTACTCTCTTGCCCAAGTCAAATAGCCTAAATGCACCGTTAATGCGCAGGCGATTCGCCAGTTTATCTTGTCATCAACTAAGCTAAGCAGCTGAATTCACTGTTTTTCACTCAGTGCAGCTTTTGCTGCCCAGCCCAAAGCCGCCATAAGTATAGTCAATCCACGCCATCAAGCCGTGATGCGCCAGAGTGAGCCATAAAAATAAGCGCCTCAGGCATCAATTAGCGGTTTCTGCGGATGACTTTGGCCTCAGTTTCAACAAACTCTATTCCACATTGTGAACAACGACATTAACGCCATGAAAATTAAGCACTATTCAATATTTCCAGCAATAACCGCCCCGCGAAAAACAGCTTAGGTTGCCACAGTTTTGTGACATTATTACGGGCGATTGAAATAGTGAGCTTGTACGGTTATCTCGCCTCACTAATGTGCTAAATTCGTTGTGCTTTGTTTGGTTTCGAATCTTGTCAAAAGCCAGAATTGAGATATCAATCCGGCTTGCCTCTGAGCTTAATGGGCCGACGAGTTCGGGATAAATGGGCGTTGCGAGATTGCACTCAAGTTGCTTGCACTAAAATGGTGTTGTAACGGTGCGCACCAAAATGGATTAATGCACCAAAATGCCACATGCAAACGCACCAACATAGTGCAGCAAGATATAAATTGTTGTGCACTAAAATATATAGCCTTTTATTATCAACACCTTAAATTGTTGGCATAGATATCGCTACATAGCTTGTAAGTTTGGCTCAAGCGCGACTTGAGTTAAAAGATTATAGAAGGGACATCCCTTTACCCTACCGGAGACTTGAGAATGTCAGTTGAATCAGTTTTAAAGCAACTTGAAGAATTAGAAGTTAAGTTTGTTGATTTACGTTTTACCGACACCAAAGGTAAAGAGCAGCACGTATCTATCCCTGCTCATCAGGTAGACGCTGATTTCTTCGAAGACGGCAAAATGTTTGACGGTTCGTCAATCGCTGGCTGGAAAGGCATTAACGAATCAGACATGGTGCTGATGCCAGACCCAACCACGTTTGTATTAGACCCATTCACCGAAGAAACCACTGCACTGATCCGCTGTGACATTCTCGAGCCAGGCACTATGACTGGTTATGACCGCGACCCACGTTCTATCGCGAAAAAAGCGGAAGAATACTTACGCTCTACCGGTATCGCTGACACTGTATTAGTTGGACCAGAACCAGAATTCTTCCTGTTCGACGACGTACGTTTCGGTACTGACATGTCTGGTTGTTTCGTGAAAATCGACGCTAAAGAAGCGGCATGGAACTCTGGCACTAGCTACGAAGGTGGCAACACTGGTCACCGTCCATTCGTGAAAGGCGGTTATTTCCCAGTAGCTCCTGTTGACTCATCACAAGACTTACGTAGCGCTATGTGTTTAGTGCTCGAAGAAATGGGTCAAGTCGTTGAAGCTCACCACCACGAAGTGGCGACTGCGGGTCAAAACGAAATCGCAACTCGCTTCAACACTCTGACTAAGAAAGCGGACGAAATCCAAATTCTGAAGTACGTAGTACACAACATGGCTCACGCCTACGGTAAGACTGCGACTTTCATGCCTAAGCCAATCGTTGGCGACAACGGTAGCGGTATGCACGTTCACCAATCTCTGTCTAAAGACGGTGTGAACCTGTTCGCAGGCGACAAATACGCTGGTTTAAGTGAAACTGCACTGTACTACATCGGTGGTATCATCAAGCACGCTCGCGCGCTGAACGCTTTCACTAACCCAAGCACTAACTCTTACAAGCGTTTAGTACCACACTTTGAAGCGCCAGTGATGTTAGCTTACTCAGCACGTAACCGCAGCGCTTCAATTCGTATTCCAGTGGTACCAAGCCCTAAAGGCCGTCGTATCGAAACTCGCTTCCCAGATCCACATGCAAACCCATACTTAGGTTTCGCAGCGCTGCTGATGGCGGGTATCGATGGTATCCAAAACAAGATCCATCCAGGCGAAGCTATGGATAAAGACTTGTACGATCTGCCAGCTGAAGAAGCGGCTGAAATCCCACAAGTAGCGACTTCATTAGAAAACGCGCTTGAAAACCTGCAAGCTGACCACGAGTTCTTAACTCGCGGCGGTGTATTCAGCGAAGATTTCATCCAATCTTACATTGCACTGAAATCTGCAGAAGCTGAGCGTGTAAGCCGTACAACTCACCCATTAGAGTTCGAGATGTACTACAGCCTGTAATGGCTAACGGCATCGATTAGCAGCACAAAATCTAACAGCCCCGACGGTCTTCTGTCGGGGCTGTTTTGTCTCTATCGCTCTGTGACTCCCAAGTATTCCCCTGCCTATTCAACCCCTCTACAACCATAAACCCCGACCTCTCGTTGTATCTGTCCATTTGTTGTCGCCTCGTGATTTGGGGTGCGTAAAAAAGTAAAGGCTTTGTAAATTCAATTAAGAACGATTCTCGATTGCAACTATAATAATGCGTCTTTTTTGGAGCCAAACACGGAATACTCTCCATTCATATTCAGTTAGCGCATTGAATTCAAACCATTAAAAACGCTTTCTGGGTCGCGAGGAAATGGCACCACAGTGCAGTCCTTTTGGCTTCTCATGTACCTGTTGTTTTTGATGGAGAATACTATGCCTAAGTCTATGGGGCCGATAAACCTAGTCGCCGCCGCAGTTATCTGCCAACTGGGGCTTGTTAATGTGGCAACAGCCGCTGAAAACGATATGGAGCGCATGGTGGTCTCCGCCACCCGCTCACCGACCCAAATCAGCGATCTCTCCAGCACTGTGTGGATCATTGATGAAGCCAGCATTCGCGAGCAAACCGATAGCGGCAAAGGTATTAAGGAAATGCTCGCCGCCTTAGTGCCGTCGATGGATGTATCCAGCCAAGGGCGCACCAACTTTGGCCAGAATATTCGCGGTCGCGCCATGGTGGTCCTAATCGATGGCGTGTCGATGAACACCTCCCGCAGTATCAGCCGCCAGCTCGACAGTATCGATCCATTCAATATTGCCCGCATCGAAGTGCTTGCTGGCGCGTCGGCTATCTATGGCGGTGGCGCACTGGGCGGTGCCATAAATATTGTCACTAAAAAAGCAGCTGACAGCAGTGATACCTTCGAAGCCGAAGCGGGATTCAAGTCCGGCTTTAATAGCAGTGAGGATGTAGATTACCGCACCGCGCTGGCGGTGACCGGAGGCAGCGATTCGCTTAAAGGGCGCTTCAGTGCCGCTTGGCAGGAAAACGGCCAATGGTTTGATGGCAGCAGCAACCCTGTGATGCTGGACATTACCCAAACCGGAATGCAGTACACCCAAGGTTATGATTTAATGGCGAATATGGATTGGCAGCTTGCCAATGACGCTAACCTCAGCGCCATGGCGCAATACTATCGCAACGGTTCAGACGATGAACATGGTCTGTATATGGGTGAGAACTTCTCCGGCGTCACTGGCGATGCCTCAGTGCTCGAAACCCGTAAGGGATTAGACGCTGACCGCAGCCCCGCCACCGAGCGCACTTTGCTGAATCTGTCCTACTCACAGAATGAGTTTCTTGGTCAAACCCTGTATTTACAAGGCTTTTATCGCAAAGAGAATCTGGACTTCCACCCGTTCCCCTATGTCAATGAAACCAGCGGCGTCTACAACTTCTCAGCATCGGCCCAAAACACCAGCATCTATGGTTTGAAGGCGGTCGTTGAATCCAAGCCCGTCGATAGCCTCACGCTCACTTGGGGACTGGATTGGGATAAAGAAAGTTTTGATTCGAGCCAAATGAGCTTCGACCTCGATGCCGCCAACCAACACGGCGGCTTAGTGATGCGCGAGCTGTTCACTACCGGCCGTTATGTCGACTTTTCGGTCGAATCCATTGCTGCATTTGTCCAAAGCAGTTGGGAGATGAATAGCTTTTTGGTGCTAAACGCAGGCTATCGTTATCAACACATGGAAAACAGTGTTGATGATTTTATCGGTTATAACCAACAGGTGGCGATCGCCTCTGGCAAAGCCACAGGAGCCGATGCCATTAAAGGCGGCAGCACCGACTATAACATAGGTTTAATCAACCTCGGCTTGGTGGCTAAGTTAAGCCAAGACCAACAACTCTGGCTTGCCTATTCCCAAGGCTTTGAACTGCCAGACCTATCGAAATACTATGGCCGCGGCACCTACAAGGCCGATGCCGACGGTTACTTACAGTTGCAAAACAGCATCAATATCAATGATACTCGCCTTGATGGGATCAAGACCGACTCCATGGAGCTGGGATGGCGTTATCTTGCAGACCGTTGGCAGGCGCAAGCCAGCGTCTATTATGCCGTGTCTGACAAGGTCATTGAGGTCAACAGCAAAGATCTGACCATCAATGTCAAAGACCAAGACAAGCGCAGCTATGGCCTAGAGGCACAACTGAACTTTGATATCAGCTCCGACTGGCAAGTCGGCACCAATCTGCATCTGGTGCGCAGTGAAGTGAAGGATGAGAATAACTGGATCGATGAAACCGTCACTTATGCCTCGCCCTCTAAGGCCACCGCCTTTATTGGCTGGCGCGGCGACACACAGAAGATCCGTTTACAGGCTGAGCACAGTTTCAGCGCCGAATCTGACTATCGCTTCAAAACCAACGATGGCCTAGCGAGTGAGCTTGATAGCTACACGACGCTGGATTTACTGGGCTCTATCGATTTACCGGTCGGCACCTTGAGCTACGGCATCGAAAACCTGCTCGATAAAGACTACAGCACCCTGTGGGGCCAAAGAGCGATGTACTTCTACAGTCCGACCTACGGTCCTGAGTCTATGTTCGACTACCATGGCCGCGGTCGCACCTTTGCCCTCAATTATCAACTGAGTTGGTGATAACAGGCTAAAAGGCATCAATCACTTGTGTCAGCCTTCCCTTAAAGCGGGTTGAGCAAATGCCACAAACAAAAAACGGTCCCCAAGTGGACCGTTTTTTATTCGGAAAATCAATCAAGCTTCAGATGTGAATATCACGATAAGCCAGCTAAGCGCGACTCAACAACACCTACCAAATCGTGAGTTAATACAAATTCATTTTTATCTGTGCTTAGGTTGAATTACGCTAACTAGTTTTTGAAAAATTGTTCGTTGGTACCGTATGGGCCTAGGTTTAAATCGCGTTTACGGATGGCATCTACGCGGTCAAAGGCTTCTTCGGCCACCCGTAGATTTTTAACATCTTTACGCCAGTAGTATTTAAATCCATCAAAGTGGGCGTTGTTTGGATACCAGTAAAATACACCTAAACCTTCTTTATTGAGGATTGGGGTATTGTGGATATGGGCACCAGGAATATAGAAATATTGACCTTTGGCCAGAGTTTCAAATTTATTGTTTGCCAGTGTCTTGCTGGTGCCGTTGACTACGTAGTAACACTCTGGTTGACCATGGAAATGTGGCTCATGGTCTGATTTCAACCCATTAGTGATACCAATTACGACAGGGCTATCTGATAGCTCTTTCCAGATATAACCCACAGGTGAGTTTTTAGGATCGCAGTTTTTGGCTTCGAGCACGTTACCGTGGTCATCCAAAGTTTTACAAAAACGTTGGTCTGCGGCAATGCTGTCATTGGGTTTGATGGTGTTAAAGTCGATTTTGCCAGCTTCCCAATCGGCAATGTAGGCCTCGATTTCGGGGTTACGGCATTGCTCTGGCATAGTGTTTTGCGGCACATAGGGCGTGCTGTCGTACGGCACTGGCGTCATTTGTTGATAGGGTAGTTGCGCGTGATTACATTGTGGGCCTTGAGCCATAACAGCTGTTGAAGTCAGTGCGGCTAATCCGAAAAGCATTTTTAATTTCATCATTCCAATCCTATTTTTACATCGCTTAATGGCGATATTCTGTTGGTTATGTTGTTACGTGACTAACAATAAAGTGATTGGTTAATGGTAAAGGTGAATTGGATCACGGCATGTTTTGAGTGGCAAACTTATTCGTGACTTTACTCGCGAATAATCTTACCGTCCGAGCCGTTTTAGAGCTGCAATTGTATGCTTAACTGCGCGTAGTTGGACTTTCCCTGCTGCGCATTGGGATGGGCAGAGCTGTTGTTATCCTCAATTTGATAGCGGCCAACTTCAATACCTAGAGTGAGTGCTTGGGTCAAGTTGGTAAACAGATTCACACCAAAGTGACTGCGATCCGTTTGTTCCCTCTCTGTACTGGTGCGCCCAAAAAAGATTGTCGAGCGGGCGTAGTCAGTCCAAAAATGTCGGTAGGCAAACATGGCCGACGTCGTGGTTTCTAATTCTCCTTGGATGATATCGCGCGCGGCATCGGTGCCAACATAACGACCTAGGTGACCATAGTGCAATTGTAGGCGTAGATCATCTTGGCCAAAGGTAAAGAGTTTGGCAGCAAGGGAGAGCCCACCAGCCCATTGCGACGTGCCCGCTGGATCTAAATAACGCACTAAGCCAGAGAGAGACACATTGCCCCATTCGCCTGATTGGTTGTAGCGGGCAATCATGTCTGGGATGTAATCATGACTGGTATCAATCCAGTTAGGTTTTGCTGTTGTAGCCTTGGTTTGCCCATCCGTTTCGGCTTGGGTGCCGTAACTGTAGGGATTTTCGAGGGCGAACTGCCATTGTTCGGTGCAATAGCGGATAAGTGCTTGTCTTACCATGGCTTGTCCAACTAATGGCCCGCCTAAATCGGCAGTTTCGGCAAAGGTACTGGTATTGACTAAGGTTGACCAAGTTTGTCCGGCGGTGATGCCTTGATAACTGATATAGGCATGCCTAAGCCGTGGACTGTAGGAGTTGGAGATAATCGGATTCCCTTGGCTGGAGCCGACAAAATCGATTTCGGCAAAGGCTTTGGCTTCATCGGTGTTGAGCGACAGGTTAAAGCGGCTTTCTTGGGCGCCAAATTGGGTGCGTTTGCTGTGTTCGACAACCTCGCCTCCTCCTGTCCAACTGTCTTGAAAGGCCACGTTGCCTTCAACAAAGCGGGTGTTGGCCTTAATAAATCCGCCTAACTGTACATCGGCAGCATACAGGGAGGATGAACAGATAAAATAAACGGCAAGTGTAGGTAAAGATTGTAGTTTCATCGTTCACTCTATGGGGAAAACGTAAAAAAAAAGCCCTAACGAATAGGGCCAAAAAGGTATAGCAGTCTAAAACGGCAGGGAGGATGGACGTCCTAAACTGCGCAAATACTAGAAGTAGTAACCAAAGTTGATGTTGATACGTTTATCCCAATCGTTACCGACTTCTGGTAGGCCAACGTGGTCGTTATTGGCGGTTGAGAAGGTCATGTTTTTACCCATGACAAAGTCAATCATGGTGTACGTTGGGCCAGCAGAAATCGCCATACCGGTGACGTTTTGCATGCTGTTGTCGTAGCTATCGTCATCAACATCAGGCGTCATTAAACCAAAGTCGTTATAAAACTTAATGCTGCCCCAATCTGTGTTAACGGTTTTGGCAATGTTGATGTTATAGGCTTGGCCTTTTGAGGCGATTTCGTATTGCCAGCTCACCACCGATACGCCAATTTTGTTGTCGTCGATAGCATCTGCAGCATTGTATTCATACTGCATGGCTTGCATTTGTAGGTTCCAGCCGTTGTAACTGCTGTCTAAATGCAGGGCTACAGCATAGCGGTCGCCATTATTGCCGGTTTTGCTGTTATAGATTTGGCCGACCTGTACTGAGCCACCAAAGGTGGTTGCGCCACCTTCGTATTCAGCGGTGTAGGTTTGGCGCACGTTGAGTTGGTTTGTTTCTTCGTTATTGTATTCCGTGCCGTTGATGGTGCCGGTATACAAGTCAGTTGAATAACGCTTGTTTTCAGTTGGGCCGTATTCGGCATTTTTATAAAACGCTAAATCGGTGTGCCAGCCGTTTTTCTCATAGGTCGCTTTTAAGCCGATGTCGTGGTCATCTTCAAAGCCTAAATAGTAAGGCAGACCAAACCACCAACTGTTAGAGATAAACTCGCGGTTACCAAAGGGTACTTTGTTGATACCAAATTGCAGTTGCCAGTCTGGGTCAATGTTGTAGTAGCCATAACCATACTTGATGTAGTTAGTGCCTGAGGTAAAACGGTATTCTGCCGCTAAACCGAAATCGCCTTTTTTTCCATCGAATTTAATTGCCGCCATGTCGAAGTTAAAGTCGCCGCCTTTATCCTTCGATTTTTCATCATAATCACGATAGCCATAGTTAACGCGCACAGCACCGCCAATATTGATGCCATCTTCTTGCACTGCGGCAAAGGCGTTAGTTTGAGATAGTGCGATAGCGGTTGCCACCATGGACAACATAAACCGGGTGGATTTTTTCATCATCATTACCTTTCTTAAGTTTTTGTATTATAAAATTAAATTACATTTCTTTGAACCAAGTACGGTGACACTCAGCGCACACGGGAGCCTTTTTCTCATGCTCGCCGTGGCAGGCTAAGCAGCTGGCGCCTTCGTTGTAGTGCAGCGATTTATGTGGATGGGCTTCAGGGATGGCAAGTTTGGACTCATCAACCGGAATACTGGTGATTTCGCCATGACATTCAACGCAGGCTGCATCGGTGGCATTTTGTTTACCCGAGCCTTGGTGGCATCCTTTACAGCCATCTTGGTAGATAAATTCGTGGTTGGTTCTGCCTTGGGTGCTGCCTTTCATCTTGACAAGGTCTCCGGCATTGGCTGCGCCAGTGAACAGTGTTGCAACAACCAGTGTGAGTAGTAATGTTTTCATCATGATTTAAGCCTGCATGTCAGATTTGATGGTTTCAGCAACGATAATTCCCATCGTTAAGCACTCCAGGCAAGCTGTTGAACTTAAACGGGTTCCACCGTGAGTACCGCCAGTTGCTTCACCAACGGCATAGAGATTTTTCATCGGAGCTAGGGTTTGACTATGCAGCACTCTCGCGCCTAAATCGGTTTTTAAACCGCCCATGCAGTAGTGCACTTTTGGCCAAATCCGCGACACAATAAACGGCGGTTTAAGCTCGACAGCCGTATCCATCATGCGGCCAAACAAGGGGTCAATGCGCTGTGGCACTTGCTTGTTGTACTCGGCAACAGTTTGTTTGAGCGGTGCAAGTGGAATATTGAATTGCTTAGCTAATTGCTCAAGGCTATCGACTTTCCAAGCGATTTGGTCACGCACTGCGCGGGTCACTTCTTCTGCACCAACATGATCGTCATGGTTAAAAAACACCACAGGATAGGCGGGTGAGCCATCAGGGTTACGATTTTTCATAATGGCGTCGGAGCAGGTTTTTCTATCGGCGCGTTCATTCATAAAACGCTTACCGTCTAACACATTGACTGAAATTCCTTTATGGAAACCAATCGAGAGCAGAGCATTTGACCAGCCAAAGCCGCCTTCATCTGGCGAGCCCCAGTGACCTGTTTGAATAAAGCTCATATGAACCGGGAAAGCACCGTGGGCCATAGCCGTTAGTGTGACTTCACCCGTTGCGCCTAGGGCATTGGTACAATCTAAGGTTTTATCTAATGCAGGGTCGACCAGTTCACGTAGTACTAAGTTACGTGAGAAACCACCGTGGGCAAGGATAACGGCCTTATTGGCTTTGATGTAGATTGTTTTACCGGTTTTGAGATCCGGGAAACGATAATTTTGACGCACTTTCAAGCCAACAATCTCTTGGCCATCCATGATGAAGTCTTCAACATAATGTTGCAGACGGTACTCAACGCCTTCTTTTTTACCAGCTTCATAGAGTTTTGTGGTGATATCGCCACCGACGCCATGCAGAGTACGGATAGCTCGCGCTTTATTGTGGCCGCCCACTTGTTGGTTAAAGCCCTCACGGAATTTTACCCCTGTATCAATACACAGCTGATAAGCATCTAGGGCACGATTAGCGATTTGTCGTAGCATGTCGGTATTTTGCATACCGCGGCCGGAGATAATTTGATCTTTTACTAGCTCTTCGGGTGAGTCATCGTTGATCCCTTGAGCTAATTGGATTGGGTTTTTAGGGATAGCTAACCAGCCCCCGTTGATCGCTGAGTTGCCACCGATCACCTGCATTTTTTCTAATACCAGTATCGAGCCTAGACCTTGTCGCTTAGCATTTAGTGCGGATGACAGCCCCGCAAAACCTGACCCCACGACAATAACATCACGAGTTTCATCCCATTTAATGTTTGAGGCGCATTCAGTGGCTAATGCTGAACTTGGCAATACCGCTGCGATACCGCCTACCGCAGCACCAGCACCTAGCTTTAAAAAACTTCTTCTATCATGCATTTTGTTAACCCTCTATGTCTGTTGCAAACAAGATAGAGGTTATGAACGGCGTCTAAGGAGAAGTGAGTCACGACTTTTTTTCAGTGACAATTTTATTCGTGAGTTATCTCGTGAATATTTTTTCTTTGGGAATTGACCGGAGGTAATACAGGTTAAATGAACAAAATTTAACTTATGACAAATTCCTGTTGATTAAATGTGATTTTGAAGTAAATCACAAAGATTAAAATTTAAAACTCTGTGATGTGAGCTTAATCCCGATTATTCGTTTATTGGCTATGTCTCATATTTGTGCGCAATCCATAATTTACTTTTCGGTATACAGGAATAAGTAAATGAAATGCCCCACTGACTCACTATCTATTTTGCGTTGTAATCAGATATTGGATGCAGCAGAAAAGCTGATTGAGTCACAAGGTGTTGTGTCTTTTAAATTTTCTCAACTTGCTCATGAGGTTGGATGCTCTACAGGAACCTTATATAAGTTTTTTGAACGTAAAGAAGATGTGTTGGTTTGTTTATTCTTAAGAAGTGCGACATCAAATCACTTACCCATTTTTATCCATAAGAATCCAGATTTAACAGCACAAGAGAAAGTGCTCTTACCCATTTTTTTTACCTTTGAAACCATTAAGCGTAGTAGTAGCTTTTTTACACTGCGTTCGGTGTCAGTCAATACAATGGTTTGGAAACTCGCGAGTGATGAAAAAGTGGAGCGGTTTAAAAAACGCATTAATGCCTTTTGGGGTTGGTTTACAGACGCATTAAATTTAGCGGTTGAAAATGGTGAGTTAGTCGCAACCCCATTAGAAATAAAAGAACTTGTTCAAGGGATTACCTTTTATTTGACAGGATCTTTGACACAATTTGAAAGTCAGCTCATAGCCCCTGAGTATTTATCTAATCGCCGAGAAACCTGTTATCGACATTTAGCAAACCTGATGGAACGATACAAATGGCAAAAGCCCTTAACCCTTGCGCTTTTTGATTCATTAGAGGCGAGAACCACTGCGTTTTTTGACCAACACTATCGTGATCATATGACCTGTGCGGCTTGTAGTGCACTATCGAATAAAAGCACTCATGAGTTATCAAACTGTACACGCAATAGCTTAACTTGCGACATATGAAAACAACTAACACGAATATTAATAGATTACTTAAACAACGTAACTCATAAAAATATTACAAAGCTATTCATTTAAAATTTCGCGATTAGATTTAATACACTAAACTCAATCAGCAATATATCTTAACCAATCCCAATCACGCTACAAAACCTATGAACTCTAGGATCCACTATGGTTATTTCCAGGGTTTGGCTTGCTATAAAAATGAAAATAAAAAGTGAACAAAATATAGAAAGCACCTTGTTTAGCACTTTCTATCGTTCTGAGTATAATGCTCTCTAAGCATTAAAAATAAATAATGAATACAATCCCATAGTGCATTGATAAACAGTAATTATCTGCAACGACCAAGGCGCGACCCCGTGGTCATGACTTTGTTGCAATCTTTTTTGCTGACTTTCTTCTCGGCGCTGCTTGCTACCGTCGAATCGGTATCAGTATCACTGACCGAGGCGCAGCCACTCAAGCCTAATACGGCAACGGGTAACAATATCGCAATCCATTTTTTTAGCATTTGATTCATCCTGATTAACTAGTAATTTTGGCCTTGGGTGTTTGCATAAAACCCAGACTGCGTAAGCTAATCAATAAACGAACGAGGCACAACGTTACAAACGAGCCTAACTAGGTAAATACACCTTTCTACTGACGTGCTTTCGCCGTGCGGCTAATACACCTAAACAGAAGCTGTCGCGTTAACAAAAGTCACATCGTCCGAAATCAGATGCTGAATAGGCTCAAGCACGCTTGTTAACCGTTACCCCAAACCAAAAAAGAGTTTATTTCCAATCCCTTCTTGCGCTTATGCGAATGACTCGCTAGCTTGAGCATGTCCATGCTGCATGATTGACTCCTCTCATTTGGGCGTTCCTACTGACTCTCCAACACAATGATAAAAATAACAATAGGCGCTTAGCTATGTGGCAAAAACTTAAACCCTATCAAGACTCAATTGTGCTGCTCAGTGCATTATTACTTGGCGGCATGATCGGCATCTATTGGCCATCCTTGGCACTCAAGCTCAAGCCCCTAGGGCAAATCTTTTTAAATCTGTTGTTTATGATTATCGTGCCCTTAGTGGCGATCAGCGTAACCTCATCGATTGCCCGCATGACGGACTTAAAAAAGCTTGGGGCGATTTTAGTGTCGATTATGGGCGTCTCGATTCTGATGGCGATTATTCCCGCCGTCGGCATCACCTTACTGGCACTGATGTTTGATCCAGCCCAAGGCGTGACCCTCGATCTTAATCAAACCGTTAGCGACACCTCGGGGAAGATGGATTTTGTGGCGCTGCTGACCACCAATGACTTTTCTGGATTACTCTCCAAATCCAATATCTTGGCGCTTATTATCATGTCGGTGATTGCCGGAATCGCCATAGGTCAATCGGGTGAAGATGGCCGTAAAGTCTCGGCACTGCTCGACAGTTTTAATACCGTCATCATGAAGATAGTCGCCATTATTATGCTGGCCGCCCCCGTCGGCCTTGGCGCTTACTTTGCCTCCACCATGGCGAGTCAAGATCCGCAGCTTGTGGTGACCTTTGCCCGCGCCGTGGGATTATTTTTAGTAGCCTGTTTTATCTACCTCACCGTCGGCTCCACCTTTTATGCCTGGCTAGGCGGCGGCATGCACGGAATTAGACAATTTTGGCGCCACGCCCTCGAACCCGCAGTGACCGCATTAGGTACGACTTCCTCCCTCGCAACCCTGCCAGTTACCTTAAGGGCCGCCCTGAAGATGGGGATAAAACCCGAAATCGCCGATATCAGCCTGCCGCTGCTGGTGAATTTGAATAAGGGCGGCGCATCCATTATCACCGCACTGAAGATTGTGTTTATCTACTCTCTGCTCGGTTTAGATTTCACGGTCGATGTGTTTATGGTAACCATACTCATCTCCGTCCTATCCGCCTTCATCATTGGTGGCGTGCCGGGCGGCGCCTTCCTTGGGGAGATTTTTATCGTCACTACCTTAGGATTACCAATGGAAACCATCCCCATTCTGGTGGTGATAGGCGCCATTACCGACGCACCTTCCACCGTGATAAACGTCGTCCACGATCTAAATGCTAGCCAGATTGTTGAACGCCTCAACCGTAAAAGGCTTGAGCCATAGGGCTGTAATTGCCGAATAATTGACAACGAAACTCATCTGATTAGAATGCCAAACCATTGAAACAGAGCACATTTGTGCCGAGTAAAATCCGCAATACCAAAACGCTGAGTCGATCAAACGAGTCAGCCACATGGAAGCGATGCGGTTTTTCAAACATAAACAATGGAGTGGTTATGCGTTGGTTGGCTTGGTTAGTTGTATGCGGGTATCTCAGTGGATGCGCAGCGGTAACATCGAGAATGGGAACAGATTCAACCTGGGGCCACTCATTTTCGAGTGTGCAAACAGCTGTCGATAATGGCGAGGAGTGTGTGGTGATATCCGCGATATCCGCTCCGCCTCTACTGCTGTTTACTGTCCCACTGACACTGGTGGATATGGGCGGCTCACTGGTAGTAGATGCAGTGATGCTACCCGTCGATTTGGCGATCACCCCAAGCAATCCAGAGCTTCGCACCCCACGGTCTATGTTCTGCCGCTATAACTACAGTATTTAAACATATTCGCCAGCCATAAATTACCTTAGCCTCAACCCGTGAGGCTAAGGGGTAATGTCATATCGGCATAGGGGTGCAACTAGGTCGCCTAGCGCACCCCATTCGTAGCCGCTTCGAGCAAGCCCTGTTCAATCCGTTAACGATGGGCTTTTATCACCTCTAGCAACTTCGCGATATCGGCCTCATCGTTATAGATATGCGGCGATACGCGTATTCCTAAACTGCGGGCATCGACACTGATATTCGCCTCCGCCAACGCCGCCATGATGGGTGCTTGGCGCTCGCCAAATTGCAGGATCAAGGTGCCACTGCGCTTATCGGCTTCCCGTGGCGAGACCAACTCATGCTCCAATGTCTGGACGACACTTTCCATCAACTGCAAGTTATGTTCACGCATCGCCTGCGAGCCAATATTGGCAAAATATTCAATGCTGTGGGCAGCAATCGCATAGGGCGCGATAGAAGGCGTACCGCCCCAAAACCGCAGCGCAGTTGGGTGATAGCGGAAATCATGGATATCAAACTCGAAGGGATTCTCATGGCTAAACCAACCCACATCCTGCGGCTGACACTGGGGCAAAATAGCCGGATTGACCCACAGATACGCAGCCCCAGGGCCTGAGCATAACCATTTCACACTCGAACCAATCATAAAGTCCGGCTGTAGCTTGGCTAAATCCAGCGGTAAAATCCCAGCCGATTGCGCTACATCCACGAGACTCAAGCAGCCACGCTCACGGGCAAGGGGAATGATCTGCGCCAATGGCGCCTGCTGACCAGTATTAGAATAGGCATGGCTGACAAAGACTACATCGACATCGGCACAAATATGCGCGTCCCATACATTGGGGTCGGTGACATCTAAGCCCTTGGGAATAAAGCGCAGTTCACAGCTTGCGGGCAATGCCTTTTTCAGGGCAAACCCCATGCTGGGAAAATCAATCTCGCTCATCAGCACCACGGCGCCGCCATCCCGCGTTAATCTATCGAGGGACATCACAATTTTGGTCAAAGCGCTCGATAGATTCACCTGCGGGCAAAAGTCCTGCGGCTGACCATTAAATAGGCTCGCCAGCGCCGCGGTAAAGTTATCAATAACGCCCAACCATTGACCCCAAGGCTCGCGGCCAGACTCCTGCCAAGGCGCAAAAAATGCCTGCTTGAACGCCTGCTCGGTCGATTTGAGTGGCCGCCCCACTGAATGGTTGAGCAGATAGCCTGGGCCTGCGAGGCAAAAGTCTTGTTTTACGTTTAGCAGCATGGCCTTACCTTAAACTGTCTTTGAGTTTTTTCAGATCGTGATAACGGGTACGAATATCGTGTCGCAACACCGCGGCGCGTCTATCCCTTAAGCGCTCGAGGGAGCCGAGAAGTACATGCAACGGTGGGCCGCTGGCGGTGACCTTGGCTAAATGTTGCTGCTCCATATTCACCGAAGGCTCGGCAATGTATTTAGTCACCAACTCATTGTGGTGTTGAATGGCGGTTTCGCCATGCAATTCACAGACTTCGATAAACAGCTTAAGGTTTTCCTGATACCAGTCCTGCTGCACGCTGGCCTTTGACTGTAAAAAGTCATCCATCAAATTCGGACGGCGCATACACTCCCGCAGGATTTGTTGATCCTCTGGCATCATGTATAAAAACTTATCCACCAGCATTTGCGAATAGGCCGATTCGTTGGCAAAACATAGACCTAGGGTTAAATCGATAACGTTAATTCCGGCAAAGTCGCCAGCATTGGCGCCGCGATACACCACTGAGCCAACCCGATAGGGTTTGTAATAGGGGCGCACACAATAGAAGAAGCGGTCGGTATCTAACCGCTTGAATAACTGCTGGTTTGACTCAATCACATCCTGCAATGCCTGCTTGGCCACCCGCAGTAAATCGTGGCTAATAGGATGAGAGATCCCCAAGGGCTGAATTTTTAATAAGGCATCGCTGGCGCGCTTATAAGCCAAGATGCCCTTAGTGTTGTAATCCACAAACAGCTTCTCGTCGGACAAATCGGTAAAGCGTTTGTAGATACCATTGTGGGCACGGTTATGGGTGGTCAAATGAGCAGTAGCAAAGCGTGGCGTCACACCGATGGAGGCGCCGATATGCATAGCGAGCGCCGAAGCCTCGACCAGTGGCGAAGTGGTTTCCCGCGTAGGCTCGGTAATCTCGTGGCGACGACAGGCAGCCATATACAGGCCGACATTTCCTAGCAGATCGAAGGCACTGTCGAAGCCTTCATCAGTATTACCTTCATCGAGCAGCGCCTTAATCAGCTCACGCCCTTCACTTTCTAATGTTTGCTTAAGCTCGGTGCCGATATCTAGCACATTGGCGCGATCGGTCTGCTGGTAATAAAGCTGTTCGAGCTGGGAGTTGAGTTCCACAAAGCGACTGCGGATCCACTCATCGAAAGCTTCGGTGTTATAGGTGGCAGGTTTCACTTGGACATCCTTGGAAATTGTTATGGTTATTTTTACCGGAGCAAGTACTGATAGACGCGTTTTTACTTGGCTACTCGCGTCTTTAGCGTATCCGAGTTAACAAGAATGCAACTTATACTCGCGCGTTTCTAGCGCTAGCTCAAATTTATGAAAAATCCAATGCCACTTTTTATTTACACCTTGCGCCAGCGCAAGTTCTCAAATCCATTCCCCTCGCACAATAGCGCCAAATAAAGCTAGTCCTAATGCAAATCGCGCGGCAGGTTCCGCAGGGGTGAATCAAATGATTTTAATGGAGTTTATTGTCGTACTCGGCTGTTTACTGCTCGGTACCCGTTATGGCGGTATGGGGCTAGGACTGATAAGTGGTATTGGCTTATTTTTACTGACATTTGTGTTTGGTCTCGCGCCCGGAAAACCGCCCGTACAGGTGATGCTCACCATTCTTGCGGTGATCGGCTGTGCCTCGGTGTTACAAACCGCAGGTGGTTTAAATGTGATGATGCAGTTTGCCGAGCGTTTACTGCGCCGCCATCCACAATACATCACCATTCTGGCGCCGCTCACCACCTGGACCTTAACCTTTTTATGCGGAACTGGCCATGTGGTTTACACCATGTTCCCGATCATCTCCGATATCGCCCTGAAGAAAAATATTCGCCCAGAACGCCCGATGGCAGTGGCATCAGTCGCCTCGCAAATGGCGATTTGCGCTTCTCCGGTATCGGTCGCCGTGGTTTCTATGGTATCGATTTTGGCGGCGCAGCATGGTGTCGGCCATGCCTACAGCATGCTAGAAATTTTAATGGTGTCTGTACCAGCTTCTCTTTGCGGCGTATTAGTAGCGGCACTCTGGAGCCTGCGTCGTGGTAAAGATTTAGATAAGGACGAAGAGTTTCAGGCGCGAATTAAAGATCCCGAACAAAGGGCGTTTATCTACGACAAGAGCGAGACTCTACTGGATCAAACCTTTCCTAAGGAAGCCTATTGGGCGACGGGGATTTTCTTCACCGCTATCGCCGCCGTAGTGTTACTCGGCTCCTTTAGCGAACTGCGCCCTGTGTTTGAGGTGAAGGGCAAACTGGCGCCGCTATCGATGAACTTAGTGATCCAGATGATGATGTTGATCGCTGGTGCTTTTATCTTAATGAGCTGCAAAGTCAAACCCACAGAAATTGCCAACGGCCCAGTATTTAAGGCTGGCATGGTAGCGATTTTCTCGGTATTTGGCGTGGCTTGGATGAGTGATACTTACTTTATCAGCCATATGGATGTACTGAAGGAAAACCTCTCCCATGTGGTGCAAAACCAACCTTGGACCTATGCCTTAGTGCTGTTTTTAATCTCAAAACTGGTCAACAGCCAAGCGGCGGCGCTCACGGCTATCGCGCCCATGGGCTTGGCCTTAGGCGTCGATCCTAAGTTGTTGATTGCCTTTTTACCCGCGAGCTATGGTTACTTTGTGCTACCCACTTATCCAAGCGATTTGGCCTGTATCGGCTTCGACCGAACAGGGACCACCAAAATTGGTAAGTTCATCATTAACCACAGCTTTATTATTCCAGGATTGATAGGCGTGGGCACAGCATCGACCGTCGGCTACCTGCTGGCGACCACCTTACTGTAGGCAGGGTTTGAAGTGATAAAACACATAAGGCCGATAACGTGAGAACATTATCGGCCTTATGCTAGAAATAAATGAAAGTTAAGCGCGATACATGGCGAGGAACATGCGGATATTGGCATCAATGATCTCTTGCCGCTGCTCATCGTGATTTTTCAAATGGAACAATTTCGGCCAAAAGGCGAAGGCCTTAAACATGCCCCAAAACTGGGTTGCCGCCAGTGGAATATTATCGATTTTTAATGCCTTATGAGCCACGGCCCCGGCAAGCCACGCTTCTAATCCACCTTCTTGCTTAGCTAATCGTTCCATGGCCTCGGTCGCTTGAATCGGTGAACGAATAAACTCGGCCATCACTACCCTTGCCACCCTCAGGAAATCCGGCTGCTGATACAACTCCCAGCAGCGGCGTGCAATCTGTTGCAATTGTGATTCGAGGCTCTGCTCAGGATTAAATGCTAAGGTCGCCGCTTCCTTAGTGCGCGCCCACAGGTCACCGGTTGTCGCCTCGAATAACACTTCTTTGCTGGGGAAATGATTGTAAACAGTGCGCTTGGAGACATTGGCACGCTGGGCAATTCTATCCATGCTGGCGCCGGCAAAACCATTGACCATAAATTCTTCCTGTGACGCGTCGAGGATCGCCAAACGCTTCAGTTGGGAATGTGTCAGTTTTACTGCTTTTTCTGCCATTGTGGTATGCCATCAAAATATTTGCCGAGATTTTACACTATTGAGTTTACTTTTGCACAGCCTTGAGTAAACTACACTGTGTAGTTTACTTTTATCAAGTTTACGATGCGACTCAAAATCACCTTGGCCATACTGTTACTCGGGAGTGTTATTATGACCTTAGATCCCAACACCATTCAAACTGCCCCAACTCAGGATCAACGCTTTCGTAATGAAGCGCCAAACGCTCACAGTGGTGAAGGTAATTTACCTGCTATTTTATGGCGTTACGTCACTGAACGTATTCCCGATAAGACTCCGAGCCAAGCGCTACCTATTCAGCCCATGCAACTGCCTGCTACGGCGGGGGCAACGCCTATGCTGTATAAAATCAGCCACTCGACTGTGCTGTTACAGCTAAACGGCCAGTATTGGTTAACCGATCCTGTGTTTTCAAAGCGCGCCTCACCAAGCCAATGGTTTGGTCCAAAACGTTTTCACGCTCTGCCCATTGAGCTCGAGAACATTCCGCCACTCGCTGGGATTATCTTGTCCCACGATCATTATGATCACTTAGACAAGCAAAGCGTAGTGGCGCTCGCTGCGCGCACTCAGAAGTTTATTGTGCCACTAGGTGTCGATAACCATTTGATTGCTTGGGGTATCCCGAAGGAAAAAATCGTCGCCCTCAACTGGTGGCAAGCAACCGAACATCAAGGTGTGCGCTTTACCGCCACGCCCGCACAACATTTTTCGGGCCGAGGACTGAAAGACAGAAATCAAACCCTGTGGGCCTCTTGGGCTATTCAATCCCCTGAATTAAATATCTTTTTCAGTGGCGACTCAGGCTATTTTGATGGTTTTAAAAAGATTGGCGATAAACTGGGCCCCTTCGACCTCACCTTAGTCGAAACTGGCGCCTACGATGAGATGTGGGCCGATATCCACATGCAACCTGAGCAATCGCTGCGGGCACATTTAGATCTTCAAGGTCAATACCTTATCCCTATCCATAACAGCAGTTTCGACTTAGCGCTGCACAGTTGGTACGAACCCTTAGAGCGGATTGCCGCGGCGGCGAAAGCCTATGCCGTCCCCCTGCTGACTCCTGAATTTGGTCAGGGGATTAACCTCAATGAGCTAGCCCACAGCCCAGCGCTCAATCAAGGGTGGTGGAAGTCATTCTTGCCCAAAGACAGACCCGAGTTTGAAGTGGTTCCAGTCAAGCTCGCCTCCAACAAATAGTCATAGAAGTATCTCCTTAACGGCGCTTAATCAGTGCGCCGCTAAGGTTTAAGTACAACGAAAGCATTAAGCTCCCGGCAAGCAGTCAGTACGCCTAGACGTTTTTAGCGACATAAGCATACAATCCGACCTTGTATCCTGCTGAATCAATTTATCTTTTGAGAATGTCGTACTAAAGATGGTGAAAGGTTTTCGTTTATTGATACTCGCAGCGAGCCTAATCTGCGGCCTTGGTTATCTCGGCTACCACGGTCTAACTCGTTATAACTTAAATACGGACTATCAAGTGGGTGATGTGCTCGACTCACTCAATGGCGTCGATATTTATTATAACGGCGGCGTCAACACTAACGAGGGGCGCAACCTCTCCCTCGACGGCTATAACCTGGGTATCAAATACCAATGCGTAGAGTTCGTTAAACGTTACTTTTACCTGCGTTATCAGCACAAAATGCCCGACAGTTTCGGTCATGCCAAAGACTTCTTCAATGACCTGTTGCCCGATGCGAGCTGGAATGAAAAACGCGCCCTACGGCAATATACCAATGGCAGCCAAAGCAAACCTATGGCTGACGACTTACTGGTATTCGCGCCATGGATGTTTAATCCCTACGGCCATGTCGCGATTGTCGCCAGCGTCACTGAGACCAGTATCGAAATTGCCCAGCAAAACCCCGGGCCTTTTGCGCCGTCACGGGAGGTTTTCCCCTTAGTGCAACGTGAAGGCCTGTGGTATATCGATGCCCCGCTCACTAAGGGTTGGCTACGCTGGGAAGCTCCTGCGACCATGATTGTGGCGGGAGAGGTTGAGGAGAGCGTAGGGGAGAGTGTTGAAGGAAGTACTGAGGGAAATACCCAAGCAAACCAACAAGCGACTCCACTTAAACGCTAAGGTTAGGAGAACAAAAATGGGACTACTCGACTGGCTAAAACGACACCTCGGCCCTAAGGCGAATACAGACTCACAGACTGCGGATCTCCGAGCGATTTTTAATGAGCCCTTACCTCACCTGCTTTTGCCCAGCCATCAAGTTTATCCCATCGTCACCCCCGCGATGCAGCCCGATCTCGCCGCCTATCAAATACATTGTTTGTTGAGTAACCAAGATAAACAACGACTCGATGCCCTGCTCGCCGAGATGGCATTCGCGCCTGTTGTTGAAAAGGATGCAGCATCGAGTAAGCTGTTGCACCATGCCCAAGAACCAAGCCATGTTTTTCTACATCAATATGCTGATTTTGCAGGAGTCTGCGTGCTACTCATCAGCAATGATATCGCGCTGCTGCAACGACTAATCGGCTTTAAGGCCGCGCCACCAGCACCGTGGGAAAGCTTTCCTCATGTCGATCCTGATACACTCGGTAGTTTGCAGGGCAATATTGAGTTTTGGTGCGATACGTTTTGGCGGCCTTACTGGTTATCACTCAGTGAGGCCGAGCGCAGTCAGTACCCCGCGAATTGGCATGAATTCAGTGAGTTCCACTAGCAGCGTTATACGGAGGTCAAAATGAAGCTCAAATTTATCACGCTCGCCATGCTGCTTTTTATTCTTGCAGGATGCCTAGTGCCAGAACAGCCCATCATCCCAGTCAAAGGCGCCAGCAATAAGGATTGGAATAGCCAAACCTTTTGGTATGAACCCTGGGGCAGCTCAGGCACCCACAAAGGAATTGATATATTTGCCTCGGCCAATACGCCCGTAATCGCACCAACGCCGTTGTTACTTCTGTATAAAGGGGAGTTTTTTAAGGGTGGCAAGGTGGTGGTAGGACTTGGCCCAAAATGGCAAATCCACTATTTTGCCCACCTCGATAGCCTTAACGCATCGACAGGGTTATTTGCGGGACGCGGGGATGTGCTAGGTACTGTCGGCACAACGGGGAACGCCCAAGGCAAACCGCCCCATTTGCACTATTCCATTTTAAGCATGCTACCCAGACCTTGGTTAATCGACACTTCAACCCAAGGATATAAAAAGGCGTTTTACTTAAATCCAATCGACTATTTAGACCCTAAGTAAAAGGTTGGTCGGTTAAGCATTCCCGTTGGCAATGAGCTCAGCGGGTTGTTCAACGGGTTGAGTCACCTCGGTTTCCGCCGCGATGGTCTGCGCCGCCCGCTCGGCTTTAGAAACGTATTTAGGCTTATTGCTGCTATGCAACTTGGCATTGGCTTTTTTCGCCTTCTGTTTAAGCGTTTGGTTAATCTTCTTTTTACGGTTCATATCGGCACCAAGGCGAGAAAAAGGTCGCCATTATATTCTTCCTTCGACTCGGCAACAAATCGGCGGTTCAGCCTACGTGCAAACCCTTAATCTAAATGCACCTATATTGATAACCGAGTCACAAGTTCAAGAAAGTGCCACTTTTTCCACGCATTTTATTTACAACTCGACTAGACAAGCCCAATTCACTTCCTTAAAATCAGCGGCAATAAAAATCGTTATCATTTGCAATGTTGTTTAACGGAATAGTCTGATGCCAAGGATATCGGTGTAGCAAATTCACTCGCCCTTAGCAGGAAGTTATATGACGTTCAAAACCTCGTTTGTTGCCCTCGCCGTATTTGCCGCCCTCACCCAATCCGCAGTGGCTCAAGAAGCCCCAGATACGGGAACGAATAAGAATAAAGACATCGAAAAAATCACTGTCACCGCGAGCCGCATGGATAAATCGCCAAGCTCCATTCCCAATACAGTGACCATTATCGACCGCGTGCAACTCGAAGAGCAGTTCCGCACCACTAAAGATTTATCGACCATTATCGGCAACTTAGCACCTAGCTTTTCACCCAGCCGCCAGAAGATGAGCAACACGGGCGAAACCCTGCGTGGCCGTCCGCCATTAATAATGATCGATGGAGTCCCCCAATCCAACCCACTGCGTAGTGGTGGTCGTTCGGGACAAACTATCGACCCTGCGATGATCGAGCGTATTGAAATTATCCACGGCGCCAATGCGATGCACGGCTTAGGCGCACAGGGCGGTATCATCAACTACATCACCAAAAAACCAACGGGTGATAACCAACACGTCGTCAGTTTCGATGTTACTGTGCCCGACTCGCTCAAATCGAATGGTGTGAGTTTTGGTGCCAGCTATGCGTTTTCGGGCGAATCCGAGCTGATCGATATGTTGGGCTCGGTGAGCTATCGCAATAACGGCGTGTACTACGATGCAAACCACGATGTGATTGGCGTGGACACGACTCAAGGCGAGTCCATGGACAGCCAGAGCAAAGACTTCTTTATCAAACTCGGCCATAACTTTGCCGAGTCGCGCTTAGAGCTGATGGTTAACCATTACAACATGGAGAACAATGGCGATTGGATGCCAGTGAAAGGCGATATCACCACTGGCAAACCAACGGGCGCAATCGAAGAAAAACAACCTTGGGAAGCGGCCAACAACCAAGTCACGACGACTAGCCTCACTTACACTCACGAGAATATTGCTGGTCAACAGCTGAGTATTCAGTTGTTTAATCAAGATTTTGAGGCCGTGTATGGCGGTGGCTGTAACAAGACGTTCTACGATCCTGCATTTGCCAATAACGACAACCTAGTACAATGCGAAGGCCCTAAAGGCGAGAGTTGGTACTATGAGCAATCGCGTAACTCTTCGGTCAAATGGGGATTAAAGACCTCGTTAATTGCCAAAAATATTGCCGATACGGGTATCGACGCCGCCTATGGTATCGACCTGTTCCGCGATACCACAGAGCAAGATTTAGTACAGACGGGCCTGTCGTGGGTGCCTGAAAGCACCTATGACAACTTCGCGCCCTATTTGCAGTTAGATTATGATTTAATTACCGATCTAACCCTATCGACCGGCGTACGCTACGAGCACGCTAAGCTCAATGTCGATGACTACAAGACGCTCTACGGCGCGGGAAATAAACAAATTGAAGGGGGCGAAGCGAGTTTCGACGAGACCCTATTCAACATAGGTGTATCCTACAAGATCACTCCAGATATCCGCGTTTACACTAGCTATAACCAAGGCTTTGGTATGCCGGATATCGGCCGCATTCTGCGCGACGGTAACAGCTTCCCTGGAGCGAACCCAAGTATCAGCGACTCTCTATCCCTTGCACCAATTGTGACGGATAACGTGGAGTTTGGCGCCGATTACCAAGGTGAATTCTTGAGCGCTAAGATTGCCTACTACCGTTCGGCCACCGATTACGGCGCCCGTTTAGCCTTAAACAGTGACGGTTTCTACGACGTTAAACGTGAGAAGAGCGTGATTGACGGTATCGAAGCCAATATCACCGCCTACCTGACCAGCAACGACGATCTGGGCATGAATTTAGCGATTCAGCGCGGTGAATATGATTCGAATGATGACAACAAAACGGATACCGATCTCGATGGTGCCAACATTTCACCGAATCGTATCAACCTGTTCTGGACCCATAATTTCGATAACGAAATGTCGACGCGCGTACAGGCAAACTACTTTATGGACCGTGATTTCGAAGATGCCACAGGCGAGAAATATGCCGAGTTTAATGGCTACACCACTGTCGATGCGTCATTCTCAATGCCGCTCTACACTGGCACCTTAACCTTAGGCGTACAAAACCTGTTTAATAAGGATTATTTCAACTACTACTCACAAACTATGGGTACTAATGATCGTTATTTCAAAGGCATGGGTCGCACCGCAACACTCGGTTATACAGTGGCTTTCTAATTAGCACACCCAATTTACCGTATAAAAAAGCGCAACCTTGGTTGCGCTTTTTTATTGAGGATTTACTAATCTTTCGTCACCACCCAGAGTGCATGTAACAAACCGGGGAACCAGAAAAATAAACACAATACTATGTTGATTAATAAGTCCTTGCCCGCACCCGCCTTTAAAAATACCGCGACTGGAGGTAATAGAATCGCAATGATGACTAAGAGTAATTTGTTTGTATCCATAGCAGGCTGTCCTTAATTGACCATATCTTTAACTAACTTCGCAGTTAGTGTGCAGGTTTGCAACTTTTTCATCGTCCACAGTTTTGTTTGAGTCGTATATACGTCCGCACAAACTGAAAAAGCCATCTATAGTTAAAGGAAAAAATGAACCCTAACCATGGATCCTCAAGCCCTTTTACTGATTAAGTTTATCTGCCTGCTCACGGGCACCGCCGCTATTGCTTGGGGATTAATCGCTCAACCGTTAAAAATCGCCACCCTAGCCAGCATGCGGTTTTCCCTCGCCAACCTTTTTGTGCTGTTTGGCATCATACTCAATACCCAACGGACAGAATCAAACAGTTATCTCTATTGGTTTTGCTCCGATATCATCATCTTGTTGGGATTTATCATGCTGCGTTGGGGGACCCAGTATCTCTTTCGCTTGAAGCACAGCACTAAGTTCGATCTAACCATTCTTACTATCACCGCAGTATTGATGTTAACGGTTCCCCCGAGCTCACACTCAGAGCCAGTGCTGGCCATGCTGTTTTCTGCCAATGCAGCCCTTACCTTTGTGATGCTGACTCGAGATAACTTTATTGCTATCAAGCCAGATGCTGGCAGCAAAGTCGCCACGGCAATGGTGCTGCCATTAGTCGCCATGGTCATTATCTTCACTCTTCGCTTCTTAATTGCCCTGCTTTCATCAAACGAAAACCATGTCTTTATCGCCATCTATCGCGAGGAGGCAACACCCGTGCTGTGGTTTTATGTTGTCCTCGCCCTTATCATCAACATAGTAATGATTGGCAATGCGATAACACGCCTTGTCAGCAAAATCAGAGTATTAGCCGAGCGAGACCAACTGACTGGGCTATGGAATCGGCGGGCGATGCAAAAGCGGCTTACGGTTATCCATCAACGCTGGCAAAAAAATGCTGAGCCCTACAGCCTGATACTGCTCGATCTCGATCATTTCAAACAAATCAACGATCAATATGGCCACGCCGTAGGCGATCTTGCCCTACTTACGGCTGCAAGACTATTTAGCACTGTATTGAGGGAACATGACGTCCTATGCCGCCAAGGTGGAGAAGAATTTCTGGTATTACTGCCCGCCACCAGCGCGTCCGCCGCCAGAACCGTCGCAGATAAGTTACATAGGGTGTTGAGGGAAAATCCGCTGCAATGCCAAGGGCAGGAGATCCAACTCTATGCCAGCATTGGTTACGCCACCATTTACCGAGGCTGTGAGCCAGACAAACTCTTAATCGAAGCCGACCATGCCATGTATCGCGCCAAATCAGAGGGGCGAGACAGGATCTGCCAAGCCCTAACACCACAAGCCTAACGTTCGGGCCAGTCTAGTGACTCAGGGGCTTGCCACTGTTTAAGCGCCTCAGTCACACCCTGCATACTAAAGACCTCGCCCCGCTCGGGCATATCGAGATACGCATAATCCTGCCAGTGACCATCCTCATGTTGGTAACGAAAATGCAGACAATAGGCGTGCAGATAACAGCGGTCGGCGACATCCGAGCCATAGAGGGCATCGCCTAAAATCGGTACCCCAAGGCTTGCAAGCGCGACTCTTAACTGGTGGGTTTTCCCCGAGTGGGGTTTGAGTAAGTAAAGCCTAAGCCCTTCGCCAACACTGGTGGAGAAGAATTGGGTTATTGCGGGATTTTCTTTGGTTCGCAGCAACTTAAACATGCTGCGGCGGGATTTAGCCATATCGCCAATCACCCAGCCTTGCTTCTTCTTCGGCTTGCCTTTGGCGAGCGCAAGATAGTATTTCTGTACTTGATGGGCGCTAAAAAGCTCAGTTAACTGCCGCGCCGCCGCAGGATGTTTGGCTAACAGTAACAGCCCTGAGGTCGGCGTATCGAGCCGATGCACGGCAAAGAGTTTTATTCCTAAATCCTGCTCCAGCTGCGCAACGACACCCGCAGTGCCATCTTGGCTGTGAAAATGCACATTCGGCGATTTAGAAATAACAAGAAAATCAGCCTCGTCGGCTATGATTCGGTACATGGGGTTCTCAACACTGTCACGCGGATATTGGCCTAAAACTGAATGGTCACCACTAGGCCTGGATGATTATCCGAAAGAGTAATTTGCGCATTGTGCCGCGACATGATCGCTTTGACCATAGATAATCCTAAACCCGTGCCCTGCAAATGGCGGCTGGGGTCGAGACGCACTAATCGCTCAAACACCCTTTCCTTGCTGTCATCGGGGATCCCTGGGCCGTTATCGCAAATCTTAATTTGGGCGCCGGATTGAATAATATCGATGCGAGCGCCTTGGCCTGAGTACTTCATCGCATTGTCGACCAAGTTATATAAGGCTTGGAACAACAAATACTTGTCACCATAAATCTTATGGTCTGATAAGAGCGATAGACTCAAGGTTTGCTCATTCGACTCGGCGACTGCGTCGGCCATGTCCAACAAATCGGTACATAGCTGCGCCAAACTCAGTTCCTGCAAGTCTAAGGTTTGCTGTCCTTCCTCGATGCGTGTTAGCGAGAGCATGGCATCGAAGGTCGCAAGACAGTGATCGAGCTCTTCGGTCAAAATCGCGCAACCTTCGCTAATTTCATCGGGGGATTTGGCCGCTAATTCCTCGAGACCGATGCGAATATGGGATAGGGGCGTACGCAAATCGTGGGCAATGTTATCTGTCACCCCGCGCACCGCCATCAGGTTATTCTCAAGAATATCCAGCACGTTATTAAACTGCAGCGCCAGCATATCGAACTCGTCCTGACGCCAACTGAGCGGCAGACGCGTATCGTAATGCCCCCGCTCAATTTGCTCGCTCAAGCGGTTGTACTGCACTAAGCGGCGCAAAATAGCCTTAGAAAACAAATAGCCCAACGCTAAGGTTAACACTATGGTCAACATCACGGCCGTGGCCGCCGCACTGATAAATTTATCAATCAAGGTGGCTAAGTTATCGGTACGGGTGGCAATGAGCACAGGGCCATAGCGGGTCATCACTAGGCCACCAGTGAGGATATGCAGCTTATCAGGGCCGCCAGTTAAAATGGGGAAATCCCGAGTTTGCGGCAGCATGGGCATGCCTTCTGGCATAAAGCTTAAGGCACCAACCATGTCATAACTGTTGCGCCAAGCGATGAGCGCCGTCTGCGGATCGGCGGCACGGATTTGCGCCGCAAAACTACGACGGTCCACAGTAAGAGCAAGCTGCTGATAGCGTTGGGTTTCTGACTCGAGATACTGAGTCACTTGGTACTGCTGTTCGATAATGAGCTGCCGATAAAGGGCAAACAGCAAAGCGCCTATGATCACAGTCACTAAGGTCGAGAAGATAATAGTGATGCGCCAGGCGCTGCTTTGGTAAGGCTTAATGCCTTTGGCGTAAGCGATAACCCGCTCCCCTTACGGTTTCGATCAATTCACCGTGGCCTAACTCTTCAAACTTACGGCGTAACTTGGCGATATGCACGTCGATCACATTAGTACGGGGATCGAAGTGATAATCCCATACTGCTTCGAATAATAGCGTGCGACTAATTACCTGATTGGCGTGTTCCATCAGATACTTAAGCAGTTGGAATTCTTTCGGTTGCAGCATTAAATCGTGACCATCTAAAGTCACATTGCGGGTGAGCAGCTCCATTTTTAAGCCGCCGACCACTAAATCTGTAGTAATAGGGACGGATTGACCCCGTTGCATCAACTTTTCGGCACGCACGAGCAGCTCCGAAAAGGCAAAGGGCTTAGTCATATAATCATCGCCACCCGCACGCAGGCCTTTCACTCTTTCATCCACATGGGCCAGCGCCGACAGGATAAGCACTGGGGTTTGATTGCCCGTAGCTCTGAGGGCGGCCAGCAGTTTCAAACCATCGAGTTGGGGCAACATGCGGTCGAGAATCAAGAGGTCGTACTGACCACTCGTGGCTTGCAGCAGGCCTTGATGACCATCGCTGGCGGTCTCAATATTATGCCCCTGCTCAAGAAATCCTTTAACGATGTAGTCGATCGTTGTCGCATCATCTTCAACTAAAAGTATTTTCATCTGTATGCTGCGCTCCCCTGTCTTCACTTAGCGGTGATGCTCAGTGCTAATCCCACTTAAGTAAAGGTAGTTGCCGTAAATTTTCAATATCGAATGCCAATTTATACTTACCAGTATCATCCAGCAACTTTAACTCTAAGTAACTGATACCTAAGTCATGATCTAACTTTGCGTCGGTCAAAAAGGCCTTATGGTCCTTAGTCGCCATCGCAATAATGCCGGAGAAAGTTTGATGTTTAGTGCTGATAAGGCGCGCGGCTTCCACTTCACCAACATCGTCGGCAGTGACTTTGCCCGCTTTTTGTTTCAATAACTTACCATCTCGCGCCCGATATTCGAAACGGGTAATCGCATTCGCCAGCGGATTAATCAACTCAAACTGGTAGACCAATTCGCCTTCCTGCATTTCCATTTCAAACTCGGCAATCACGCCAGGAAAATCCTTCTCAATTTGCTGCATCACACTTAACGGCGGCTGATACTCACCACTCGAAAGCATCGAATACATGCTCTGGGCTGCGGTGGCAATCCCAGATACCAACATGAATCCTAGCAACCATAGTCTCATGGCTCCTCCATAAAAATCGGCTAAGTTTGTATCTTATGAGACAATCAGTTAGATGTCGATGGCATGCCAAAACCCCATCGTTTTTATCCCTGTTTGCCCATGATGGCGCCTAGTTCATCACCCATGTGGATTGCTCAATCCGATTGATTCAGGCTCGGCAAGCACTGACGAATGTATTGAGTTTACCTAATACCTACTGAAACACCGATGGAAACAAGATTAAGCTTTGATCATCTAGGGATTTTGCAGCATGACCTTTACCGTAAAAAACCATCATTTAGCCATTTAAAATCACACTAATGAATTTCAGCAGGTATTTTAGTGCATCTGTGTCGTCAAAAAGTACGATTGGCAATGCAATCCAGTTGTTCTAGAGTCAACTAAAAGGCCATTTGAATCGGAGTGCATATGAAACTAATTACACGCTGGATTAGCTTAAGCTTGCTACTGGTAGCAGCATTAAGCGCTTACGCCTATGGCAATGCTACCAGTGCAATTACGTTCATATTATTTGGCATGCTGCTGGAAGGAGCATTTTGGATTGGATTGCTAGGTAAGAAACGTCATTAACTTACTCTAAAATATGAATTTGTTCAGATTTTAGCGCAACCGTGGTTTGCATCCCTTTGGTTAAACCAAGCTTTTGTGCAAGATGGAGCGACACTTCCGTATTAAGTTGCAACTCAGTCCCGGTGGCATAACAGACCACGCGCACCGACTCGCCCATCACCAGCAAGGAGTCGATGGTGACATCTAACTTATTAAAACTGCGGCATAAACGTCCATTTGAGATGGCGTTAAATCTGATGCCTTGATTCGGGATCACCCAACGCACTTTACTGCCCACGCTGCGGTCTTTGCCAAAATCACTGGCGATCAGCTGCTCGCCAAATTTGAGCCAAGTAATGTCCTTAGTACGGTCTTGGAACACTACTTCGCCATCGAAAATATTTCTTAAGCCCATCTGCCGCGCAACCGCCTCGTTACGTGGACGCGATAACACCTCAAACGGCGCGCCCTGCTGCAACATCTGACCTTGGCTAATCAAGATCATCGAATCGGCCAGCAGCAGCGCTTCGTTTAAATCATGGGTCACCATAATGACGGGGCAAAGCAGTTGCTCTTTGAGGCGAGCAAGTTCGAGGTATAAACGCTCGCGGGTTTCTCTGTCCACTGCCGAAAAGGGCTCATCGAGTAACAACACCGACGGTTCTCGGGCAAGGGCGCGAGCAAGCGCAACCCGCTGGCGTTGACCGCCGGAGAGATGCATAGGCAGTCTATCGGGCAATCCATGCAAATTGACCCGTTCTAACCAGTCCTTCGCCCTCGCAATTCGCTCCGATTTGGGAATATGGTCAAGCCCTGCAACCACGTTCTCGAGCGCGGTAAGATTGGGAAATAGCCCAAAATGCTGTGGCATATAGCCGATATGGCGCTGCTGTGGCGTCAGTGCGGTGCGACTTTGATGGTCGAACCATGGCGTTTCACCAAACACAATACTGCCCGCATCGGGATGATTCAGCCCTGCGATCATCCGCAGTAACGTTGTCTTACCGCCCCCCGAAGGCCCGACGACAGCCAACACCTCACCCGCCTTACAGCTAAATTCGGCGCTCAGTTTAATATGCTTTTGGTTTTGGATCTGGCAATGCAGATCAGCGATGATTTGCGCCACGCTGACCTCCTAAACGCCGCGATAGACTGGTGGTGAGGGCCAATGCCGTAATCGCAAATAACAGCAATACCAGAGACATAGTACCTGCAGCACCAAAATCAAAGGCCTGAACACTGTCGTAGATGGAAATCGAGATAGTCTTGGTCTCGCCGGCGATATTTCCGCCCATCATCAACACGACCCCAAACTCACCGAGTACATGGGAGAAACACAACACTAAGGCGGTCAGCACCCCAGGCCACACCATAGGCAATTCAATTTTCAGCAGAATTTTAAGTTTGCTCATGCCGCAACAGGCAGCAGCATCGCGCACATCGTGGGGAACCGCCTCAAAGGCTCGTTGTATCGGTTGCAGCGCAAAGGGAATATTCACCAGCACGGATGCCAGCACTAACCCCGAGAAATGAAACACTAACTGCTGCCCTGTTAGGCGCTCTAACCATTGTCCTAACCAGCTTTGGCTACCAAGCCCCACCAGCAAGTAATACCCAATCACAGTCGGCGGTAAGACTAAGGGCACCATGATTAAGGCCTCAACCCAGGACTTACCCACAAACTGACGATAGGCTAAGGCTCGCCCCGCTAGAATCGCCAGCGGGATTAACACCAATACTGTGATGCTACTGAGCTTGACCGATAACCAGAGTGCCTGCCAATCCATGTCTGACCTTACCGAACGGGTAGACCAAATCCGTATTGCAGGAATACGGCTCTGGCGGCATCTGATTGAAGATATTGATAAAAACGCTCTGCGGTTGCTCCCGCTTTTGGCATCAACGCCATGCGTTGATTGAGTGGACCATGCAATTCTTCGGGCAAGGCAATCGCCTGACCTAAGGCCTTAAACTGTGGCGCTAAGGCAAGGGATAACGGAATAATACCGCCTTGGGTGGAGCCACTCACGGCAAATTGCGCCGCTTGGGAGGCATTTTCGCCCAAGATTAACTTAGTTTGTAGGCCGTCCCACAAACCTAATTTTTGTAGGAGTTCGCGGGCACGCTCCCCATAGGGCGCATGTTCAGGGTTGGCAATCGCAAAGCGCTCCAACTTGCCTGCGGCGAGCAAG
Source organism: Shewanella seohaensis (assembly GCF_023283775.1). NCBI lineage: Bacteria > Pseudomonadati > Pseudomonadota > Gammaproteobacteria > Alteromonadales > Shewanellaceae > Shewanella > Shewanella seohaensis. Next base: position 119,990 of record NZ_JAKILE010000013.1, read on the forward strand.
TTTTTTACGCCGTTCAGCTCGGCATCTAAGGTTAAGGGAGACTTATTTGGGGCCACTAAGGCTAGGCGACCGACCGCGTATTGCACGCCAGCATCGCGAGTAAAGCCAGCTTTTTGCAGCTCATGGATATAACGCTCATCGGCGCTGAGCAAGAGTTCAAACGGCGCACCATGTTGAATTTGCGCCACAAAATTACCCGATGAACCGTAGGATACTCGCACCTTAAGCCCGGTTTCGGCGCTGAAGTTTTTAACAATATCATCGAGGGCAAACTTGATATTGGCGGCGGCCGCAATCGCAGGCACAGTCTCGGCGCGGCTAATGGCAGGCATCAAGGCGACACAGCACGACAAGCCGAGAGCAAATACTAGGCTCCAGATTTTGCCTAACCCTGTCACACTGTGCATAAACTCACCCTCACTCTCGCCTACTACTGACTCAGTCTTACGCTAGTCTTTGTGTTGCCACAATTGCGCCGCTTGCTCATCGGCGTCCTTGGCTTCGACCCAATTCTTGCCCTTATCCCCGGCTTCTAATTTCCAGAAAGGGGCTTTGGTTTTCAAAAAGTCGATTAAGAATTCGCAGGCCGCAAAGGCCGCCTTGCGATGGGCACTGGTGACGCCAATAAACACAATTTGCTCACCCAGCGCCATAGTACCGACACGGTGGATAACCGTAACTTTATTGAGCGGCCAACGCTCACGCGCTTCGGCCACGATTTGCTCGAGCACACGCTCCGTCATACCGGGATAGTGCTCTAAAGTCAGGTCCGTCACCACTGAACCGTCGTTAAAGTCGCGCACCTTGCCCACAAAGGTGACAACGGCGCCATCGCTATTGTCTTGGGCTAATTGGTGGTACTCATCGGCCACATTAAAATCGACGGTTTGCACCCGCACATTTGGCAATAAACGCATATCAACCTCCGGTCACAGGCGGGAAGAAGGCGACTTCATCACCATCGCTCACTCGGGTATCCCACTGGCTGATGGTTTGGTTCACCGCCACCAGCAATTTGTCCGAGGCTAACACTTTGGCCCATTTATCGTCGGTGGCCGCGAGTGTTGCGCGTAATCCTTCTGCAGTTTGTGTCTGCTCACTCGCTTCAACACTCAGCTGGGCAGTTCCTAAAAGCTCACGAACTTGGGCAAAAAACAACACGTTAATCATATTCTTATCTCGCTTTACGTTATTCAGCTTTAAAGTGTCCCGACTTGCCACCGCGTTTTTCGAGCAGGCGCACCTGTGAAATCACCATGTCTTTCTGCACGGCTTTGCACATGTCGTAAATCGTCAGCGCTGCGACAGAGGCCGCCGTGAGCGCCTCCATTTCGACACCGGTTTTACCTGATAATTTACACCGGCTAGTGATGCGCACGCGATTATGTTCAGGCTGAGCCTCGAGCTCGACTTCGACCTTAGTTAGCATTAGTGGATGACATAACGGAATTAAATCTGAAGTCTTTTTCGCCGCTTGGATCCCCGCGATACGCGCGGTGGCGAACACATCGCCCTTATGGTGGCTGCCGCTCATGATCATCTCGAGGGTCGTGCTCGCCATCTCGATAAAGGCTTCGGCACGGGCCTCGCGCTCGGTCACGGCTTTCTCGGTCACATCGACCATATGGGCATTGCCGTCGGCGTTAATATGGGTAAATACATTGCTCATTGAAGCGATCCTTTAAACTGATGCCAAATTCAAGCATAGGGAAGTTAAGCGCCATCGCGAAATCTAACCTAATGAAAGATAACGCGATAAGCAGACTAAGACCTAAGTTAGATTAACCGCCAATCGAGGCCAGATGTTGCGTCACGCCAGTAATGCCCTGATGCAGATAATGGGTTTCCTTCTTCTGCGCCAGTTGACCGTGTAACCGCTCGATTAATTCCGCTTGTTGACTCGGGTGTTGCAGTAGATCACGCAAATCGATGCCAGACTCGGTAAAGAGGCATAAGTGCAACTTACCCTTGGCCGAGACCCGCAAGCGATTACAGCTCGCGCAGAAGTTAGTGGCGTAGGGCATGATCAAGCCGATACGGCCCTTAAAGTCACTGTGGCTGAAGTTTTGCGCAGGGCCATCGTCGGCGCGAGGCGTATCCAATTGCCAGCCCTCAGCTTGCAGCTGCGCTTTGATATCGGCACCCGCCAAATGGTGAGCTTGGAAATACTCGCGGCCAAGGCCTGTTTCCATCAGCTCAATAAAACGCAGGTCGATGGGCGTGTGCTTAATCCAATTCAAAAAGCGCGGTAAATCTTTATCGTTCATACCCTTGAGCAATACCGCATTGACCTTCACGCGCTCAAAACCCGCGGATAAGGCGGCATCGATACCACGCATCACCTCGTCGAACTTATTTTCGCCAGTGATCTGGTAAAACATCTTAGGATCAAAGCTGTCTACCGACACATTGATACGGCGAAGCCCTGCGTCGAACCACTCTTGGGCATGCTTCTCGAGCCTATACCCATTAGTGGTAGTAGCTACGGTATGAATACGAGGGTTGTCGGCGACTACTCGAATGATATCGGTAAAATCTTTACGCAGCGTGGGTTCGCCGCCAGTGATACGGATTTTTTGAGTGCCAACCTGGCTAAATGCGGACACAAGGTTTTCTATCTCACTGAGAGATAAAAACTGTTGTTTGCCATTCGGATGATAACCATCCGGGAGGCAATAACTGCATTTGAAGTTACAAACGTCAGTGACTGACATTCGTAAGTAATGAAATTTACGACCAAAATTGTCTTGTAATTGAGACATGATCACCTTTCCAAGTGTGGGAGGCGAGTGCATTTCTTTACTCACCCCAGTGGCCTTATTGCCACGGCTACACCCCCATATCTGTTGACTTAGGTAGGCAAGCTCGGAGAACCGTCAACCGTGATTATAAGCCGAAAGTATTGCCTAGCTATACCCCCAAACAGGTATTTCTTGATCCGCTTCAAGTGGGCGTGAACAATCTGTGACAGCGCTCACCCAAAGATTTGTCATTATTTAGACTAAACAGCCCGCTTAGCCCCTGTGCCCTGCGGTGATTTTGAGGTAAGGTGGACATCAGCAATAAAACGCCCGTTTACAAACAAACTACAACACCCGGTAAAAATCGGGGATATGCGAAGGAAGAGGTGAACTGATGGAACGCGAATCAATGGAATTCGATGTTGTTATCGTCGGCGCAGGCCCAGCTGGCTTGGCCACTGCGTGTCGGTTGATGCAGATATCACAGAGTTCAGGCAAAGAAATTACCGTCTGCGTGGTAGAGAAAGGCTCCGAAGTGGGCGCGCACATTCTATCTGGCGCCGTATTCGAACCACGAGTGTTAGATGAGCTATTCAGCGACTGGCGCGATTCAGGCGCTCCCGTCACCACAGCCGTGACCCACGATGAAATCTATCTACTCAATTCCGCCACCGACAGCAAGCTGATGCCCAATGCGTTTGTGCCTAAAACCATGCACAACGAAGGCAACTATATTGTCAGCGTAGGTAACCTCTGCCGTTGGCTCGCGACCCGCGCCGAAGCGCTCGGCGTAGAAATCTTCCCTGGTTTTGCTGCCAGCGAATTACTCTTCAATGAAGATAACAGCGTGAAAGGCATCCTGATTGGTGACATGGGCGTCGGTGCCGACGGCCAGCCGAAGGACAGCTTTATGCCCGGCATGGAATTACACGCCAAATATACCGTGTTCTCAGAAGGTTGCCGTGGTCACTTAGGCAAACAGCTGATCGCGAAATACCACTTAGATAATGGCAAGACACCACAGCATTACGGCCTTGGCTTTAAAGAAATCTGGAAAGTCCCCGCCGAACAACACGAGCAAGGGAAAGTGGTGCACACAGGTGGTTGGCCATTAACCGATGGCGCATCGGGTGGCGGCTTCCTCTACCATATGGAAGACAACCAAATTGCCGTGGGGTTGATTATCGACCTCAACTACAAGAACCCACACTTAAGCCCGTTCGATGAGTTCCAACGTTATAAGACTCACCCAGTTATCGCCAAATACTTAACCGGCGGCGAGCGTTTGACCTATGGGGCTCGCGCAATCACTAAGGGTGGCCTGAACTCACTGCCGAAGATGAGTTTCCCCGGCGGCCTGCTGATTGGTTGCGATGCAGGTACCTTAAACTTTGCCAAGATCAAAGGCACCCACACCGCCATGAAGAGCGGTATTGTCGCGGCCGAAACCTTAGCCAAAGCGATGCTGGCCGAGGTCGAAGGCGGTAAAGATCTGGATTGTTTCCAAACCCATCTGGAAGAAAGCTGGTTACACGAAGAGTTATATAAGTCGCGCAACTTTGGCCCAGCAATGCACAAGTTTGGCACTTTCCTCGGCGGCGCATTTAACTACATAGATCAAAACTGGTTCGGCGGTAAGTTCCCTATCACCCTGCGTGATGAGCACCCAGACTATGCCCAAATGGCCCCAGTCAGCGCCTACAGCAAGATTGATTATCCCAAGCCCGATGGCAAACTCAGCTTCGATAAGCTCTCTTCAGTCTATCTGTCGAGCACTTATCATGAGGAAGACCAGCCTTGCCATCTGCGCTTAAAAGACAACAGCATCCCGCTCGGGATAAACCTGACGCAATTTAACGAGCCAGCTCAGCGTTACTGCCCTGCCGGCGTATACGAAATCGTTGAAGAAGCTGGTCAGCCTAAGTTTGTGATCAATGCGCAAAACTGCATCCACTGCAAAACCTGCGACATTAAAGACCCGAGCCAAAATATTACTTGGGTGACGCCAGAGGGCGGCGGTGGTCCAAACTACCCAAATATGTAACTCAACCGGAATAAGGCGCTCATTGAGCGCCTTATTTTTGCTTGCCTTCACGCCACACTTTGGTCACAATTGCGCCATAAAAATCACATGCTCCAAATCAGCAACTCATTTCCATCTATACTCTACATAACAAGATCTACCGCAAGAGCAACAGGTTAGGCCTAATAAATGTCTTGTACGCTGTTTTATTCGGCATTCGACCTAAACAAAGGTTAACTTTTAACATTTCTGTCCGATACTTGTTATTGGCTAGAAAACGTCGACCGATATTTCTAAACGTCTAACACAGGCATATTGATATTTATGATATTTAATAACCTTACTATTAAGCAGAAAATCCTGCTGACAGTGACATTTGCTGTGCTGCTGTCGACCATACTCGTGGGCGTCCTCAGCCAACGTAGTGCAAAAAGCGTGGTACAGCAGCGTATGCTCGGGTCGGAAATGCCCAGCCTAATGATGCAGATCCGCAACAAGATTGAGCTAGATATTTCGAGCTTAATGAATGCCGCCGAACAACTCGCCAGCAGTCGTATGTTACTGCAATGGCTTGAAAACGGTCGTCCGCAGGAGCAAGAGCCGCAAGTCGTTGCCCAGCTGAAGGATATCACCCGCCAATATCATTTGGCTCAAGCCTCCTACGCCGATAGACAAACCGCCGCCTACTACACTCAGGATGGTTTTTTACGTGTACTCACCCCAGCGCAGGACGGTTGGTTTTTTGGTTATCGCGACAGCGGCCAAGAGCGGATGCTTAACGTCTTTACCGAAGCCAATGGCGAGGTAAAACTCTTTATCAACTATCAGCAACCTAATGGCCGTGGACTCGTTGGCCTCGCCAAATCCCTCGATGATATGGTGCGTCTACTGGGCTCCTTTAAGATTGAAGAAACTGGCTTTGTTTACTTAGTCGATGCCAAAGGCGAGGTAAAACTGCATCCCGACGCCAGCCAAATTGGCAAGAGCAGCCTCAAGAGCTTGTACTCGGGCGCCAACATCAGCTCATTACTCAATCGTAATGATTTCAACCTGATCGATACCCAAATCCAAGGTGAAAATACCTTCGTAGCCAGCAGCTATATTCCCTCCATGGATTGGTATCTCGTGGCACAAGTGCCCGAAGCCGAAGTGTTCGCCCTGCTAACGGATGCCGCCTACCAGATCTTAATTTGGACCTTAATCATTGCCGCAGGCTTTATCATGCTGGCGATTGTGGTGGCCGGTTCAGTAAGCCGCCCAATCGCACAAGTCGCGGCAATGTTCCGTGATATCGGCGAAGGTGAAGGCGATTTACGTCAGCGCCTCCCCGTTAAAGGTGAAGATGAGATTGCCCAACTGGCACAAGGGTTTAATAGCTTTATCAGCAAAATCCAAGACTCAGTGATTGAAGTTGCACAGACCAGCGAACAGCTCGGCTTCTCGGCGAAGGATGTGTCTAATCAGGCGCAGCAAACCCTTGAAGACAGCCATGAGCAAAAAGATCGCACTATGATGGTAGTGACCGCCATCAATGAGATGGGTGCCACTGTGAATGAAATCGCCAGCAACGCCGCCCAAGCTGCTGTTGCGGCGAAAGATGCCGATACCGAATCCAATAGCGGCCAAGTGGTAGTGACCCGTGCTCGGGATACCATCAATCAGCTCTCTCAGGATGTGGAACAAGTTGGTGAAGTGATTGAATCCCTCGCGACTCATACCAAGTCTATCGGCGGCATTCTCGATGTGATCCGCGCGATTTCGGAGCAAACTAACCTGTTAGCCCTAAACGCCGCGATTGAAGCCGCACGTGCTGGTGAGGCGGGACGAGGCTTTGCCGTGGTAGCCGATGAAGTCCGTAATCTGGCATCGCGCACCGCCGCATCGACCAACGAAGTCCAAGGTATGATCGACAAGTTGCAATCCGAGGCCAGCCGAGCGGTGAATGCCATGGCCCAAAGCCGTGCGCGCTCCCACGAAGGGGTGGCCGCCGTCGATGAGGCCAGTCAATCTCTGGTAGGCATTAGTGACCGTATTGGCCTGATCAGCGATATGAACATTCAAGTAGCCGCTGCGACGGAAGAGCAATCGACCGTAGTGGAAGACATCAACCGCAACGTGACCGAAATTAACGAGATCACCCAGCGCACCGCCAGCACGGCACAGGCTGCGGCACAGGCGAGCTTAGCGCTAAATCAACTCGCCCACCGCTTAGACACCTTAGTGGCGAAGTTTAAGGTGTAAGCCCAAGAGGGATTGAAACCAAACAAAAACGCCTTAGCGAGTCTCTCCCTAAGGTGTTTTTTATTGAATCGCTTTAGCAATTAGTTATCGGAAAGGAACTTAATCGTCAGCGGATAACGATACACTTGCCCTTCGCTCGCCTTAATGATCCCAAGGATAGTGCAAACCAAGTCGAGGATACCGAGGATGATCAAGAAGACAAACCCAATGCCCACAAAGGCTAACAATCCGCTGATAATCACATAGATCAACAGACTTAATTTAAAGTTCAAGCAACTACGGCCGCATTGGTCGACAAAAGCCGACTCTTCACGTTTCATCAACCACATAATCAGTGGTCCGAGAATCGAGCCTAATGGCACTAAATAACCGATTAAACTGGAGGCATACACCAGTAAGCCAAAATCTCTTTCACTCTTAGTCACTGACTCTATCATTACACTTTCCCTGTATTATCGTTTGAAAAATAAAGTTTATTTACCTTTTGGCCCATATAAGCGCATCTGCCAATCTTCGACTTGCTGTGTCGCTAAGCGCCGCTGCAGGCTATTGACCCAGCTTTGTGCCAACCCTTCACAGGAGGCGAGTCTATCATAGGCTTTGGCATCGTATTCGGGTGAGAAGTACAACGCCATGGCCTCGGCAACACTGATATCGGTTTTACGCTCGACTAATTCTATCCTGTCGTTTAGCTGAATCACACCTGGGGCTAATACTCTGTAAAACCAACCGCATAGCTGACTCTGCTGCATGGCGAGGGCAAAATCTCTATGGCCAAATTGCAGGTTCAATTTAAAGCAAGGTGAACGCGGCTGAGTCACCTGCACTGTGACGGCACCGATTTGCAGGATATCGCCGATATTGACCTCAGTTTCATTCAAACCAACCGTGCTGATGTTTTCACCCATGCTCGGCGCATCTTCAAGTTGGGTGATTAAATCCCAACGACGGTACTGACCATAATGCTCGCGGGGAAAATGATGCAGCACTCGGTCGAGTCCGCCATGGTGCTTAGGATCGGCTTGCGCATCGCCTTCGACATGATCGACATTCACTCGCAACTGCTGCGCCGATTTTTTACCGTCGATGCCAGTAGAAACACCGTCAATCTCTTGCAGAACCGCCCCTAAATACAAACCCGATAATCTATTTACCAACAAGGTCGACATTTATAACTCCTACTTCATCGCTATCCGTCACCGAACGCTGCCCGCACGGCTCAGCTACTAAACGCGGCGTTAAGCAAAACAATCCTTGGCAGATTTGGCCATCATAACAGCATACTACTGATTGAGAACCACTTGATTGCGCCCCGCTTCTTTCGCCTGATACAAGGCGAGATCCGCTCGTTTAATCAAATCTTCCGCTGGCTCAAGTTTTTGGTATTCGGCAACCCCAATACTCACAGTGATAGCGATGTGCACACCATTGACTTTTAATTCGCGCTGGAAAATTAAATCACGGAAATGCTCGGCTAATTCAGCGGCATGACTTAGATCCATCTCAGGCAATAACACGATAAACTCCTCGCCGCCCCAACGGCAAAGTACATCCTGCTCTTTTAACTGACTACGCAGCAGGTTAGTGACGGTTTTTAATACTAAGTCACCAATGCTGTGACCATAGCTATCGTTCACTTTTTTAAAGTGGTCGATATCGACAAGGAGGATTGAAATCGCTTGTTTGGACAGCTTTGCCTTCTCTAATGCCTGATGGAAATACTCTTCAAACACTTGGCGATTAGCGGCGCCGGTGAGTTTATCGGTTGAGGCCATGACCTCCAGTTTGCGCTGATAACGACCTAAGGTCATGTTTGAAATCAGTAAAATCCCAATTGTCACCAATAAACTTAAGCCCAAGTTACCCCAAAAGGTATTCAGCAGCTCTTGCTCCTGCGGCACATCTTCCTGCTCAACGATAAGATACCATTTGAATTCAGGCACGAGGCGACTGTTTAAGTGGACCGTTTTACCGTTGCGTTGATAGCTAAAGGCCGCGCTCGGACTGGTTAAAATCCGCGTAGCCAGCAGCTCAAGTCCGGCGGTAGTCTGCAAAGAATCGGCACCATCATATTCATCCCCATGGAGGGTGACGTTGCCCTGCCTGTCGGTGAAAAATACCCGGCGGTTGTAACGTTTCTGATAGAGCTCGATCAGCGCCTTGACCTTTTCAACCGCAAGGCCGACACCGGTGACGCCAATAAACTTACCTTCAAAATCAAAAACCTTGTAGTTAACAAATACGGTTGTCTTAGTCCGATCCGCCGTATCGGCATCGATATTAATCTCGTAATGCTCTGACTCGGGTAACGAACGTACACGAAAATACCAGGCATCGTTTGGGTTGATATCTTGAATTTTCTTTAGGACTCCCGAAGAGTGGTAGTAATTACGGCTCTGCTCCGAGACAAAAAAACTTGTGACTGTATCGTATTTATCTTGGATTTCCTTGAGATAACGGATCAGTTTTTCGGGTTCTTGTTCGTGGTTTAACATCCAGTCACGCACAAAGGTATCCTGCGCCATAAGCGAGGAGATAAAGATGGGACGAAGCAGATCCTGTTGAATTTCAGAATAAATATTGTCGCTGGTTAAGGGTAAAGTATTGCTCTCAATCTGCTGACTCAAAGAGTCATGGGCCACTTTATAACTAATGCCACTAGTGACTAAAAAGGCCACCAGCAACAATACTGACAGCAACCAAATAAACTTCTTTTTATCATTCCAAACGTGATTGCCCATTTCCAACTCCAACAACGGCAGGCTTATTATTCTATTTCAACGAGATGCGTTGCCTGAATGTTAACGTAAACCCTCGCCAACCGCACAATATTTCCACAATATGAATGTTCGGTAACGGAATAACATTATTCGAGCTAAAAAAATGCCCCGTTGGGAAACGGGGCAAACATGCGAACCAACAAAATGGGAGAAAAGCACAAGAAAACGTTAAGGGACAAGAGCTATTCGTCACTGAACACACTCTAGCAAGCCTAGATGACAGAAAGATGACTTCCCTTGGACGTCACATTGAGGCTAATCAGCCATTCTAACCTTCTAAATAGTGTTTCAATGCTTCACCGGGGATAGAGCTGTCGGTGGCCACGGCAAATGCTGCCCAAATCGCGCCTTCGGCCATAGCTTCGGTAATGGTTTTTCCCGCACATAAGCCATGAATAAGCCCTGCGGCATAGGCATCTCCCGCTCCTGTAGTATCGACTACCTCAGCAGGCACAGCCGGCACATGCTGCACATCGTCTCGGGTATACACCTTAGCGCCACGCACACCGTCGGTGACAACAAAATAACGTAATGATTCTCCGCCAATGCTCACGCCATAATCCCAAGAAGCGACATCACAGCGGCCATGCATATCACTCACAGAAGCCAGTAACACGTGGCAAGGGCGCGGCCTGTCATCCTTCGCCAGTTGTGCGATCACAAGGCAGTGATCCAGTGCGGTTTTCGCCCAACTGACCGTGCCCTCAGCCGAGGTATTAAAATACAGCGCATCCCAATGCTGCCATTTGGGTGGTACCGATAACTCAAAAACTGGCCGCTGCGGACGAATGATGGTGCGCTCACCATCGGGCGTCATCACCAGTAACATTTCACAGGTATTTCCCGCGCGGCGCTGCACTAAACGACAATCGAGCCCTTGAGTACTCGCCTCTGCGATGACCCAGTCGCCCATTTCATCCCGCCCGACTTGGCTCACCAGTGCAACTCTATGGCCCGCCCATACCAGTCCAAGCCCAGTATTGGCGCCACCACCACCTAGCCTTTGTCCGCCATCTTGATAATGAAAGCGCCCGCCCGTTTTCAATGGTTTATCGAGGATCAACACTCGGTCACAGTTAAGATTGGCCACCAGCAAAATATTTGCCATGACAGGACTCCATAATGAAAGAACAGACCGCGCTAACTCTCGGCGATGACTCGGTTAAAAGAGCCCTCAATCTAGACCAAAACCTCAGGTGACACAATCGCCGCTATCAAGGTGTTGAACCCCATCACGGCAGCCAATAGTAGTTTTTGCTGTAAGACTTTATCCATATTTGAATTCAGCGAGTTAACCCACCAGGCAACTTAAACGTTAAATGCAATCACCCAATCTATTGATAAATAATAAAAATATCCTTCGATGTGTGATTTTTAGACATTTATTCATAAAAGTGTCATCAAATGCCATCCCACACTAGATTAGAAAAAGGTTAAGCTGGCGCTTCAAGGATGAAAGACGAAAGGAATTCGTATGCTTATCGACTGGCTACATCAAGATATTGATGGACAAGAGCAACTGCGTCGTTATCGACAATGTTTAGAAGAGTTTAGCGAGTTGGAGTTTCATGACGCCTATGTCGCGAAGATTCAGCATGAATATCAGTTATTAAAGGCGTTATTTGAGGAGCAGTCGGTTCAACACTTTGAGCCTAACTGCTCCGAACAATAGGATGTTGGTTAATCGATCATCTTAAAGGGAGAAAGCGAGGTAAACTTTACATCCAGTTGCCAATCTTGGATCACCATCTCCGAAGGTTGCCAACTGTCATCCACCCATTCGTAAATGAGGCCAGGATCTTCCTCTGCGTTCACCAATAAACGACGACCATCTTTTAACACAACCGTATAATCAAGCCCTTGAGCATCAACACTTTCAATATCCCCCAAGACTTTGTGATGAATGCTTGAAATTGCGCCTGTCGCTTTCACTGCATCAGCTTCTTTCGCGCCGCTGTAAAATCTCAGTGCCTCATTGGTAGCGGGTTTATGAAATACAAACTCTTCAGTCACGCCCACAACGATCGACGGATCAAGCTCATACCAAGCGGGTATCCATAATGCGTTCATTGCCATCCCGTTATATCCTGCATAATAATTTTACGGACGAGAACATTCTGCCTTAACCTTGGCAGATAAAATACTGGTCAGGGATAAAATAATTTTAACCTTCAGCAGACAATTCCCCTCAAGCTGTAACCCGCATAACTGCAATAAAAATGATGCCGATAAGGTCATATGCTGTACTTCGAGTTAATGATTGGAGCCATGCGGACTTTCTGTTAGCTTGAAAAAACAGCTCAATAACTGCCACATTTTGTTGATAGAGTGATCCAATAAACCCGCGCCACGTATTGAGCCTGACAACCCATAGCCACCACTATGGCACCAGCTTGCCCTATGGAGAAATCGAATATGCCAGTTTTGCAAACACTCAAACTTACGGGTGAGAATGAGGCGCTGAAACGTCAAGAGCTTAAACAATACTTCAATCAAACTTGGGCACTCTATGAATCCCTCTTCGAGCTGATAAAGCATGACGAGGCTTATTACGTTAAAGCCGAACCACTGCGCCATCCGCTAATATTTTACTTTGGCCATACCGCCACTTTTTATATTAATAAACTCAAGCTGGGTAAGTATCTCGATGAACGAGTGAATGATCACTTTGAATCTATGTTTGCCATCGGTGTGGACGAAATGTCTTGGGATGACCTCGACGAAACCCACTATCAATGGCCAAGTGTCGCAGAGGTAAAGAGTTATCGGGATCAAGTCAAACAGGTCGTCAATCAACTGATTGATACCATGCCAATCACTCTGCCGATCAGCCAAGACAGCCCCGCTTGGGTCATCTTGATGGGCATAGAACACGAGCGCATTCACTTAGAGACCTCTTCCGCCATTATTCGCCAGCTTCCATTAGAGGATGTGAGTGCTAATTCCCAGTGGCCAGAATGTCAGGATGTTGGTAGCGCCGAACCCAATCAACTGCTTGCCGTGGCGGGTAAAAAAATCACCTTAGGCAAAAAAGAGCAAGACAACACCTATGGCTGGGATAACGAATACGGTAATAAGAGTTTTAAAGTCGCCGACTTTAAAGCCTCAAAGTACTTAGTGAGCAATCAAGAATACCTAGCCTTTGTCGAAGCGGGAGGCTATCAAACTCAAGATTATTGGAATGAGGAAGGCCAAGCTTGGCTGGCGTATACCCAAGCCCAAATGCCGCGCTTTTGGCGTCGCCGTGATGATAAATGGTGGCAACGTAACCTCACCAGCGAAATCCCTTTGCCGCTCAATTGGCCCGTCGAAGTCAATCAACTCGAAGCTAAGGCCTTTTGCAATTGGAAGGCGCGCCAAAGCCAGAGCAATATTCGCCTGCTCACCGAGGCCGAGTGGTATATCTTGCGGGAAAATGTACCGAGCGATGCCCCCGATTGGCATGAAGTTCCAGGCAATATCTCGCTGGCTTATTACGCCTCTTCCTGCCCGGTGAACCGCTTTAAACACAATGATTTTTATGACATTGTCGGCAATGTCTGGCAATGGACTGAAACCGCTATCGACGGTTTTAATGGTTTTGCTGTACATCCGCTTTACGATGATTTTTCAACCCCCACCTTCGATGGCAAGCACAATCTGATTAAGGGCGGTTCGTGGATTTCAACGGGCAATGAAGCCATTGCAGCCTCACGCTACGCCTTTAGGCGTCACTTTTATCAACATGCCGGATTCCGTTACGTCGAATCGTTGCAAAATCCAGAACAAATGGCCGAGGTCAATGTGTACGAAACCGATGAACTGATTTCCCAGTATTTAGAATTCCACTATGGCGCCGAGTACTTTGGTGTGCCTAATTTTTGTGTTAATGGGGTACAACAAGCACTCAACGAGATCCAACTTGAGCACACCACCAAAGCCTTAGATATAGGTTGCTCAGTCGGACGCGCTAGTTTTGAGTTAGCCAAAGTGTTCGACCACGTGGATGGCATCGACTTTTCGGCGCGCTTTATCCAGCAGGCTTACGCTCTGACCGAACAAGGCGAAAAACGCTACACCATTCGCACCGAGGGAGACTTACAGGAATTCAAGAGTGCCAGCCTTGCTAAACTGGGATACCTTGGCGAAGCCAAAAAAGTCAATTTTATCCAAGGGGATGCCTGTAATCTCAAACCAATCTACACCGGATACGATTTGGTCTATGCCTCAAATCTCATCGACAGATTGAACGACCCTCAACATTTCCTCACCAGTATTGGACAACGCATCAACCAAGGAGGATATCTAGTTATCGCCTCGCCCTATACCTGGCTCGAAGACTACACGCCAAAGGATAAATGGCTTGGGGGGATTAAAGTCAAAGGGGAGAACTTCACTACTTTGGATGGGTTAACCGAAACCTTGATAGGCCAATTTGAACTGGTCGCGGTGAAAGAAATCCCCTTCGTTATCCGCGAAACCAAGCGTAAATTCCAGCATTCGATTTCAGAGATGACGATCTGGCGTAAGCGTTAGCTTTCAAGATTAATCGTCGCCCTAAAGAAAAAATCCGCCAGATAATCCTTTCTGGCGGATGCATAACAAACGGCGCAGCAATAACAGTCATCCAGTTGCAAGAACGGCGAATGCTCGGCATTGCTTACCTATGCTTGGCACTGCGTTCTAGACCTTAAACTGAGCCGTTGTTAAACCAAGTTGGTTTGCTAGCCCTAACAGGCTGCGGGTGCTCGCGGCCACTTGGCTGATGGCCGCGCTATTTTCCTCCGCCGCCGCGCTGAGACCTGCAATGCCTTGGGCTATCGTCGCCGACACTGTGGTTTGCTCCTCTGCGGCCGTTGCCGTTTGGACCATTAAGGCTTTGAGTGTTTCGAGCCGCATAGCAATATCATCCACCGCCGCTTGCATGCCTTCGGCATCCTCTGCCGTTTTAGATGCCTCAGACGAACAAGTCACACTATGCTGCGCCAGCACACCCGATTGCTGCTGGATCCCCTGCAATACCTTTCCAATGTCCTGCGTCGCCTCTTGTACCTTCACCGCAAGTTGCCGCACTTCATCGGCCACCACCGCAAATCCACGCCCATGCTCGCCTGCTCGGGCAGCTTCAATCGCCGCATTGAGGGCTAACAGATTGGTTTGCTCGGCAATCGCATTAATCACATCCAACACACTGCCGATTTTCTGGCTATCAGCCTCAAGATTTCCGACCTGCTGATGAATGGCGGCAAAACTTGCTAGTGTCACCTGTAAGCTTTGGCGAGTACTCGCAAGATTTTGTGAAAGAATGCCACTCGATTGAGTACAAGAGGCCACCTCGTCGGAGGATTTCAGTGTATTGGTACTGATTTCGGCGGCAGCATAACTCATTTCCTCTACGGCCGTGGCTAACATATCGGTCTCTTTCGCCTGCAATTGAATGCTGCAATCGGCTTGACACATAGCCGCAGAATTTTGCTCCGCGGCAGACTCTAGCTCGTGGCCCATCCCCACCAATTGGCTAATAATTTCCTTTAATTTGGTCTGCATCCTCGCCAGCCAGCTCATTAAATGATTATCGGCATGGGCGTGGGAGAGACTATGGGTTAAGTCCCCGGAGGCGATAAGACTAGTCAAATGACACATATCCTCGGGCTCACCGCCCAGAGGTTTAAGCACAAAGCTGGTCACCAGTTTTGCCGCCGCGATCGCCAGTACCACAGACAAGGCACACACCATCAGCCCGATATACATCATATGATAGGCAGGCGCGGCAATTTCACTCACATCAATCTCGGCCATTAAGCCCCATTTGAGCCCCATTTCAATGACAGGCGAGTAGGCTGAGAGAACCAGATTATGATTGTAATCATAAACCTGCATAACCCCCTCTTTGCCAGCTAACGCAGCTGTCACCGCCAGAGTGTCGACACCATTTTTAGCGACCGAGCCTGCAAAGGAGGCAGATACGGTACGATTGATGGGGTCAAGAAAAGAGTCAGAACGCATTCGATTATCGGGGCCGATGAGATAGGTTTCCCCCGAATCCCCCATCCCTTCGCGGATCTGCATCACGCGGTTGATCCGCTCAATAGAAACCTGTGCCGCCACCACAATATGCTGTCCATGGTATTGAATGCCTTGGCCAATAAAGGCGGCCGCTTGTCCGTTTGATGGTGCATAGGCGGAAAAATCCTGTAAAAACACAGTGTCCGATGTCGCGAGCGCCTTATCGAAGAGTTGTGCAAGTCCTGAAGAACGATAGGGCCCTGTACGCAGATTGGTTCCGTAATCAGGCTCTTTCGCCACAGTATAAAAAACCGTACCGTCATCGGAGATGATAAACAGATCGTAAAAACCCAGCAGTTTGTTGAGGGATTTGAGCGTTGAGTCTAAATCGCTCAGGGTTTCTAGATTCGGCTGGCTGGCAATCACCGCGCTAACGGACTGTAAGTTATCTGAGAAATCTTGAAACATACCGTTGATCTGCCGCTGTTTAATCTCTCTAACGGCCACCAAACGGGATTGAGCCTCTGCAAATAACTCATTTTTGGCAAGATAGGTCACTATCGCTGTCGATAGGATCAGAGGTAACAGAACGATCAACAGACTAATCAGTTGAATTTTACGCGTAAATCCCATGGAGACACTCCTTGTCGCACTCAAGATTCCATAATTACTGGCAAAACAACTACCGTTAAAACTATAGGTGAAGATTGAAACCTCAACCAAGTGAGACCATTTTTTTATTCAGTACGCAACTCGCTAATTGAATAACCATTAACCTTGCTCAGGTGCTTTTATGCATATTTTATTGAAATGTATAAGCGGCAATAGAAATAGAGTTGTTAAGTGATACATGACGTTGACGATGAAAATTTTCACATTGACGAGAGAATAAAAATCACATCAAATTGAATACAAATTCACATCTGCACAAATGGGAGCGTAACATGGAGTTAATCGAGCAAGTCTCAGTCGCGAAAAAAGCCAATATTTACTTTGAGGGTAAAGTTGCCAGCCGCAGTGTATTTTTCAGCGATGGTAGCAAAAAGACCTTAGGCGTGGTTCTCCCTGGAGAATATGAGTTTTCCACCTCTCAAGGGGAAATCATGCAGGTTACCAGCGGCAGTTTCGAGGTGTTACTGCCAAATAACACAACCTGGCAAACCTTTAGCGAAGGCAGTCAATTTGAGCTCGCGGCCAACGTCAGCTTCAAAATCCGCAACAATGCGATAGCCGAGTATTGCTGTAGCTACCTGTAATACTCTTGCTGAGGAATGCTTAACCAGCTTAGGCATTCCTTAATCGTTAGCGCTTTTGTGTTGATGCAAACTAGACCACTAGACGACTGGTCTAATATACTTTATGATCCTTCGTCATGAAAACTGAAACCCAATCGACGCGTCAGCATATTCTCGACGTTGGATACTCACTGATCCTCAAACAAGGCTTTTCGTGCCTAGGCTTAGCCCAATTACTCAAGGCCGCCCAAGTCCCTAAAGGCTCGTTTTATCATTATTTTAAATCCAAAGAGCAATTCGGTGAGGCCTTGTTAGCTGGGTATTTCGAGCAATACCAAGCTGAGCTTGATGGCCTGTTTAACGAGACTCAACTCTCTGGCTTTGAGCGCCAAATACAATACTGGCAAAGATGGTTGCACGTACAGCAGGACGGTTGTGTCGATCAAAAATGCCTAGTCGTTAAGTTAAGTGCTGAGGTGGCCGATCTCTCTGAGGCCATGCGCCTTGTGCTTTTAAAGGGGTCGGCTGGCATCATTGAGCGCTTAACCCAGTGCATTCAAGTGGGGATTGCCGATAAATCCATCTGTGAGCAGGATGCCCAGGCAACAGCAGAGTTGTTGTATCACATGTGGCTCGGCGCCAGTTTGATGAATAAACTCGGCCATAGCCGCGCAGCTTTAGAGCGCGCCCTTGCAATGACCGAATCTATTTTAAAGACCAAAACCATGGGTTAATGCCAGCAACACTGGCACACCAATTAATCCGCAACCCGTTAATGAACAATGAAATATCGCCTCTTCGGCTTGATTTATCATTTAGTAGCCAAACAAAATCTAGACGACTGGTCTACTAAAATCATTTTCCAACCATAGGACACATAGCAGTATGTTCAATTTCGCCTACTACAACCCAACACGAATCCATTTTGGTAAAAACACCATTGCTGAAATTGATACTTTAGTACCAAGCAATGCCAGAGTCATGGTGTTATTTGGCGGTAGCAGTGCCAGACGCACTGGCACATTAGCCGAAGTCAAACATGCGCTTGGAGATCGTTTCGTGGTCGAGTTCGAGGGAATCGAACCTAACCCAACCTACGAAACCCTGATGCAGGCTGTAGAGCAAGTTCGTGAATTAAACATCGACTTTTTACTCGCAGTCGGCGGCGGTTCTGTGATCGATGGAACTAAATTTGTTGCGGCGGCAGCGGTATTTGAAGGCGAGCCTTGGGATATCCTCACCAACTGGGGCGCGAATGTGACTAAAGCCATGCCATTTGGCTCGGTATTAACCTTGCCTGCGACGGGTTCAGAGATGAACAACGCCAGCGTGGTGACCCGTAAGTCGTTGAAAGCTAAACTGCCGTTCCGTAACGACTTGGTTTATCCACAATTCTCAATCCTCGACCCAACTAAGACCTTCACTCTGCCAGAAAGACAAGTGGCGAACGGCGTGGTCGATGCCTTTGTGCATATCACAGAGCAGTACCTCACCTACCCGGTCAATGCGGCGGTGCAGGACAGATTCGCCGAAGGCTTGCTGCAAATTTTGATTGAACTAGGGCCACAGGCACTCACACAGCCAGAAGATTACGATATCCGCGCTAACTTGATGTGGGTCGCGACTATGGCACTCAATGGCACGATTGCGACGGGTGTACCGCACGACTGGGCAACACACATGATCGGTCATGAACTCACAGCCTTGTATGATATTGACCATGCCCGCACCTTAGCCATTGTATTACCAGCATTATTACGCTGCACTAAGGCCGCTAAGCGTGAGAAGCTACTGCAGTTTGCTGACAGAGTGTGGCACATCAACATCGGCTCGGAAGATGAACGTATTGAGGCCGCGATTGCGAAAACCCAAGCCTTCTTCGAATCCATGGGCATTGCAACCCACTTATCTGCCTACGATTTAGGTAAAGAAGCTGTCGATGCTGTCGTCACTCAGCTTAAGCAGCATGGCATGGTTGCCCTAGGCGAACATGGCAATATCGATCCCGCCATGAGCCGCGATATTTTAACCTTGGCGCTCTAAGCTTTCGTTACTGTCGTCAACGCACCATAGTGGTGCGTTGACACTCCCCTAAAAGAGGCAAACTCGCCTGCGCCTCAACATCCAAACCGCTCTCACCTTCATCCCACAAGATATTTGCCGCTAGAACCATGCTCGCTATAAAGTTGCAGGCATAAAATCAAACCCGCGATTATTCATACGCTAAACCTCAACCGAGCTGAATAAACACCATGATTTTTGGTGAAAAAACGACTAATCTTGTAGAACTTCATCTCCAAGGCAAAAGGACTTTCGCATGCGTACATTCACCCTCATCAGCTTATTGCTGCTCAGCCTGTTCGCTCAGGCAACAGTGTACAAATGGGTCGATAAGGATGGAAAAGTCCATTACTCAGATGAGCCGCATCCCAATGCCGAGGTTGTTGAGTTAAAAGAGAAAACCCTCAATCAAATTGCACTTCCCCCCGTAAAAAATGACGCGGATGACTCGCAAGTGATCCAGCAAATCCAGTATCAAGTCGTCATCACCTCACCAGAAGAAGAGGAAACCGTGAGAGACAATAACGGCGACTTTCGGGTCACGGCCACTGTCACCCCGGAGATCAAAAGCCAGTATCTGATGGCACTAAAACTCGACGGTCAAACGGTCGGCCAGCCTCAAGTGGGTGGCATCTTCCAACTTAAGAACATCGACCGAGGTGAACACACCATTGTTGTCGATGCCATGACTCAAAACGGCAAAGTCTTTGCATCTAGCTCTCCACGAAAGATATTTCTTCATCAAGCGGCGATGAATCCAGTCCCGAAAAAACAACCTAAATCTAATTAAACCATTTAATAACAATTGATTAGGTCGTTTTTATTCAATCTAGCCGTTTGATGAAGTCGAGTTGCAGCATGCACCAAATCGGTGCAACATAATGGTGCAACCCCATTTTCAGGAACGGTAGATGGATAAAGAGACTCTGCTTAATCATTTAGTCACCGCGGTACTTGTCATCGATAAGGATCTTAAGCCTTGTTATGCCAACGCCGCAGCAGAGCAACTGTTAGGTGTCGGTAGCCATAGATTGGTCGAGCAAGCCCTGCCGGAGCATTATCAAATCCTTGGCGTTGATGCCCAATTACTGAGTGATGCGGTGAAAGCCGGCCAAGGCCTCACTGTTAATACGGCGACCTTAGTGACCTTAGATGCCCAGCACCATACCGTCGACCTAACGCTGATCCCGCTCGAAGACGAAGCACAATTGAGCCTACTTGAACTGAGACAAGTGGACCAACAACGCCGGATCCACCAACAACTCAGTCAAGATGCCCAGCAACAGGCGGCGCAATTTCTCGTGCGAAATTTGGCCCACGAGATCAAAAATCCCTTGGGCGGCCTACGTGGCGCGGCACAATTGCTCTCGCGGGAATTAGAGGATCCGGCACAAAAGGAATTTACCAATCTGATCATTGAGCAGGCCGACCGCCTGCGCAGCCTAGTGGACAGATTGCTCGGTCCGCAGCGACCGACCCAACATAGCCTGCACAACATTCATCAAGTGGTGCAGAAGGTCTATAAACTCGTGGAAATGGCTCTGCCCGCCAATATTCAGCTAAAGCGCGACTACGATCCTTCGATTCCCGATATCGAGATGGATCCCGACCAAATGCAACAAGCCGTGTTGAATATTTTGCAGAATGCGGTGCAAGCCCTTGAGCATACAGGTGGCGAAATCCTGATCCGCACCCGCACGCAACATCAGGTCACTATCGGTTCGCAGCGCCACAAGCTCGTGCTGACCCTGTCCATTATCGACAATGGCCCAGGTATACCACCGGAGCTGATGGACACGCTGTTTTATCCCATGGTCACCAGTCGTGAGCAAGGTTCGGGGCTGGGCCTATCGATTGCCCATAACATTGCCAGATTACACTCGGGCAGAATCGATTGTGTATCTAGCCCTGGGCATACCGAATTTATCATTTCGTTACCGATTTTAAGCGCCAAATAATCAAGACAAACCAACACATACCGTATGAGGAAGCAAAATGCGAATGAGTGAACAAGTGTGGATCCTCGACGATGACAGTTCGATACGTTGGGTGCTCGAAAAGGCGCTACAAGGCGCGAAACTCAGCACTGCCAGCTTTGCCGCGGCCGAATCACTCTGGCAAGCATTAGAGATTTCCCAGCCACGGGTCATAGTCTCAGATATTCGTATGCCGGGCACCGATGGCTTAACCCTATTAGAAAGGTTGCAAATCCACTACCCGCATATTCCCGTCATCATCATGACTGCACATTCGGATTTAGACAGTGCCGTCAGCGCCTATCAGGCGGGGGCATTTGAGTATTTACCCAAGCCCTTCGATATTGATGAAGCGATTTCCTTAGTCGAGCGCGCCCTAACCCATGCGACCGAGCAAAGCCCTGCACCTGCGGCGCAGGAGACGCAAGTCAAAACGCCCGAAATCATAGGTGAAGCGCCCGCCATGCAGGAGGTATTTCGCGCCATCGGCCGATTATCACGCTCCTCAATCAGCGTGCTCATCAACGGCCAATCGGGTACGGGTAAAGAGCTGGTTGCAGGCGCATTGCACAAACACAGTCCACGCAAGGATAAGCCCTTTATTGCCTTGAATATGGCGGCAATTCCCAAAGACTTAATCGAATCAGAACTCTTCGGCCATGAAAAAGGCGCCTTCACCGGCGCGGCAAACGTGCGCCAAGGACGCTTCGAGCAAGCCAATGGAGGCACCCTGTTTTTAGATGAAATAGGCGATATGCCGCTGGACGTGCAAACCCGCCTGCTGCGGGTGCTCGCCGATGGGCAATTTTATCGAGTCGGCGGCCATAGCGCAGTCCAAGTGGATGTGCGCATTATTGCCGCTACTCACCAAGATCTAGAGCAACTCGTACTTAAGGGAGGATTTAGGGAAGACCTATTCCATCGGCTCAATGTTATCCGCGTCCACTTGCCGCCGCTGTCACAACGCCGTGAGGATATTCCCCAACTGGCGACCCACTTTTTAGCCTCCGCCGCGAAGGAGATTGGTGTCGAGGCAAAAATCCTCACCAAAGAGACCGCAGCCAAGCTATCGCAACTGCCTTGGCCAGGGAACGTCAGACAACTCGAGAATACCTGTCGCTGGCTCACGGTAATGGCCTCAGGGCAAGAAATCCTGCCCCAGGATTTACCCCCAGAGCTACTTAAAGAGCCCGCCAGTAATAATCCTATGGCAAAAGGCAGCCAAGATTGGCAATCGGCACTCACAGAGTGGATTGACCAAAAACTGTCTGAGGGAAATAGTGATTTATTAACCGAAGTTCAGCCGGCCTTTGAACGTATTTTGCTCGAAACCGCATTACGCCATACCCAAGGGCATAAACAAGAAGCGGCAAAACGTTTAGGTTGGGGAAGAAATACCTTAACGCGAAAACTCAAAGAATTATCTATGGATTAACCATCCATTAAAAAGCAAAAAAGGGATATAACTATCCCTTTTTTATTATTTAGATTTAATCTAAATCATTAGAACTGGTAATGAACACCAATCGCCAGTTGCTTCATATCGGTGTCGATATCGTTCACATTTAAATAGCTGTGGTCAGCATCTAAATCACCTGTGGTGACATCATAGCTAAAGCGCACATTTAAATGCTCGGTCACGGCAGCATTAATACCTACGCCGTACGTCCAACCAAAGCCTGTGAAATCTTCATCGAAACCAAAACCGTCAAAATTCATAGCCATAGATGCAACACCAACTTTTGCATAAGCCGAGAACATATCATTGATTTGCAGAGTAAACTTAGGCGTGAAGGTTAATGCACCCGCTGTGACATCCGTATCGCTGTCGCCCAAATCGGCCGTCGCAAATAAATTGGCTTCTAAACCAAACCACTCGTTGAAGTTGTAACCACCGTAAACACCGAAACCTGTGCCAGTATCTGAATCATCAAAAACATCCACAGCTACGCGGTTTAGTGCGCCACCCACATAGAAACCAGTAGTATCGGCAGCCGCTGAAGCTTGGCCGGCCACTAATGCTGATAATAAAGATACCGCAACTAAAGATAGTTTTTTCATTATATTTTCCTAATGAGTTAACTTGAGTAGTAAACGCTGCGGATATTACAACAAACAAATAATAAGAGTGACAGTTTGTAAAAACTAAATGCGCTTTATACAGGAAGTATTCAGCTTTAAGTTAAACAATAACAAACTTAATATACTTAAGTATTAAATAACATACTCAATATTAAACAATAAGTCTTAACTTACCATTCGCAATAAATTCATAATACCGAAATAACACCAACGAATTATCGAACGGCGTTTTCGTTCATCAAGGCATTCAATAATCATGACCTTTCCTGACTGCGCGCAGGTCACACGGCTGCGCCACATCAACAAGGGCCAAATATGCAGTCGGTAGCCCCGTTGCGCGATATTAAATGGGATCGTTCTCGGCCAATAATATAAAGATTGGCGCAGGATAAGCTCGCTCCAAACGCCCGTAGGAGGATTGACTAAATACGGATCGGGGAGTTTTGAACCAGGCCCCGCGCTCGCGGCGGGGGCATGTTCGGCAATCAACTCGAAGCGGGTCGATAATTTATGATAACGGCAGATGAGCCGAGTCTGTTCGGCCAAGGGATGAACCTGCTGTATCCATGACATAACCATTCCTTTGGTTGTGACTCGTGATTGAGGGTTAAACCACTAAACTGGGTTCCACCTGCACAGGATCTTGGTGAATAATCACCTCGGCATCTTCAAAGGCGGCCTTTACCCTTAGCCCTGTAGTATCGGCAATGCTGTGGGCTTCGTTCAGGCTCAGGTTACCATCCAACTCTAAATGGAATTGAATAAAGATGGTTTTACCTGCTTGACGCGTGCGTAAATCATGTAGCCCTTGCACTCTAGGATCTTGCTTGGCGATTTGCTTAATTTGCTGACGCGTCTCTTCATCCAACTCACGGTCAAGCAGCGCTTGAATAGAGCGGTAACCTAAATCAAAGGCCTGTTGACCTATGTAGCAGGCGATAAGCACGGCAAAGAGTCCATCGGCCCACCACCAACCATATTGGGACAAGACGAGCGCCAACAGTACCGCTGCATTGAGAAATAAATCCGACTTGTAGTGCAACGAATCGGCTTCAACCACTGTGCTCTTGGTTGCCGCCAGCGCCCGCTTTTGTAACATCACTAACGCCAATGTCAGCACGATAGCGACGACAGATACCACCACGCCTAAGGTGGCATGCTCAACGGGGGCGGGATTGAGTAAGCGTTCTCCGCCATAAAACAGCAGCAGGAATGCCGAGCCCATGATAAAGGCCGATTGCGCCAGCGACGCTAACGGCTCGGCCTTACCGTGACCGTATCTGTGGTCATGGTCGGCAGGAACGATAGCATAACGAATGGCGATAAAGTTGATGATCGAGGCGAGCGCATCGGCAAAGGAGTCCGTTAAGGACGCCAGCATACTGGCCGAGCCTGAATATAACCAAGCTAACAGCTTGATAATAATAAGGGTCAAAGCGGTAGCCACGGAAGCGCGACTAGCCAGTTTGACCCAAAAATCGTATTGGGAAGTTTGAGTCATAGGGGTCTATATCGGGAAGCTATGACTCTATTGTATATCAGCTTACAAGCTTAACCGCGAGGTTCTTTACCAGCTTGTGCTTCAAATCGCGCTTTAAATTTTGCTTGTTGCTCAGGCGTTAGCAGGTTGTAGATCTGATTCTGCATCTTCATCCGTTCAATCGCTTGAGCTTGGCGTTTTTCCTGCTGGGCACTCATTAATGCCTTAGCTTGCGCCTCATCGAAGTTGGCCGCAGTGATCAGCGCATGCATCTCGGCGCGGTGCGCTAAACGCTCTTCCTTGGTTGGTCTATTATCGCTGCGGGCAGCACGTTGCTCGGCGAACAGTTTCTTAATATCAGCCTTTTGTGCATCGGTTAAATCCAAACCTTCAAACATTCTGTGCATACCGTCATGGCCCATACGGTCGCCGTGTTTGTGGAACTCACCCCGAGGATGATCGCAGCCCTGGCCGGGTTCGGCACTGACTGTCGTCGCAAATACTGCTGAGCTTGCTAAGATGGCAAATAGGCCAGCTTTTAAAGGAGATAATGTTTTCATCATGTTAACCTCAATATTCAACTTATGTTGTATACAGTGACGACCCTTTTAAAAGCCGAATCACTTTCGACGATTACAGTCTAAAGCACCCTATGTAAGTGAGGTCGTGACCTGAGTAAATCAGTGTAAAGTTGCGATAAGAACTATCCCAAAACAATCTTAAGGTGTTGAAACTCGCGTATTAAGAACAGCTTGAGCATACAGATTCTCTATTCTTTACTTTGGCTTACATTGCTACACAGCAATTGACATCAAAAGAGGTATACTCAGGCAAAATACTCAAACCGTCTGTGGTTTAGCACATCGCTTTGAGTCTTTCGCACCAGTTCACCCAGATTAAGGAACACTATGAGTCGGATATTATTAATCGATGATGATCTTGGTTTATCAGAACTTCTCGGACAATTACTCGAACTCGAAGGGTTTAAACTCACCCTAGCCTACGATGGCAAGCAAGGCTTAGAACTGGCCCTCGCGGGGGATTACGATCTGATCTTACTCGACGTGATGCTGCCTAAATTAAACGGTTTTGAAGTGCTACGCGCCCTGCGCCAACACAAACAAACTCCGGTGTTGATGCTCACAGCCAGAGGCGATGAGATTGACCGAGTGGTAGGGCTTGAGATCGGTGCAGATGATTATTTACCTAAGCCCTTCAATGACAGGGAGCTTATCGCCCGTATTCGCGCCATCATTCGCCGCTCGCACTTAACCGCCCAAGAAATCCATGCCACACCGGCGCAAGAGTTTGGTGATTTACGCTTAGATCCCTCACGCCAAGAGGCTTACTGCAATGAGCAACTCATCATACTCACAGGGACTGAGTTTACCCTGCTGCACACACTGGCACTGCATGCGGGAGAGTTGATGAATAAAGAAGAGCTCAATGAAATTGTGCTCGGCAAAAAACTCATGCCCTTCGATCGCAGCCTAGATATGCACCTGTCGAATCTACGCAAAAAGCTCCCCGAGCGTAGCGATGGCAGACCTAGGGTGAAAACCATCCGTGGCAAAGGCTATATCTGGCTACCATAACGGCGGGAACAACTGTGCCTAATCGTTTATTTATCAAATTACTGCTCGGATTTTGGATCTGTAGCTCGCTGATTATCGCTTTAGTCGGCTTGCTGCCTTTGCTGCAGCAAAATCACGACCGCGCGCCTATCCCACCCCATATGCAAAAAATGCTCGCGACCGTAGCTCAGCGAATTCAAGCCAACCCTGAGCTGATAAAGTCCGATTTTCTGCGCCGCTGGGAAAGGCGTGGCGATATGGAAGGCAAGCCCCTGCGACTCTATCTAGCGAACAGCCAAGGCCAAGTGATTAACACCAGCCGAGTGAGCCGTGGCGTACGCAGTTTTATGCTGATGACAGATGAGGAAAAGCAACCCATTAGTCATCAATTTAAAGATGAGCTAGTGTTTGGCCCCTATCAATTTAGCCTCGAAGGCGAAACCTATTACCTCTATGGTCGCTTGCCGGATATTCACCCTCGCCCATGGTTTTTCTTCTTTATCGAAAATAAGCTGCTCACCCTAAGTCTAGCCATAGTGCTCTCGGGATTACTGTGCGCCATTCTCGCATGGCATTTAGGTAAGCCATTAAGCTCACTAAAGAAAAGTGCCGATGCCCTCGCCGAAGGCGACCTCAGTAACCGTGTCGATAAGGCGACCACTCAACGTAACGATGAAATCGGCCAACTCGCCACCGCGTTTAATAGCATGGCGGACTCGATTGAGGCCATGGTGAAAAATCAGCAACGTTTGATGGGGGACATTTCCCACGAACTGCGCACCCCACTGACCCGGCTACAATTGTCACTGGCATTGGCCCGCAAGAAAGGCCAACAGACTACGGAAACCGACCGTATCGCCTACGAGGCCGAGCAATTAGAAAAATTGATCGCAGAGCTGCTGGAGTTATCGCGGGTCAAACTCAGCACCAATGAAACTAAAGTGCGCCTCGGATTAGCCGAGTCCCTCAGCCAAGTGCTAGATGACGCCGAGTTTGAGGCCGATCAACAGGGTAAAAAGATCACTATCGACATCGATGAAGCCATCGAGCTCAGCCATTATCCTAAATCCCTGTCCCGTGCGATAGAAAACCTACTGCGCAACGCCATTCGTTATGCCCAGAGCGATATCCACCTACGCGCGAACCAAACCAACGGCCAAGTACAGATCACCATTAAAGATGATGGCCCGGGAATAGACCCTGCTGAGCTTGAAGCGATTTTCAAACCCTTCTATCGCCCCGATTCGGCAAGGCAGCGGGAAAGCGGTGGCTGGGGCCTAGGACTCGCCATTACCGAAGCGGCCATTAGCGCCCATAAAGGTAAAATCAGAGCCGAGAATCGTCAGCCCCACGGCCTCGAGGTCAATATCAGTTTACCGACCTAAAAACATAAGCCCCACTAACACAGTTAGCGGGGCTTATTTCATCAATAGTCAACTGCCGTTAGCCCTTAATCCCTAGCTGTTTTAACTTGCGATACAAGGCATTACGGCTAATCCCCAAACGCTTAGCACATTGGCTCACATTGCCCTCGCAGGCACGGTAAGCCTGTAACACGTTCAGATTTATGGTTCCGTGGAGCGAGTCTATGGTGGTAGAACTAGACTCGGACAGTTCGTGCGGATGCGCCGTGGTTTCGGCGTCGACAACTTCAGTTAAAGTTTGGGGCTCAAACGCCAGATTCATGAGCTTTTGAGCCAGGTAATCGGGGAGATGATTTATCTCGAGTACAGCCTCACCTTCGGCCATCAAACACGCCACCTGCATTAAGTTATCCAACTCCCTTAGGTTGCCGGGCCAATCGTAAC
This sequence comes from Shewanella seohaensis, assembly GCF_023283775.1. NCBI lineage: Bacteria > Pseudomonadati > Pseudomonadota > Gammaproteobacteria > Alteromonadales > Shewanellaceae > Shewanella > Shewanella seohaensis. The sequence goes on from NZ_JAKILE010000013.1 coordinate 147,976, forward strand.
GCATTAGTTGCGCCAACAACTCAGTACACAAGGTTTGCGCGCTACTGCGGTGACGACGGTGCAATTTATGGATAATGCGCTCAATATCCTGCCGCTCACGTAGCGCAGGAAGCCGCACCTGCAATCCATTTAGGCGATAAAACAAGTCCTGACGAAACAATCCCTGCGCCACCAGCGACTCTAAATCCATATGGGTCGCGGCGATGATCTGAATATCGACCTTAAAACTTTGATTACTGCCGACGGGAACGACCTCGCGCTCCTGCAACACCCGGAGTAAACGGCTCTGCGCCGCCAGCGGCATCTCACCAATTTCATCGAGGAACAAAAAGCCACCGTGGGCTTGGCGGATCTTACCGATAAAACCGGTTCTATTAGCGCCAGTAAAAGCCCCCGCCTGATAACCAAATAACTCAGACTCAACCAACTCAGCGGGCAAGGCGGCGCAGTTTACCGCCACCAAGGGCTGCGCGCGGCGGGCACTCTGGGCGTGGAGCTTTTTCACAAATTGCTCCTTGCCGACCCCCGTTTCGCCAAGCACCAGTAGGGGGATCTGCTTAGTAATCACCTTGTTCGCCTGCTGCCAAGCCCGCTCAAGCAGTGGATCGCGAAACCTGACCCCTAATTGGTTCAAGGGTTTGTCTTGAAGGGTTCTGGTACTTTTCGTCTGCGTCAGTGCCAGCGCTTGGGTCTGCACATGCAGCGCCGAATCGCGGTGAAAGCCCCCCGCTCGCGCCCAATTGTCGCCGAGGTGTTGCTCTAGACTGTCACCCAACTTGGCTTGGCTCAGCAGCTGTTTCGCCATGGGATTACAACCCACAATTCGCCCGTCACTGCTGGCGATAACTATGCCTTGCCAACCAGAATTTAATAGACTCGGCTGCGCCGCGAAATCGATTCGATAGTGACTATCGGGCAGATGACACAGCAGCGCCGTTTCGACCTGCTGCGCCAAACTCGACACTAGCATCAAGGTTTGCTGCGAATGCCGCTGCTGCTCACTGGTAATATCGAGCACTCCGAGCATCTCGCCTTGGGGCGAAAAAATCGGGCAAGCGGTGCAACTCATAAAACGGTTTTGGCGGATAAAATGCTGCTCACCGACCACTGATACCGCCTGCTTGGCCGTGAGCGCCGTGCCTATTGCATTGGTGCCCTTATACTTTTCGAGCCAGTTGACCCCAATATCGAGCGCCACATCCGCCAGCTTGCTGGAATAGCGGCTCACCCCCCAATGTTTCAGCACATAACCGTCGGCATCGGAGAGTAATAATCGACTATTGGAGTGCGCCATCAGTTGATTAAACAGCGGCAAGGCATGGGATTGTACTAATTCGATGAGCTGCTGATATTGCTCATGTTTATGTTTGAGCTCCGCACGCGTGAGCCTGAGATCCTCACCAGCACGAAACTCTGATAAGCCAGCACCTAAGCTGCGTTGCCATGAATCGGCTAACCATGCCTGTGTGGTTGGAAAATGCGGTTTTACTGTCATAGCCATGCTCCCCGAGCGCTGTTCCATTTCGGCACACTCACGGTGTGTCGTTGGATGACAAAATGACCACAGGGCACCTTTCCTTCCGTGAGCGCCCTATTATTTTGGATCTGCAAAATTAGCTTTTCATCATACTGTTAGCTCAACAAGTGTACAACTCCTGCCAGTTTGGCACTGTCCTTGCGATGTCTGTTTATACGCAGTACTCAGGTGTTGCGTAAGAGAACACCAACTTAATCAATAGCTTTGTCAGTCAATTCGATTGGCAAGGGATAAAAATAACAACAGTGCTAAAACCTATTTCAACAAGACCCTTTGCTGAGACGCTGCACATTTAGCGTATTCGGCAGTCACAGAAGGAAAACACTATGATCTATGCTCAACCTGGAACCGCTGGTGCCATCATTAACTTTAAAGAAAAATACGCCAACTTTATCGGTGGTAAATGGGTCGCCCCAGTCAACGGCGAATACTTCGATAATCGCTCCCCCGTCAATGGTCAAAACTTCTGTAAAATTCCCCGCTCTGACTACCGCGATATCGAACTGGCGCTCGATGCCGCCCACGCCGCTAAGGACGCTTGGGGAAAAACCTCGGTCACCGAGCGTGCGAATTTACTGCTGCGTATCGCCGATCGCGTTGAGCAAAATCTCGAATACTTAGCCGTTGCCGAAACCTGGGAAAACGGCAAAGCGGTGCGCGAAACTCTCAATGCCGACTTGCCTCTGTTTGTCGACCACTTCCGTTACTTTGCCGGCTGTATTCGAGCACAGGAAGGTAGCGCCGCGGACATCGATGGCAATACCGTCAGCTACCACTTCCCAGAGCCATTGGGTGTCGTCGGGCAAATCATTCCATGGAACTTCCCGCTGTTGATGGCAGCATGGAAAATCGCCCCCGCGCTCGCCGCAGGCAACTGCGTGGTACTCAAACCCGCCGAGCAAACGCCGGTATCTATCCTTGTACTACTCGAACTGATTGAAGATCTGCTGCCGCCCGGCATCCTCAACGTCGTCAACGGTTTTGGCGCCGAAGCGGGCCAAGCCCTCGCCACCAGCAAACGCATCGCTAAACTGGCCTTTACCGGCTCCACCGAAGTCGGTTACCACATCTTAAAATGTGCTGCCGAATCACTGATCCCATCGACAGTCGAACTCGGCGGTAAATCGCCTAACCTGTATTTCGCCGATGTGATGGACCACGAAGACGAGTATTTAGATAAGGCCGTCGAAGGCATGTTGCTGGCCTTCTTCAACCAAGGCGAAGTCTGTACTTGCCCATCAAGGGTGCTGATCCAAGAGTCAATTTACGATCGCTTTATCGAAAAAGTGCTCGCCCGTGCGCAAACCATCAAGCAAGGCAACCCGCTGGATACCGCCACCCAAGTAGGCGCACAGGCCTCCCAAGAACAGTTCGATAAGATTTTAAGCTATCTCGCGATTGGTAAAGATGAAGGCGCGCAGGTGCTCTTAGGCGGCTCACTCTGCCAACTTGAAGGCGAGCAAAGCAAAGGCTATTACATCAGCCCAACGATCATGAAAGGCCATAATAAGATGCGGATTTTCCAAGAGGAAATCTTCGGTCCGGTTATTTCGGTCACCACCTTCAAGGATGAAGCCGAAGCCTTAGCAATTGCCAACGATACCGAATACGGCCTTGGTGCTGGTGTATGGACTCGGGACATGAACCGCGCCCAGCGTCTAGGTCGAGGCATTCAAGCGGGTCGCGTTTGGATTAACTGCTACCACGCCTATCCTGCCCATGCGGCCTTTGGCGGATATAAGAAGTCAGGCATCGGCCGTGAAACCCACAAGATGATGCTCAATCACTATCAAAACACCAAAAACCTATTGGTGAGTTACGATATCAATCCGCTCGGGTTCTTCTAACCGAGCTGAAACCTTGCCTTGGTAACAAGAAAGGGCCATTGGCCCTTTCTCTATTTTTAGCGCGTTGAACTATAAGAACATACCGCCAGATGCCTCGATACGTTGCGCGTTTATCCACGTCGCAGCGGGTGACAACAAGACACTGATTGCACCGCCAATATCCTCGGGTAATCCCACCCGCCCCAACGCCGTTTGCTGCGCTAAAAACTCATTCATCTGTCGGTTATCCCGGACGGCACCACCACCAAAGTCCGTTTCGATTGCACCGGGAGCCAGCACATTAACGCGAATACCGCGTGGACCAAGCTCCTTCGCCCAATACTTGGTCATGGTTTCGACCGCGCCTTTCATAGTGGCGTAGGCACCAAATCCCGGAACAGCAAAGCGCGTTAACCCCGTAGAGACATTGATAATACTGCCATTATCGGCAAGCAGAGGCAGCAACGCCTGAGTTAAGAAGAAAGGCCCTTTGACATGAATATTCATCAAAGTATCGAACTGCTCCATACTGGTTTCAGCCATGGGCACATGAATACCAATCCCTGCATTATTAACTAGATAGTTAAAACTATCCCGTTGCCAAGTCTGTTCGAGTGCGGTTTTAACGCGTTGAGAAAAATCACTAAAGGACTTGCTATCACCCACATCTAACGGTAACGCGACAGCCTTGCGTCCGTGCCATTCAATTTCCGCAACCACCTCGGCGGCCGCAGCGGCATTACTTTGGTAAGTTAGAATAATATCAACACCTTGTGCGGCTAAGGTCAGGGCCGCATTTTTACCTAAGCCACGACTTGCACCTGTGATCAGCGCGATGGGAGTTGTGTTCATTGTGTATCCTCTTCATTCATCTATGTTAATGCTGCCGCACAGCATGGCGATTCCACTGCACACAGCTTATTACTTGCACTATGAGGGATAAACACACTATAAATGGCAAGACTGTTAGCTATTAGAGAACAATTGCAATGCAAGATAGACTACAAGCCATGCAAATTTTTATGCGGGTGGCTGAATTAGAGAGTTTTACTCAAGCCAGTATCAGCCTAGGTCTGTCGAAAACCCATGTATCGAATGTCGTAGCCCAGTTCGAAACCGCGTTAGGCGCACGTTTACTTCAACGTACCACTCGCACAGTACGCCTCACTCAAGATGGTATAAGCTGTTATGAGCGCTGCAAAAACTTGCTCACCGACTATCAAGAATTAGAAAGCCTTTTCCAGCTGCAGGCGGCGCAAGTTTCGGGTCGCTTAAGAGTCGATATGTCCACGGGGATTGCACGAAACTTAGTGCTTCCCCATCTTCCTGACTTTATTGAGCAATATCCCCAAATTGAGTTGGAGCTAAGCAGTACCGACCGCAAGGTCGATATCGTCGCCGAAGGTTTTGACTGCGTGATCCGCGTTGGCAGCGTGCAGCAAGAAGGCGTTATCGCTAAGAAGATTGGCCACTTTAAGATGCTGAACTGCGTTAGCCCAAGCTATATCGAAAAATACGGTAAACCATCGAATATAGAAGAGCTTAGCCAAGGGCATAAGCTTATTCATTACGTAGGCCAATTAGGCGGCAGCGATTCAGGATTTGAGTATCTAAGCCAAGATAATCACGAACTCTGCGCCCTAGCCTTACCTAAGCTAATCACAGTCAATAATGCCGATGCCTACAGCGCGGCCTGTCTGGCGGGTTTAGGGATTATTCAAGCGCCGAATATTGGGGTGGCAAAATATCTCCAAACTGGCGAACTGATAGAGATCTTGCCAGATTACCCAGCGCCCTCAATGCCAGTGAGCTTGCTCTATCCCCATAGACGCCATCTTTCAAAGCGTCTTCAGGTATTTATGGCTTGGTTGACCGAGTTACTAACGCCTTTTTTAGTATCACGTTAACGGTCAGTCTCGATATTCGCTAACCGCTGCGACAGTTCTGCCATCGAGCTTGCCGTGCGGGGATCGCACTCAGGATTGGCTACTGGGCTAAATTCAAGACGCGGCCCCCCGAACCGACCTAAACGGCTTGGCAGAACATGCAAATCCCAAACTAACTGATCGTAGTAATGCAGCCGCAGGCCATTATCCGCAACAGGCCAATGGGCATAGAGTAAAAACGAATGATAACTCTGCGAGAAGGAGCGACTCGCCACTAATTTAAAATTTGTATCGAGCAGGCTGCACTCGGTCGATTCTTCAAAGGGACAATCGTAGGAGGTCAACAGTAAATAGCCTTGGGTGCCACAGGGTAAAGTGCAGCGGTACTGGGCCTCAAGCTGCCTTCCCGCAATCTTGGCCCCAGTAGCTTGCTGATTGAAATACAAAGGCTGAGTGAGCGCCTCAGTATCGGACACTCGCAGTGTGAAGGCTGTTATCGGCTGCATGCGGTATCCTTCCTTTGCCCTGAAATAGCTAATTTCGCTTCCAATACAAGCCCATCAATATCAGGTATCCCACAAAATACGCCAGCAAGTCGAGTGGGTCGAAATGGCTACCAATCACGATTCGCGCCAAACGATTTCCGCCCAACCCCAGCTTGTCCACTAAGCCCCAATACTGGCCAAATTCGATACCGAAGGCAAACAGCAGCACAGCCAGCGCCAACCATGGTGTGTGCCAAAACTGATTGATTGACTCCCCTTTTGCATTCACCACGGGCACTAGCGTGCGCGCCATACAAAACAACAGGATCACCACTAACACGTCACCGACAAAACCGCGAATAAACCCCGAAGGCACAAAACGCGCGATCAACACTTCGATGATAAACAGCAGCACCGCATAAATTAAAAAAGATTTTCGATCGGGCTGACGACTAAAAAGATGGACTGGCATAAACAGGTTGCTCCCTTACCTCTCGAAGATGAAGCGGCAAAATCTAGCTTAATACCAATACCTTAACAAGCTTAGTTCGATGGATTTATCTCCTATTTACCCATTTCACTCACCAGAACAGCAGGCAAGTTCGCTCCACAAAATTTAAGCGCCGTTTAAGTTTGGCTTTAGTAGCCTGCAAGCACACCACCTTAGTAGCAACAGATCATGTCCTCAAATATGCAGCAAAACATCAAAGTCTGGGATCCCTTGATCCGTATCTTCCACTGGTCATTGGTGGGCTTTTTTACCTTAGCCTACCTCACCGAAGGTGAAGACGAATGGATGAACATCCACAGTTACGCTGGCTACAGCATCTTAACCCTGCTGGTATTTCGCCTGTTATGGGGCGTGATTGGTACTCACCATGCGCGTTTTATCAACTTTGTTACCCGTCCGAGCATAGCATGGGCTTACCTGAAGAAACTCTTCACTGGCAAGGCTAAAGATTACATCGGCCACAATCCGGCAGGCGCGCTGATGATAGTCGCCCTGATCCTCAGCATAGGGTTCACGGGTTTCTCCGGCATGGCGCTTTATGCCACCGATGGCCAAGGTCCACTCGCCACAAGCTTTTTCGCCTCTTGGCCCGAGGGCGCACTGAAAGAAGCGCATGAGTTTTTTGCCAACTTCAGCCTGTTTCTTATCGTCACCCATGTCGGCGGCGTGATCGTCAGCAGCCTGCTGCATAAGGAAAACCTCGTCAAAGCCATGCTGACAGGTAAAAAGCAGCGCCCGCTGATCCAACAAGATGAACATCAATAACCGTCACAATCCGACCATTCAAAGGAGTTAGAGATGAACAACAACCTGAATAAAAGCCTGATGGGACTGGCACTCACTGTGGTACTACTCAGCAGTGTTAATGCCAATGCCGCCAATTCCAAGGTCGCCAGCTTGCCACTCAGCGCCGAGCGAATTGGCTTACAACTACAACAATATCAGGCACAAGGTGCAGGCCCCTTTAGCGCCACGGCAGGACAAGCACTGTGGCTACAGCAGAGTGAAGATCGCAGCTGTGCCAGCTGCCACACCGCCAAAGTGACAGACCCGGGTATGCATCAAAACACCCGAAAGCCCATCGAGGCCATGGCGCCGTCACTCACCAGTAACCGTTTAACCGATGCGGCCAAGATTGAGAAATGGTTTACCCGCAACTGTAACTGGACCTTTAAACGCGAGTGCACGCCTCAAGAAAAAGGTGACGTACTGCTGTGGCTGAGTTTGCAATAACGGCGTTATTCACACCCATTTTAATCAGTAAAACTTAAGGAAATACCATGACTAAACAAGCCCATCCCCTAAGCTGGATTGCCGGAACCACACTCACCGTCCTCGCCCTTGCGATAGGCGCCGTAGGCCTTAGCTTAACCTTTACTGGCACAGGTTATGCCCACGATGGCTTCGAACATAATCAAGCCATCCCACAAAATGCGGAATATTCAACAGAATGCGGCAGCTGCCATATGGCGTATCCCGCAAATTTACTGCCCGCCGAAAAGTGGCAGGCAATTACCAGCAACCTAAGCAACCACTTTGGTGATGATGCCAGTCTGTCGCCTGAAGCAACGGCTAGAATTGAGCAATATCTCGTTCAACATGCTGCGCAAAATGGTAAGGTGATGAAAAATAGCAAACCTTTGATTGACGGCATGGGGCCGCAGAAAATTACCGAGCAGGCATTTTTTATCCGTAAGCACGATGAGATCCCAAGACGCATGGTGCAAGATAACCCCAAAGTCGGCTCATTCAGCCAATGCAGCAATTGCCATAACCTCGCAGAGAAGGGCATATTCGATGAAGATACCGTTAATATTCCTGGCTTTGGCCGCTGGGATGATTAACAGCCCAAGCTGTCTAGCCCATGATGAAGACCTCTCCAACAAAGTGGTCGAATGGGTGAAGGAGGGCAAAGTATTACCCTTCGACACCATCATGCAACGCTATGAGTCGCGCCTTAAGGGGCGCTTGCTCGACCTCGAAGTTGAACAAAAACACGGACGCATCATCTATGAACTCGAAATCCTGCGCGACGATGGCGTGGTCTATGAGATTAAGATCGATGCCAAAACGGGTGAATGGCTTAAGGAAAAGGTCGACTGATGCGCTTACTCCTAATTGAAGATGATACTGACTTAGTGGCTCGCCTCATCCCCGCCCTTAACAAGGCGGGCTACACGGTTGAACATGCCAATAACGGCATCGATGGCGCTTTTCTTGGCGAGGAAGAAGCCTTCGAGGCGGTGATCCTCGATTTAGGCTTGCCCGGAAAGCCGGGCTTAAGCGTACTGAGCCAATGGCGCCAAAAGGGCCTGTTGATGCCAGTGTTAATTCTTACGGCTCGCGATGCTTGGCACGAACGCGTCGATGGCCTCAAGGCTGGCGCCGATGATTATCTCGGTAAACCTTTCCATGTTGAGGAGCTGCTCGCCAGATTAGAAGCGCTGATCCGCCGCCACTTTGGCCGCGCCGATAATCTGCTGCAACATGCGGGCGTCTCCCTCGATGTGGATAAACAAGCGGTGACCAATGCCGAAGGGGACGTTATCGAGCTGACTAAGATTGAGTATCGCCTGCTGCATTATTTAATGGCCAACCCGACTAAGATTGTCTCCAAATCCGAGTTGAGTGAGCGCATTTACGAAGAGGAACAAATCAAAGACAGCAATGTGATTGAAGTGTACGTCAACCGACTTCGCCAACGCCTAGGTAAAGACTATATCGAGACGCGGCGCGGCCAAGGTTATCGACTCAAGGATGTATAAGCGTGTATTCACTCAAAGCCTACCTCACCCGCAATCTGCTTATCACCCTCACCTGCGCTATGGCGCTATTGTTGTATTTGCTATTTCAAGGCATTCAAATCTTAACCCAAGACTTTGTAGCCTCGCGCCTGCAACACGATGCCGATAGTCTGATCTCCGCCCTCGAACCGCAAGCCGATGGCACTTGGGCACTGAGTGCCGACAGGCTTCCCAATGTGTATCACAGGGTCAATTCGGGCCACTACTTTGCGATTAAAATCGATGAGCAACAACTCCGCTCTCGATCGCTTTTCGATCATAACGTCACCCTGCCAACACTAAAGGTTGGTGAACAACAACTCGCAACTCAATATGTTGGCCACCATCATTGGCTGATGCTCAGTCAGGCAATCGCCAAGAATGAGCAAACCATTATCCTCTGGGTGACGGAAGACATTAGCTCACTCGAGCAAACCCAATTACGCTTTTTAGGCTTTGCCGCGGTAGTGGTACTGCTGACCATTATGATCCTGCTATTTGCCCAGCACCTGTTGCTCAAACGGGGCTTTAAACCGCTAGAGCAAATGCCAGATGCCATCAGGCAACTGCGGCTCCAAGGACAAGAAATCGATACCCAGCACACGCCAACAGAGATTAGCCCTTTGATTGAGGAAATCGAACGCCTCATGAATCAACTCGGGCAGAGGGTACAACGTTCACGCAATGCCTTGGGTAATCTTGCCCACGAAATGAAACGTCCACTGCAAGGGCTACAATCCTACCTCGATAGCCTAGCGCCAGAGCAAAGACGCGAAGGCAGTAAGGTGCTCGCGGATCTGCACCATATTATTGAGCGAGAGCTTAAGCGCACTAAAATCGTCGGGCTTTCAACGCCAGGGCGTTTTACCGTGCTCAATGACGATCTGCCGCCACTCATCCAAGTGATGCAGCGCATCTATCCAGAGCGTCAAATTGATTATCAGTTTGATAAAGCACTGATCCTGCCCTTCGACCGGGACGACTTACTGGAACTGCTTGGCAATCTACTCGACAACGCCTGCAAGCATGCGCGTCAACAGATAAAGCTTTGTATTAAGCAGACTCATGCCAGCAAACGGGCGTATCAAATAGAGGTCAGCGACGATGGCGAAGGCGTATCCGATAGCGATTTAGCTGTGATTACGGAGCGAGGGATTCGGCTCGATGAGAGCATTCAAGGCCATGGCTTAGGCCTGTCGATTTGCAAAGATATTGTCGAGAGTTATCAGGGGGAACTTAGCTTTACACATTCAGAACTTGGCGGGCTAAAGGTTAGCGTGCTATTACCTCAGCCGCATTAAACGCACAGCAAAGCAAATGCTCCGCTGTGCGATGAACATTACGACTTGTAAGGCATAGGGCCAAGATAATCTTTCTTACCCACATCCACACCGTTGTGGCGCAGAATCGCATAGGCCGTCGTCACATGGAAATATAAGTTCGGGATAGCATGCTCAATCGCAAACTCGTATCCCGTCAAATACTTACCTTCCCAACGTGGTTGAGAGACGTGAATTGTCGCCGCATCCGCAAAATCTGCCTCGGTAAATTGAGCTAAGTACTCGATAACAGAAGCAATACGCGCTTGCAACTCTGGCAGAGTCATTTCAGTATCATCATGCTTAGGTACGGTATCTAAATTCCCTGTTAGACGCGCGACCCCAATCTTGGCGGTATCACAGGCAATCTGGATCTGACGGATCAGATTAAATTGATCGGGTGCTAAGCGGGAATTTAATAATACCGCCATATCCACCTTCTTCAAGTTGGCAAAAATCTCACCCTTTTCCAGAATAAGACTCAAGTTTTTCAGCATCTTGCTAAATTGAACAGCCGTTAAATCATAAAACATGACATAAACTCCTGTGATAAACGCCACCAGATTGCAGCACTTCGGATTATCTTGGGGCAAATAACATGATTTCAACAGCAGAAAATAAAGATTTATTTTGCGTTAGCCAGAGGACTGGTAGACAAAGAGTGATAAGAGCGGCTCAAAATGAAACAGATAAAGCGAAAAAAGCCTCTGCATTGCTGCAGAGGCTTATCTCTTAATGTTGGCGGAGCGGACGGGACTCGAACCCGCGACCCCCGGCGTGACAGGCCGGTATTCTAACCAACTGAACTACCGCTCCTTTAACTTAACGTTTACACATTAAGCTAAATTAGGCGCTTGGCGATGACCTACTCTCACATGGGGAGACCCCACACTACCATCGGCGCGATTGCGTTTCACTTCTGAGTTCGGGATGGGATCAGGTGGGACCACAATGC